>CAKOTD010000001.1 GCA_934120015.1 uncultured Bacilli bacterium
AAAAAGAAAAAAGAATATATATTCCACCTATGTCACATCCATGGAAATCTACTTCTTTTAAAAATCAATTAAAAAAAGCACATACAAACCATGTATATGCTTAACGCTTATGTTTAATTTATTTTGAGACATTTTCAAAAGTTATTGACATAAATTATTTAAATTTTACATTTTATGTATCATTTCTAAAATTTTTATAGAATTTTCTTCATACTGATTAACTATGTTAAATTTATTTTTCTCATAAAATTTTTTTAACGATTCCTCACAAAATAGGTGCAGATACAAATCATTATCTTCAAATAAATTTTCTTTGTTTAAACTAATATAATCTAAAAGATTGGTTGCTAATGAATTATGTCTATACTCTCTTACTACAAATAAATTTTCAATATATATTTTCTTTTCAAACAAAGGTTTAGACTCAAAGGAAATTCCACCAACTAGATTTTTTTTGTCTTGAAACCATGCACCTAAAAAAATATTACCTTTTTCAAAACTAACAATATTATGTTTCAAACAATCTTTATATAAACACTTACAACTAAATGCCTCTACCATTTTAAGGGTATAAACTTCTAATTCATTATAGGAAATCCTTCTTATACTATATTCTTTTAAACTTTGCATATAGATAGCAATATACCTCTAAAATAAATTTATTATTTTTGATAAATCTTTTTAAGAAATTAGTTTTAATATAATAGGAATTTTTTTTCCAAGAAGGAATATTCTCTTCTAAAAATTCATACCCCTTAGTTATAAATTCTTTTCTAACCCTACTACTTTTTTGGATTCTTTGTTGAAGCATATAATTGGTAGTTTTATCAATTATCAAAAAATTTAACTCTTCTTTTAGGTAATACTCTTTTTTATAATAATTCATTATGGTTTTTAAGTTAATTAAAATATCAAATACTCTATAGTCCATTGTTGTAGTTTCACTATTGCCATGAATAACATAATAATAATATGGTTTTTCAATTCTACCTATTAAGTTACTCTTTAATAAAGCTTTTGCTACAAATGGAAAATCCTCATACTTTATATTTTCTTCAAAATAAATATTATTTTTAATTAGCATCTCTCTTCTAAAAAACTTAGCACATGGACCATATTCAATTAAAAATAATATTTTAGGATTGGTTTTAACATTTCCTATTTTAAATTTACTACCTTTAAATTCAGTTATATTTCCATTTAAATCTTTATAATAAGTTCCTGTAACTAAATCCATATCATTCTTCTTAGCATATTTATAAAATTTTTCAAACATTTCTTTGTCTATATAATCATCACTATCTACAAATGTAATATATTCACCACTTGCTTTTGAAATACCTATATTTCTTGATTTTCCAATACCTTCATTATGTTTATTTATAATAGTAATATTAGGATTTTTATTATATTCCTTAAGAATTTTTCTTGTATTATCGGTACTGCCATCATTAATTACAATTATCTCTATTTTATCTAATGTTTGATTAATAATAGAATCAAGACATTTTTTTATACTACTTTCAGCGTTATATACAGGAATAATCACACTTACCTTCATAAATACAGTTCTCCAATCTATAATTTTTGATCAAAACCACTTCTCTTAAATAGCCTTTCAAGATCATAATTAGAATAAAAAATAATTGTAGGTCTTCCATGAGGACAATTATAGGGATTATGGCATTTACGTAAATCACTAATTAAATTTTCCATTTCTTCCATTGTAATGTTTTCATTTGCTTTTATTGACATTTTACAAGCCATCGTTGCTGCTACTTTATCATTAAATTTTGCTATATCAAAATCTTTTTCTTTTTGAATAACTAAATCTAATATTTTCTTTATTGCTTCATCTTCATAACCCTTTGGAAGCCATGTAGGATGTTCTTTGACAATAATAGAATTTAAACCAAATTCTTCTATAGTAAAGCCCATATTCTTCAAAAATTCAAAATTTTCTTTTATAATTAGAAATTCAGTGCTTGTATATTCGATTGTCAAAGGAAAAAGCATTTGAATCATTACTTTAGAAGGATTAGATAATTTTTCACTACAAACTTCATAATTAATTCTTTCTTTAGCAGCGTGCTGATCAATTAAATACATTCCTTTTTCATTTTGACAAATGATATAAGTTCCATGTACTAAACCCACCGGATATAGTTCTGGTATATCCTCTTTATCATCAGCCTTTTTTATATTTTCGTATACAGTTTCCTGGTCACTTACTCTTTCTAAGTTTAATGTGACTTTCTCATATTTATCCTTATCAGATTTTACCTCTTTAGTTTTATCTTGATTAAAATCTATCTCATCTATACTTTTAGTAATAGAGGGTTTTGTATCATAAATAGGATATTCTTCAACACCTTCACTTACAACTTCCATACTAACTTCTGGGATTAAAATTTTTTTATCAAGAGCCTTTTTAATCATATTACTTATTAGTAATGTTAATTCCTCAAATTTACTAAATTTTATATCCATTTTAGTTGGGTGAACATTTACATCTACTAAACTTGGATCTAAGTTTATATTTAAAACTACTATAGGATATCTATTATCAGGTTTATATGAATGATAACTATCGTTTATTACTCTGTTTAAATCAATGTTCTTTACAATTCTTCCATTAACTAAAGTAATAATATGATTTCTACTAGCTCTATGTACTTCTGGAAGTGTAATATAACCACTAATTATATAGTCACTATCTTCAGCCTTTACTTCAATCATCTTTTTTACAACATCAATACCATATATACATGAAATTGTTTTTAATAAGTTATTAGTCCCATCTGTTTTTAGAATAACATTTCCATTATTAGATAATGTAAATCTGATTTCTGGATGAGAAAGTGCTAATTTATTAATATATTCAGTTATATAAGCTAATTCAGCATATAAACTCTTTAAATGTTTAAGTCTAGCTGGGGTATTATAAAATAAATTCCTAACGGAAATTATAGTACCTTTTCTTAAATCTCCTCTTTCAACACTTTCAATTTTTCCACCATTTATTTTAATAATAGTACCCATATTTCCTTCAGATGTTTTTAATTCAATTTCACTGACACTAGCTATAGAAGCAAGTGCTTCACCCCTAAAACCTAAAGTATTTATATGAAATAAATCATCTTCAGATAATAATTTACTAGTAGCATGCCTGCAAAAAGACAATTTAGCATCTTCTTCAGACATACCACAACCATTATCAGTTATTTTAATTTCTCTAGTTCCAGCATCTATTAACTCAATTTTAATTTCTGTACTTTTAGCATCTATACTATTTTCGGTAAGTTCCTTAACAACTGATGCACACCTCTCAACTACCTCACCTGCTGCTATTTTATTAGCCAGCAATTCATCCATAACTTTTATTTTTGCCATACTTAACACCTCATTATAACTAATTATATCATTTTAAATTGCAAAAAAAAAGAAGTAGATTCTTTTTCTTTACTTGACTACACTTTTTAATCTTCTAATAACTTTCTTTTCAATTCGTGATATATATGATTGACTGATACCAAGTAAACTTGCAACATCTTTTTGTGTCATCTCATCATAATTATATAATCCATATCTTAGTACCATTATTTGCTTATCTCTATCATTTAATTTATTGATTTCTTTATACAGAAGTCCCTTGTTCGTTTCTTCCTCAATTCCTTTTGTTACAATATCTGATTCTGTCCCTAATATATCCTCAAGTCTAAGTTCATTACCCTCTGCATCATAACTTAAATTATCTTCAAAACTAACCTCACCTTTTCTTCTTTTGTTTTTTCTCAAATACATAAGAATTTCATTATCAATACACCTAGATGCATATGTAGCTAATTTAATATTTTTATCCAATTTATATGTGTTTATACCTTTTATTAAGCCAATACTTCCAATACTAACTAAATCTTCCAAATCAAGTCCTGTATTTTCATATTTTTTAGATAAGAATACTACCAACCTAAGATTATGCTCAATTAACTTGTTTCTGGCCGTTTCATCACCATTAGTTGCAGCATCTACAAGTCTATATTCTTCTTCTCTTGACAAAGGTTCAGGTAATTTATCTGTACTTCCGACAAAGAAGATATCTTTGTCAAAATGAAAAAATTCTAAAATCTTTCTAATCAAATTTTTTAACATATTATTCCTCCAATAATTTATTATTAATAATACAATCTACTCCATCTATACTAATATTAAAATCTAATAAGCCTACTAAAAAATTAGTTTTTATACCTATTCCATCTATATCTACTTTTTTCACTTTTATACATTTTAATAAACCATCTCCATTTACAGTTTTATATGGAACTAAAACCATTTTAAATTCATTTATATCAAATAATATTTTTCTTTTATCAAGTAATATAATTGTTCTTTTTTTATAAGGATCTACAAGTTTATTACCTGTATCCAAAAATGCATTAAGATTTAAAACTTCATTTTCATTTAGATATAAATTTAATTTATAATATTGGTTATAGTTTACCTTTAACAATTTATATTGTTTAATATAAATATATAAAATAATTGGTGATACTATGATTAAAAAAACAATATTTATACTTAATCCATTGTGATAAAAAATAATTCCATTGTTTTTATATGAAAACTGAATATTCAAAAAATATAAAAAGCCTCCTAATACAATCCCTAATAAATATAAATAGAGAATGTTTTTTATTGTATATTTTATGTCTCTATACCCAAATGAAACAAGAATCATAAAAATACTAATAATTACCTTAAAACAAAATAAAGTAAATGATGTCATCTTAATAAATAAACATAATATAGTAAAACTTCCAATAAATGCTCCTAAAATAATTCTATTTACTTTTGTATTTCTTTTCAGGATTAGGGAAACACTAAGTAATAATAAAAAATCAAATATAAAATTTATTATTAATACCATATCTAAATATATTTTCATTTTTATCACCTAATATAGTATAAAAAACTGACACATAAATTTGTGTCAGTTTTTAGTTTCAACTAAATTTTTTTTAAAATCCTCTTTTTCTTAAAAATGCAGGAATATCATCATCATCTGAACTATCACCATTATTATCATCTATAACTGGTTCTGCTTTATATTGTTCTCTTTTACCATAAGATTGATAAACAGGCTCTGTATTATCATCAAAACCAGTAGCAATAACGGTAACGATTATTTCGTCATTTAAATTTTCATTTATAACAGCTCCAAAAATAGTATTCATATCAGTATTAGCAGATGTACGAATAATTTCAGCAGCTTCTTCTACTTCAAATAAAGTTAAATTAGAACCACCTGTTACATTTATAATGGCATCTGTTGCTCCACTAATGCTAGTTTCAAGAAGAGGACTTTCAACAGCTTGTTTAGCTGCATCGGCAGCCCTAGTTTCTCCTACGCCAATACCTATACCGATAAGAGCATTACCTCTTTTTTGCATTACAGCTTTAACATCTGCAAAGTCCAAGTTAATAAGTCCAGCAACAGCAATTAAATCAGAAATTGATTGAACACCTCTTCTTAGTACATTATCTACTTCTTTAAAAGATTCTAGAAGTGGTGTTGTCTTATCAATTAAATCTCTCAAACGATCATTTGGTATAACAATTAAAGTATCAACATGTTTCTTTAATTCTTCAAGCCCACTTATAGCTTGTTCCATTCTTTTTTTACCTTCAAAAGAAAATGGTTTAGTAACAATTCCAACTGTCAATGCACCCATCTCCTGAGCAATTTGAGCAATAACAGGAGAGGCACCTGTACCAGTTCCCCCACCCATACCACAGGTAACAAATACCATATCAGCACCTTCTAAGGCTTGTTCAATTTCATTTTTTGACTCAAGAGCCGCTTCTTTACCAACATTAGGATTAGCACCTGCACCTAAACCATTAGTAAGTGCAGTCCCTATTTGGATTTTTACTGGTGCAAGCGATGAATTTAATACTTGCAAATCAGTATTGGCAACAATGAAATCCACTCCTTTAACTCCAGATTCAATCATCCTATTAACGGCATTACATCCACCGCCACCTACACCAATTACTTTAATTTTTGCTAATTGATCCATTTCTAATTCAAACATACATATCCTCCTTATTCACCAAAAAAATATCCAAATACTTTACCTAACATTGTTTCATTAGAATTAGCATGACCTCTTTTTGTAGATGATAATTCATTTTCATCATCCCTAGTCATCATTGAATAATTATTTCCTTTTAATTTTAATTTATTTATAAAATAAATAATATTACCTATAGCAGATGAATATTTATTATTTCGAACACCTATGACTCTAATATTACCAACTATTGTATCACCTAAAATTTCATTTGCTACAGCCTTAATATGTGGCATATTGCTTGTACCACCTGTTAATATTATATACTTAATTTCACGATTTGTTAAGATGTTAATTTGTTCTTTTACAAGTAACATTATTTGTTCAATTCTTGACATAACAATTTCTGATATTTCAAATTGATTAATTTTCTTTGTATTTCCATAAATATCAACAACTTCTCTAAACTCATTTGCACTTGCACCTTTTTTATGAGCAACAGCAAAATTTTCTTTTAAATCTCGAGCTACATTTGCATCAACTTTATACATATATGAAATATCATTTTCAATACTTTTACCACCATACTGAATAATTGCATTTTTAACAGCAATACATTTATTATATAAAGTAACTGAAGTTATTTCAGAACCTATATTTACAATTGCACCTACACTGCTTTCCATATCAGCATTTTTAAATGTATAAATATCTCCAATACCATTTAATGAAATGTCAACCACTTCAACTCCAAGATGTTCTATCAAGTTAGCAACAGAATAAATATTCTTTGTTGGTGTTGTAACCATTATTACTCTAGTTGCTAATGTATTGCCACTTAATCCTCTTGGATTACTTACCATATCTCCATCATCAACTCTGAAATCAATAGGTACAATTGTCACCATCTCTCTATTAGGGGCTAAAGTAGAATGAACACATTTTTGAAATAAATCATTTATTTCTTTGCTAGTTACGATTCCTTCGTCATTGTTGATATCAATGCTTTCTTCTATTTTGATATAGTCAGAAAAATAACTTGGAACTGAAGCAATAACTTTTTTAATTTTTACTCCAAGCATATCTTCAACATCAGAAAATGCTTTCTTTAAAGAAAATGCTGCTTCTTCAAAATCAACAATCAAACCTTTTTTTACACCTCTAGTTTTTGTTGAAGAAGCCGCTAGTAAATTGAGCTTATTCTTACATAATTCAAAAACAACTATTTTAATTGTATCCGAACCAATATCAACACTAGTATAAATATGCTTCACCATATCATCTCCTATAGTCTTATAGTAATTATACTATATAATAACTAAAAAAAAAAGAGAATTTTATGAAATTTCTCTTTTTTCCCACTTTTCTGCTATATCTTCTCTAAAAAAACCCTTTTGCAATAACTTTCTAGTTATTACCTCTTTTAATTTAGCTTCATCATATTTTGAAGCATATTTTACATATAATTTGTTAAATTCATGTGTTAAAGATATATCATCATCACAAGTTATATAATCATCTATATTAAAACTATCATAGCCTAGAAGATATAATTCATTGCTTATTTTTTTCTTTAACATATTTGTTGAATATTTATGGTTATTAGATGTTTTTTTTGAAACATAATTTTTAATTTTTTCATCGTAGATACTATGTTCAATTAAACTTAATTCTTTTTCAATTATACTAGAATCCACATTTTTCTTTTCTAATTCTATCTTTATTTTATAAGGACCATCATTTGAAAATTTAAGCCTATCATGGATATACGATTTTGCATACCTTTCATCATTGATTAAACCATTATTTTTAAGTTTGTTAATTATACTATCTATATTTATATCTGGTAAATTATAATCTATAAGCTTTTTTCTTACTTCATACTCTGTTTTAAACTTCTTACTAATATCTTTCACTAATTTATCATATATTTCAAAAAAACTATTTTGTTTATTTATTGTTTCTAATAATTTATCATTAATTTCTTTTTCATATAATATATCATTATTTAAAATAACATCACCATATATATTAATAGATGATTTATCTTCTAACTCTAATTTATATTTTCCATTTTTTTGTTTTTTGATTGCTTTTATTTTCATATACTTCCTCCATATTAAATAACATATTTAATATATTATGATAATCTTCATCATCTGTACAAACAGCATCAAAATATTGCATATATGTATCTTTTTTACTGCCAGTATCATCTGTCAGAAAACCTATAGAATAAAGATTTTCATAACAGAAATTCTTTGATACATTTATATCTTCAATTTGATCACCAAAAACTAACAGGTTTCTAAAACACTTTAGATGATCTGGAAGAAAAATACTTTCTTTTTCCATACTAGTTATAATAGGACCATCTATTTTAAATAAACTATCTTCATAAATAATATTATTAGAAAAAATATAAATATTATCTAATAAATATCCTTTTTGATATAAAGAATTTTTTATAATATTTCCAACTCCTGCTGATACAATGATTATTGGTATATTGTTTTTATTTGCAAAACTAAATAATTCGTAGATGCCTTTTTTAAAATCTATAACCCCTTTTTGATTTATTACAGCATCAAATGTTTCTTCACTAATATTATACTTATTAAGAGCAAGAATTTGCTTTTTTACCCATTCTAGCATTTTCTTTCTTCTATAATTAAAATCTAAATTGTAATTAATCTCAATTTCACGATAAATTTTATATAGATTATCACTATTAACAATATAATCTTTACCAATTTTCTCACTTATTTCAATTGCTTTCCAAGAAGTTACACTATTACTGGAAGTAATAGTCCTATCAAAATCAAAAACAAAACAGCAATCTTTTAATCCATTTTTATATTCATTATTAATATATATCATTTTATCACCTTTTTCTACATGCTTAATAATATGCACTTATTATCAGAGTTATCACCATCTTGGTAATATCAATTATATTGTACCTATATACGAGTGTCAATAGATTTAATTATTTCTGTTCTTTCCTGATATATAAAAAATATGTAATATAGTATATTACATACTTTAAACAAATAGTTAGAAATATTTAATTATTTTTTCTTTTACTATTATTTTTTAATATATCTCTAATTTCTTCAAGTAAAACTATATCTTCAGACTTTACATTTTGAGTAGCAGTCTCTTCTTTGATGTTTTCTTTCTTTTTGGTAATTTTGTTGACAATCTTAACCAAGAAAAAGACACAAAGAGCAACTATCAAAAAATCTATTATATTTTGGATAAAATTACCATATTTAATAGTAGCCTCTCCAACCTTAATACTTAAATTAGAAAAATCAAGTCCACCTATTATCATTCCAATTAATGGCATTAAAATATCATCTACAACTGATGAAACAATTTTTCCGAATGCTCCACCTATTATTACACCAACTGCAAGATCTATAACATTTCCTCTTGCAATAAATTGTTTAAATTCTCCTATTGTTTTATTTCCTGCACTAATTATTTCCTTTTTACTTACCTTTTTCATATAGCCTCCATAATCATTTTAACATATTAATTCATAAAAAACTAGTGTTTAAAATGATTCAATTTTATTACTTTTTGTATTTTATGACTATTACTTTTATGAAATCTACGATAATATTCTAACATAATAGATTCATTTGACATTGCTTTTTCCTCATTCATTTTAACAATTGTTTCTTTTAAATTTTCAAGTTTTTCTTTCATACTATATCTCCTTTTTAACTAATATTTTATTATCAAAATCATGTGTGAAAACTAATTCATCAAAATATGGTAACTCATTTAAAACAGTTTGAACATCTTTTAAATCAAGTATAATATCCCTCAAGTTTTCAAGTGTTTTACCTTTCAAAAACAAATTATCATATTCTTCTATATTTATATCATCAATATCTCTTATACCTATAATTGATAAAAAAACAAATATTAGTGATAATTTATCCATATTTTTACTAAGAACAAAATTTAATTCTTTTCTTTTTAAATAATATGTATAAACTTTTTTATATATTGTATCAGCTGCATATTTACCAATTTGTACGCTATCAAAATCAACGATTCTAAAATCTAAGTTTCTATCAATTATTATATTTGCATCATTTAAATCACTAACAATAATATTTCTATCATCATTATGAATATCTCTTAATGCTAAGCTTATCCTATAAAATAAGTTTATAATTTCTCCTAAATTCTTTCTAAAAACATACAAATCATAAAGTGGAACCATATCTGTCATATATTCCATTTCATAACCTATAAATTTACCATTCCTATATATTTTTTTATCAGGCATAACTACATTTTCTAATTTATTTTGAGTAAGTAGACAATCTATTTTATTTTGTTTGTTTTCGATAATTCTCTCATTATCTGTTTTAAAAATCTTATACATTCTATTTTTACAATAAAACAAATTTCCTTCACTATGACAACCATAGTTATATGATTTTAAATCTGACAAACTTTTATTCATCTTAGCAACACCTCAAATGAGTACTATTCTATCACAAATAAAAATACAAAACAAGAAAAAAAGTATCAAGTGATACTATTTATTTGATTAAACTTATTTTATAACCTTTATTATCAAGAATATCAATAATACCGCTTTTGCCTACAACATGGGCGGCACCTACTACTACAAAAACATTTTTATCGTTTTTAAGGTATGATTCAATAGCGTTTGCCATAACAACATTTCTATCTTGAAGCATAGCATTGTTATATATTATTTCTTCTTCTGTCATATTTTCTTCCGTCTGTTCCTCATTTAAAATATTAACAATCTTTTCTGGGTCTCCTGTTAAATATACTCTATATAGTTCCATTGATAATTCTTTTAATTTATCATAATTATCAATATTCTCTTCAAGCATTTTAATATATAATTCATCTGAATAATCTGTAAAAAATGCTAACTGGGATTCAAGTGTTTCAATCGAAATGATTTCCTTATTCTCATTATGAGCAAGTTTTAAAAAATAAGAATCAACACCTTCATTCAACATTCCATTTTCTATATATGGTAAAAGAGAAATTACATCTATAATAAATCCTGGTATATATTTTTTATATTGTTCATAAGGAAAAAATAGATGATTTTGTGAAAATTGTTCAAGTTTTTCTTTTAAAGATTCTGATATGTAGTCGTCCAATGTTTTATTATCAGAAATTAAAAACATTTTTTCATCTATTTTAGCATCTGTTGTGTCAACTTCCACAGCAAGAGCATCACTATCATTGTAAGCTTCTAATACAATACTATTAAATTTTTCGATTTTTTCATCACCTAGGTGCATTGATCCAACTAAATAATTACAATTATTATCATCACATACTTTATACATAATAGGTGTATAACTAAAATCTTTTTCTTTTTTACCATTTTTATTATTAAATAATAGCAAAGTAGTAATTATAAGGGTGAGTACTACTAAAAATATGCATATACTAATTTTTTTTATTTTCATAATTAATCACATCTTCCATACAAATATTATAACAAATAAAACAATAATTGTATATATGTTAATTATTTTGATTTAACTTAATGTATTTTTGTAATGCTTAGTACAGCATTTATATTAGCGCCAAGTGTTAAGGTGGCTGCCTGTGGTGAGCTAACGTTTAAGGTTACGACATCTCCTTCAACCAGTGCTGCAATAATTGTATTACTAACATTATTTAATTAATGTGTTTGCACTCCAATTTACACCAATACTACTTCCTGCTAATAATACATTATTACTCATTACATTTATTTTTAAATTACCATCTTGTTGCAAAGTTCCACTAAGATAATAAGAAATTTGATAAAATGCACTTTCTTTTACATCAATTGAAGTAGCTGTATCATAACTTGCATTAAATGCTGAACCCGTTTCTTCTAATGGGATAATTGTGTCAACATCTTGTTGTAATTGTAGTGCTTGTTGATTTGATATAGAATATCTCATAGCATAGGAAATTGTTGGTGTTGGTCCAACCGGTCCAATTGGTCCTTTTTCTCCATTCTCACCTTTAGGACCTGTTGGTCCTTGAATATGACAAAATTTAATATTTTTATTTGCTTCTTCTATTTTCTTTTTTGCTTTTTCATAATTTGAACTACAATTAGATTTTTTTAATCCATCATTCATATATTACCTCTTCATATAAATATTATGTAAAAACCATATAATTTTGCAAAATTATGTTTTATTTATATCATTGTAATAAATTAAATGAATTTAATTGTATACAAAAACACTACCTTTATTTGATAGTGTTTTCTTCTTTTAATGTTATTTATAGAATACTTTTATTTTCATTTCAAATATCCTACTTATCATTAAACTATTTTTCAATATATCCACTGATTCCTTTTACATACATATCATCTGTTATGGATTTATACTTTTCACCATCATAATCATCTGTAAATCCATTATATGCTTTATATATGTCACCAGTATCTATATCATATACTCTTTCATATCCAAGAGTTGCATCACTTTGTTTTTGATTCATTATGTCATAACTAGCACTTCTTTTTTCCCAAGAGTCCATAATACCATCTGTTATTTGATTGCATATAGTTCTAATGTTTTGAAAGTTTCTCATTACTGCATCTTGTTCAATATTAAAACCACTTATAAAAGCATCTGTAAATTCTAAAGAAGAAGCAATAGTATTTAGAGGCTCCTCCCAATTTATGAATTCATCCTTTGGTGCTGTGATAAAAATAGTATCATAAACACTTAAAAAATATATATCTATTTGCTTACCAGTAGTTATACTATCAAAAACATAATATGGACCAGCATCATATACATAGGCAGTAAATAAGCCTTCTGCATCTTCTCCGTTTTCATCCTTGAATGATGCCCTTAATATATCTCCACCTAAAACTCCAGTACCTAAATTTTCAATAACCGTAAAGTCCGTTAAGCTTGGAAATTTAAATGAACTTGTATTATTTAATGATCCAAGTTCATTAAATATTTTATAAAATCCTTCTGTAGTTTTATCTGCTATTACTGGATTTTTTGCAAATATATCATTTGGGTAATATCTTTGTTGAAATGCTTTTGCTTCTTCAGATTTGTTATATCCTTCAGTTTTTAAATTAAAGAAAAACTGATAACTTGGTCTTTGTGGATCATATACTTTGATTGTATAGTGAATATAATCTCCAATTGCATCAACTTTCCATCCTTTTGGAACTTTCATTTTAAATAATCCATTATCAAAATCAGTATATGTAATTGATTTAGTTTCAACCTCTCTAATTTTTACATTATCTTTTTTAGTTAAAGTATTCCCACATCCTGTTAATCCTATCATCAAAAAACCACAGATTAAAATTGTTAATATTGTTCTTTTCATAATTATTTCTCCTTTTTAATAAATTACTATTCATCAATTCAATTATAACACAAGAAAGGAATATTTGAAATTTTTAATTTCATAATTTGCGTTCTATAATGCATCTATGCCTATTATTAATATTCTGGTTTTGCACATTTAGATAAATCGACATTTATTGATTCGAGAAATTCATCAAGGTACTTATTTTTTTTGCCTTTCTCAACAGTAAGCATTAAAGAATTATATTGTTTCATATATTTTTCACCAAGATATATTTCATATTCCGGTAAATCATTCATATCATATACCTTATCATTGGCATTAGTACTAGAATTTAGAATTTTTTCAATATCATAGCTATATGTACCTTTTACCGACTTTGTATATTTTAACATTGATATACATATTCTACCAGGTTCACAATCTTTGTAGGAGGTAAATAATTCATATGTACCATTATCATAAACATTTAATGATACAGGTATATAATTTTTATTACCAATATTTATACTTATTAATAGATTACCAGAATTCATTAATACATCTGACCCAACATCCTCTGGATAATTCAGACATTTATTACCAAGATTAATATTTTTAATTCCTGCTTCAAAAATAACTAAATCTGAATCAATTATTTTCTCTTTAAATTCTTTTTTTACTTCCTCATTTATTTCAACATAATTAACAACTATACTATTTTTATAAATATCAATACCTACTGAATTAAAATTTTTTGGAGGTTGATTAGAAGTTAAATAATCATTTATTTTATTAAAAACTTCTTCAAGTTCATTATAAGAATTTTTCACATATTCCACCTTAATAGAATCATCAATTGTAAACAATTCATTATAATAATAGAAATCCATAGTCCCTGCTTGATATATTTTATCTTTTACAATTTGGACTACTAAATTACGGGCATCATCACTTATATACATTCCACCATAATAATCAGGATACTTCCCATCATATCTATATCTTAAAAAAGCTTCAACATCTCGAGCTACAAATGTCATTTGATAATTTCTTTCATAATACTTTTCTAACTCATCTTCTCCATTTCTATAAATAAAACTAACTAAGATTATTAAAATAATAATAACTATTACAGATACTAAAAACACAAAATTTAATTTTTTCTTTGTTTTATTTTTCTCCTTAATAGTACTTAATATAGCCCTATCTTTTGCTTCTTCACTATTGTCCCTTTCTCCATTGATTAACTCTTCAATACTTATTTCTAATTCTTCACATAAAGATTTATATAAAGAAATATCTGGAAAACTTAATCCACGTTCCCATTTGCTGACTGCATTTATGCTTACTCCCATTTTTTCTGCAAGTTGTTCCTGGGTCATATTTTTTTCTTTTCGTAATTTAGCAATAAACTTTCCTACTTTACCTTGATTCATAATTATCCCTTCTTTCATGAATAATTTTATCATTTTATTTTTTTTGTTACACATACTATTGGTTTAATTTTTTAATAGTGCCTTTTGAAACTTTTTTTGATAATTAAAATCACTATATTAGTTCGTACAGACTTTTGATTTAGACTACCATTGATTTTTACTTTATCACAAGTTTAGATATTTTCTTCTTATTTCTGGAAATAAATCATATAAATTATATCCTAATAAATTATTAAGATATTCTTTCAATTTATATGCTTCTGATTGTTTTATTTATATCTACGCCTATACGCATTATTATCACCAAAATCATTATAACATTTAATACAAGCAAAATTTAATATAATTAAAAACGAACTATAAGTTCTGATGTGAACCTTTAAACAATATCATTTAATGCACTTGATAAATCTTGAGCTGTTTCTATTTCGTAATTTTCTTGTAATAATTTTAATATTTCTTTTCCTTATTATTTTTTTTCATAATAAAAATCTCTCCATTTCTTATATTTTATCATGGAAAGATTTATTATTTACACAAATTTATTTACAGACTCAGTTAAAAAGATAATTTTGATGAACTTTCTTTAACAATTAAATGTATTTATACCATAATTTATAATTTTAAATTTAATATCTTTTCTTCCACGTTAGAACTATATTTAGATATATATATATTCTTAATCATATTCTCATGTTCAGTTATAAAATTTTTCATAAAGATAAGAATATCTTTTTCATTAATTTTTACTAGATGATTTTTAAATCTATATTGAACTAAATCATCCACAAATTCTTTTACATAGCTAAATTTACCAAAATCAATATGACATGAGACATTCCCATCTTTTGAAGTATAAAATGTAATATTTTTTTCAAGGAAATGCTTTTCACATAATACTATTGCAAACCCATCTTGAACTAATTCATTAATTATATCTGTATGCTTATATAAACTATTGTAACATTTTTCTAGTTTATCCTTTCTAACTATAATTTTTACTTTGTCTTCATAATCCTCCCAACAAATATCACCCATAACGCCACGCTCTATTCTTTTATATTTATGAGTGACTTTTTCATACATATATTCTTCATTTTCTACAACTGATATAATTTGTTGTATTGCTTTGCCAATTAAATCTATATCAAATGTTGAATATTTTTCAAATAATTTATCAAAATCATTTAATTCTTTCCCAGCAGCAGTAATATCTTCATTGCACTTAGTTATTTCTGATTCATATGATAGAACAATTTTTGCCGCCGCAAGTTGAATCTCCTTGTTTCTTTTGCATAAAATATTTTCATATGTTTGTTGTGATGTTTTATACTTGTCATGCAAATTAACAATCTCATCAAATAGTATTCTTGTTTCTGGTATTTTATTTTCAGCTTTCATAACTAACATTTTAGGTGCATTAAAAGGTAATCTTTGTAATTGTTGTTCCCATAAAAAATCATATGGAATTTCTAAACCTGATACTTCAGCCTTAAAATAAAGTGTCCCAGAAACAACTTTTAACTCCCATAAAACTTTTTCTTCATTATTTTGTATTATAGATATTTTAGCATTTCGGCACGGAGTACCATTTAGTCCACTAAATCCATTATGTTGGTGAGGGTGCCATCTATCAAATTCTAGTTTTATAACTTGACCATTAATATTTGTAAACTTGACTTTCCCCGATTCGTTATAAAAATGTTTACTTATTCCTGGGATTTCTGATTCTTCATATAAATAGTGCTGATGATTTTTATACATAAAACTTTTTTTATCTTTTTTAGATAATACGATATTTTTAATTATATTATAAAGTTTTCCGCTTTTTTCATGTTGTATTTCAATCATAATTTCACTTCCTTAATTGAATTATACAAGAAAATGTGATATAAGTATAATATATATTATTTATATCAATTATAAGGAGTGTTTATATTGTGAATATTAATTTAGATTTATACCGTATATTTTATGTAATTGCTAAAAATGGAAGTATATCTGCAGCAGCAGATGCCCTTTTCATTTCTCAACCAGCAATTACTTTTCAAATAAAGAAATTAGAAGATCAATTAGGAATTAGTTTATTTACAAGAACAAAACATGGCGTTATATTAACAGATGAGGGTAAAGTTTTATTTGATTACGTAAAAAATGGAATTGAAAGTATTATAAATGGTGAAAACGCATTGTCTAACCTAAAAAATTTAGAAAGTGGTATTATCAGAATAGGTGCTTCAACTACAGTTTGTAGACATGTTGTAATGCCATATCTTGAAATATTTCATGAATTATACCCTAAAATTGATATTCAAATAGTTAATAATCTTACAAGTAATTTGCTTAAGGACTTAAGAAATGGAAACCTTGATATATTATTTTTAAATATGCCAATGGATGAAAATAAAGATTTAAAAATAATACCTATAACTGATGTTCAGGATATCTTTGTGGGTAATAAAAAATATTATGATTTAACAAATGGGAAGTTAAACTTAAATAATTTAAATTCTTTTCCCCTAATTTTTCAAAAATTACCTTCGAATACACGTGCATATCTAAATAATTATTTGAAAAAAAATAATGTAAATTTAAAACCACAATTGGAAGTCGTAAGTTACAATTTAATTATGGACTTAGTTAAAGCAGGATTTGGAATTGGGTATGCGACTAAAGAATATATAGGGGATGCTATAAAGGATAAAAAGTTGTATGAATTAAAAATAAAAGAAAAAATACCTAGTAGATATATTGGGATAGCCCTATCTAAAAATCATATACCTAATTTTAGTACCAAAAAACTTATTGAAATAATTAATAAAATAAAGTAAAATATTCATAGGAGGTTTTGATTTATGACTAAAACGCATGGTATAGATGCTAGTACTGTTATTGGAAATGCATTCATTTCTACTAAGAGAAATAAGATGACTAGAGAAGAAATATATCAATTTTGGAAAATAGTAGATACCCTATTACCAAATACTTATTATACAGTAGGCAGCTTTGATTCTTTCTTTGAATATTGGACCGTTATAACATTAGATAATGATACATGTTATGTTAACTGTGATACAAACAAATTAATAAGATATTATAGAATTGGAATACGAACTGAAGTTATTAATATATTTGATATAGCCGGTACAAAATTTAATGAAATAAAAATGGAGGCAACAAGGGAATTATCAAATAATGAAAACAATGGCCTTTCTTTAGGAGAATTAATAGACAAAAAAATAGAGGAATTAAAAAAGAATGATTTAGATAATAAAAGATTGGTATTAAAAAAATAGAGACTATTTAAGGTTAAAAAGTTAATTTCAATTAACTTTTTTTAATAATTAAATGTATTTATACCATACTTTATAATTTTAAATTTAATATCTGTTCTTCCACGTTGGAATTATATTTAGATATATCCTTCATATTCTTATGTTCAGTTATAAAATTTTTCATAAAGACAAGAATATCTTTTTCATTTATTTTAACTAGATGGTGTTAGTATAGATACATAAGCAACAAATTACAGTGTCAAAAAATTAATTGAAATAGTAACTAGAAACAATTAATAACTATATGATAAAAATATTAAAATTTAATATGAAACTAAATAAAGAGACTTTATTTCACATACAATTAATGTATCAATCTATAATTCTGTTTCTAAGTTTACAAAATAAAACTACTTTCAAAGCAAATTGATAGTAGTTTTTATATTATTATCTCAAAAAAATTGAGTATCAGCCTATCTGGTGCCGAAAATAGGACTTGAACCTACGACCTGCTGATTACGAGACAGCTGCTCTACCTACTGAGCCATTTCGGCAAATTCAACAATATAATTATATATTTTTTAATATTTTTTTTCAATATTAAATTTTTTAATATTTTTTATAAAAAGTTATTGACAAATTATGGTTTTTAGATTAGTATAGTAACTACCAATTCGGAATTAGGCGAATTGGTGCTAGTATCACACTAGCCAACCCCTTTTTATTCTTTTATGGAACTGTTCTCAGGGGGACAGTTCTATTTTTTTTGAAAAAAAAAAGAATGCTTAAGCATTCTCTGGCCGAATTGATGCTTCCCACAGCATCCCTTTTTATTCTTAAGGAGGCATATCTGCTACCTTAAGAATATTATATTATAGTTTATTAAATAATTTCAACTAAATAATTTTTTATAATGTAAATGTTTGTAAAGCTATTCTAAACTCTTAAGAATTTTTAATCTTTCTATTGCATTATTTTTATTTTCTTCTAATAATTTATCTGCATATTCACTATTAACTTTATGTAACATTTTATATCTTGTTTGCTTATTTAAAAATTCATAATAAAGTTCAAAATCTATATCTTTACTATCTAAATAAAACTTATTTTCCTCTGGATTTCTTCTAAATATTGGAAAATATCCACATTTAACAGCTAGTTTTTCCATCTCTACACTATTTTGCATTCCGCCTTCTATTCCATGAGAAATACATGGTGTATAAGCTATTATAATTGATGGTCCTTTATGATTTTTGGCTTCAGTAAATGCTTTTATGGCCTGCATACCATTTGCACCTAAGGATATTTGGGCAACATATGCATTTGGATAAACTAAAGCTATTCTTGCTAAATCTTTATTATTTTGATGTTTTCCAGATGAGGCAAAAGAAGCAATGGCACCCTTAGGACTAGCTTTAGATGCCTGACCACCTGTATTAGAATATACTTGTGTATCTAATACTAATATGTTTATATCCTCATCAGATGCAAGTATATGATCAATTCCACTAAATCCTATATCATAAGCCCATCCATCTCCACCTATTATCCAAACATTAGCATAAGGAATATATTGTTTCAATTCTTTTAATTCTTTCGGGCAATTATCATAATCAAGTTTATTATATACTTCGTTTGTAATTTCATAACTATTCATGTTACTAATCCATTTTTCAAACAACTCTTTATTGGATGTATTTATATTATTCTCCATAATGTTTTTTATTCTATTCCTTATTTTATTTTGACCTAAATATATTCCAAATCCATATTCAGCATTATCTTCAAATAAGGAATTTGCCCATGGAATGCTATATGGTGTTATTGGGGCACTACCACCATAAATTGATGAGCAACCAGTAGCATTTGCAATTATTAATTCTTTACCAAATAATTGAGTAAGTAATTTAATGTATGCTGTTTCCCCACAGCCACTGCAAGCACCACAGAATGAAAATTTAGGTTTTTCAAATTGACTACCTTTTATAGTGTTAATACCAAATAGATTTTTATTACTAATATGTTCATTTAAATAATTAAACATACTCTGTTTATTTTCAGCAATTTCCTTAGTTAATTTTTGAGGTATTAAAGCTTTATTCTTGCTCATACAAGAATTTATACATACTCCGCAACCTGTACAATCTTTAACAGAAATAGCAATTATGTAATAATACTTTTCTCCTTTAATAATAACTTCTTTAGCTTCTTGTTTAATATTATCACTTGAAGCATAATATTCTTGTTCATTTAATAAAAATGGTCTAATTACACTATGTGGACATACAAAAGAACACATATTACAAGTAATACAATTATCTTGTATAT
This sequence comes from uncultured Bacilli bacterium, assembly GCA_934120015.1. Taxonomy (GTDB): domain Bacteria; phylum Bacillota_I; class Bacilli_A; order RF39; family UBA660; genus UMGS1045. The sequence continues at coordinate 20,461 of CAKOTD010000001.1, forward strand.
ATTCTGGAACAATATCAGAAATTCCTCTTTTTTCTAATTTGCTTGTTCCTGCTGGGAAATGTCCATTATTTATTTTCAAGAAAGATGAAACAGGAAGTTCATTTCCTCTTCTCTTAGTCATCATGTCAAAAATACTATTTTCATCTACCTTTATTTCAAACGTTTGCTCATTATCAATATTTATTTTTTCTAAATAATTAATAGAATCTTCCATAGCTTTAATATTATTACTAACAATCTCATCACCCTTTTTAGAGAACTTATTAGTAACATATTGTTTTAATTTATCAAATGCTTCATCAAAGTTAAGTATATTAAGTAATTTAGTAATAGCAGTTTCCAAAATTGTACTTATTTTATTTCCAAGTCCATTTTTACGAGCAATCTCGTAAGCATTTATTTTATAAACACTAATATTTCTTTCATTTATTATTTTTTTTGCGCTACTAGATAATATTTTATTAATTTCATTTTCAGTTTTCATTGTATTAATTAAGAAAACACCATTTTCTTTAATATCAGCCAGTATATTAAATTCTTTTAAATAACTATCTTTTGATAATATAACTAGTTTAGGATTCTGCACATAATAGGTTGATCTAATTTTTTCATCACTAAACCTTAAATGACTAATGGTAACGCCACCGGATTTTTTTGAATCATACTGAAAATAACCTTGTACGTACTTATTAGTATTATTACCTATTAATTTAATTAATGTTTTTGAAGCACTAACCATTCCATCAGAACCATATCCATATATTATTATTTCATCACTATTGCTAATCTTAAAACTATTATCAGTTTTCAAACTATGCATAGTAACATCATCATCTATACCAATAGTAAAATTATTATATGAATTATTTTCTAACATGTCATAAACACTCTTAATTTGGGCTGGAGTTGTATCTTTACTAGATAGGCCATATCTTCCACCAAATATTTCTATTTCTAAATCTTTTAGAGCAGCTACTACATCTAAGTAAAGCGGTTCTCCAATACTGCCATGTTCTTTTGTACGATCAAGTACTGCTATTTTCCTCACTGTACTTGGTAATACATCGAGTAAATATTTTATACTAAATGGTCTATATAAATGCACTTCTATTAAACCAATAGTATTATCATTTAAATAATCTATTGTTTCTTTTATTGTTTCACAAACAGAGCCCATTGCAACTATAACTTTTGTAGCACTATTACTTCCATAATAATTAAATGGTTTATAAGAACTTCCAAGTTTTTCATTAACTTTTTCCATATAGTATGAAACTATATCACTAACTTTTTCATAAATACTATTTTTAGCTTCCATATTTTGAAAATAAATATCATCATTTTCAGCCATTCCTTTAGAATATGGGGCATTAATATTTAATGAATTATTTCTAAATTTATTTATAGCTTCATAATCAATAATATCCAAAAAATCTTCTTTTTCTAAAATATCTATTTTTTGTATTTCATGACTTGTTCTAAAACCATCAAAAAAATGGAGAAATGGTAAACTTAGTTTGATAGCGGATAAATGAGCTATAGCGGAAATTACAGCAGTATCTTGTACAGAAGAAGAGGCAAGAATACAGAAACCTGTACTTCTTGTAGCATATACATCCTGATGATCTCCAAAAATCGAAAGAGCATGAGTTGCCAAACTACGTGCTGCAACATGAATAACGCAAGGAAGTAATTCTCCTGCCATTTTATACATATTAGGAATCATCAATAATAATCCTTGACTAGATGTAAATGTTGTTGTTAAAACACCTGAACTAAGTGAACCATGAACTACGCCGGCTGCTCCAGCTTCACTTTGCATCTCAATTACCTTTACTGTATCATTAAAAATATTGGTATTATTTTTATTGCTCCACTCATCTACATGTTCAGCCATAGGACTTGATGGAGTAATAGGATAGATTCCAGCTAGTTCTGTAAAATAGTAAGCTACTCTTGAGCAAGCTTCATTTCCATCAACTGTTATAGTTTTCTTCATAATATCACCTCTTTTATTATAACAAATAACAAGACTTATGTCTTGTTATTTTTCACTTCCTTTTTCCAATCTTTTTAAAACTTCTTTTGTTACTACTATTGTTTTCTCACGAATTGCAGCTGCAGTTTTTTCTAAAACAGGAGTTCCTTTTTCAACCGCATAATTAAATAAATCTTCTGCTTTATCCCTCAACATTCCTGCTTTTTCTTTTGCAATTTTTAAAACTTTTTCTCTATCTAAATCTTCAAGTTCAGTTTTTATTTCATCAACTTTTTCTTCAATATTTTCTTTGACTTCTTGCATATCTAAATTTTTTGCTTTGTTAATCATTTCATCTAATTTGTTCTTTAATTCTTTTCTTGTTTCACTACCCTTTTTAGGTGCAAACAAAACTCCTAAAGTAGCACCAACTAATGCTCCAAGGACAAATTTTCCTTTAGAATTTTTTTTCTTATCTTTACTCATAATCATCTTCTCCTTTTTTATCTTTCTTACTTTTTCTTTTTTTAAATAAACTAGTAATACTATTTGTTACAAAGTTTACTATCTTATCACTACATGATGAAACAAAATCTGCTGCTGTATCTAAAAGTGAAACAGCTTTATCTAATTTTTCAATATTATTATTAACACTATCTATGGTTTTATTAATTCTTTTTACTGTAGATAATAATTTAATTAATAGTATTATTAGTACTACTACTAATATAATCAAAACAGCATATAATATGATAGGTAAAAGTGAATGTAAAAACTCCATTATTTTTCCTCCTTATCGTACATTGAATCAATCAAATTAAATAGATCACTGTCATTTAAATCACTTGAATCATTATAGGCATTTTCTATTTCGGTACTTGAAACATTTATAGGAAGCTCAATATCTTCATCTTTCATTTCCTCATCCAAACCAATTGTACCAACTGTTTCTTCATCATTTAAATTATCATTAATAGAAACATTTTCTATTTCGTCCTCTAACGAAGAACTCTTTATATCATCTTTTTCATTTTTTACATTTCCTGTTTCATGTTTCTTAAACTCAAAAGCAGATTTAAATTCATCGTCTTTCAGTAATGATTCAATATCAGATTTTAATCCATCTTTGGTTAAATCTCTCTTTTTGTCTTCCTCAATAGCATTGGCAAAGTCAAGTTCATTGAAAATTTCATTATCATCCTCAAGCTTTCCATGTTTTGGAGTATTATCAAAGTTTTCATTAGATAAAAGTGTATTTTCCAAGTCATCTTCTAAAGTGCCAAAAGCTTTATTTCTAACATCATCAATTGTGATAGGCTTATTTGATTCTTTATAAGAAGTTCTAGTAGTTGTTGTAACAACGATGTCTTCTTTATAATAATTTTTATCTAAAATACCATATACTGGAGAAATAATTGGCGTAGGTTTGAAGACCTTTTTTTCTCTCGTTTCGATATTTTTCTTATTATTATATGCTTCTTTATAACTTTCCCTGTGACCACCATTATCCTCATTTTTCTTTATAGGTTGCATTTCTTTTTTTGGCTGTACAACATTTTTCTTTTCTGTTTCCCTTTTTATTTCTTCAAAATCTTTATCATCAAAATACACAGGAAAAACAAATTTTTCATCTTTTTTTGCTGGTTGTACAGGTTTTTCTTCTTCTTTTAACACCGGTGCCACAGGAGTAGACTTTGTTATATCAGGTTGCTCACTTCTCTTAATAGAAGTGAATTCTTTTTTTTCAGGAATTACTTCTTCCTCAACTTCTTCAACGAAGATATTTTTAAATTTTTGCAATAGTCCCATTATTCCACCTCTTCTTTATTACTTTCTTGATTTTCTAAATCTACATTTTCTTTATTATCTTCCTCAATACTATTTCCATCATCACTTTTATAATCAATATGATTAGTAATAGTTTTTCTAGGAACAAATAAATCATAAATTTCTTCTTTATTTGTTAAATAATCTTCATTCAACATTAATTTTATAACATTATGATTAAATTTAATTGTCGAAAGAATGTATGAACAATTTAAAATTACATCATTTATTTCTTCTTCTTCAACAATGGTTTCAATTTTTGCATAATTATAAACAAATGTTACTAAATATTTATTATCTTTTTTCTTTATTTCTAAATAGCCATCTCTACCATTTATATCAATTTTCTTTGAATAATATAAACTTTTATCTTCGGTATATGAAATAGCTGTTTGATAATAATAGTTAATCGCATCTATATATAGATAATAATAATTACCATTTGAGTATAATTTATCATTTAATTCATCCGTATCAATATAAGTAACACCCCTTGGTATATAATACTTATATCCTTTACCAACTCTATTATAAAGTTTGTTTTCTTTAGATAATATTATACCTATAGTATTATCAATATCTGTGGTATCTATGCGAACAATTGTACATCCACTAGTAAATAGTAGAATAAATAATATAAATATTTTTTTCATATTCACCACTCTTATAATAAGTATATCAAAAATAAAAAAGAAAAAAAAGCCTTTCTTTTCTTTCGTGTAAAGTTATGTATAATTATTTCTGAACATCAACCATATATATAGGATTACCAATCGAAGCAAATTTATGTTCATACTCGGTTTCTATATTTTCGATATAACCACTATTATGGAGATCTAAACTAATATCATTAATTTTATATTCATTATTAACAAATGACATAAGTGAAAATTCAAATAAGTTTCTATTATCAGTTTTCTGAATAATATGGTGATTTTCTTTAAACAAATTATCATATTTCTCTAAAAAATTCTTACTAGTAAGCCTTCTATGCTCATGTCTTTTTTTAGGCCATGGATCAGAAAAGTTTAAATAAATTACATCTATTTCTGAAGAAAAAACATCTTCTATTTTAGAAGCATCCATTCTTATTAATCTAATATTTGGAAGTTCGTAATTGTCTAGTTTTTCAATTGCTCTAACTATAACACTATCATATTTTTCAATACCAATAAAATTTATATTTGGGTATTTCATAGCCATCCCTATTAAGAAATCACCTTTTCCCATACCAATTTCAATATGTATTGGATTATTATTATTAAACACTTTTTTCCATATTCCCTTATAACAATTATAATTTAAAACAATATATTTAGAATTTTCAATTTTTATACCAGCACCTTTTACATGTTTTAGTCTCATAAATTCACCTTCTAGCACAAATAATATATCATAATTAATTACTTATAACAAGAACAAAATTGTGATAAATGCATATAATTAATTGAATAATCAAAAAGGAGTGAAATTATGAAAAAAGATAGAAATTGTGGAGCAACTCCATACCCTATATATAATAATTATCAAGCTATGCCAACTATGCCGATTCCAAATATGATGGGCCCTATGCCAAATACTATGATGGCACCAATGTATACACAGCCAATAAGCCAAATGCAAAGTAATACTAGTGATTATACTAATTTAGAAAATCAAATAAATATGCTTGATAGAAGAGTTACAAAATTAGAAACCATGATTAATTCTACAAGTACATATAACAGCAATTTCAATGATTCAAATTATCATGTAATGTAAGCCTTTAGGCTTTTTTCTTATAGGAGGATTTATGAATTTTTCCAAAATACATGGATTAGGAAATGATTATATATATTTTACAGATTTAAAAGAAGAGATAGTTAATTTTAGTGATTTATCAGCTAAACTATGTGATAGACATTTAGGAATTGGAGCAGATGGAATAATAATTCTTTGTAATTCAGCAATTGCAGATTATAAAATGAAGATATATAATTCTGATGGTTCAGAAGCTGAAATGTGTGGAAATGGAATAAGAGGACTAGCAAAATATATCTATGAAAATGATTACTCAAATAAGAAGAAAATAAATATAGAAACACTTGCTGGTATAAAGCAGTTATTACTTGATATAAAAAACAATCAGGTTATAAATGTTAAAGTTGATATGGGTAAAATTGACTTAAACAATTATAATACTGGTACTATTAAAGTTGATAATAATGAATTAAGTTTTATTCATATAAATATAGGGAACCCTCATACAATAATATATACTAATAATTTAGATAATTTAGACATAAAGTACTTAGGCCCTATTATTGAAAATTATAATTTATTTTCAAATAAAACTAATGTTGAATTTGTACAACTGATAGATCATAAGAATATTATAATGAAAGTATGGGAACGTGGTAGTGGAGAAACATTATCATGTGGAACGGGTGCTACTGCTAGTGTAATAGCATGTATAATTTTAGGAAAAACAAATAATAATTGTAATGTCCATATGAAACATGGTATTTTAAATATTAATTATGATGAAAATAATAAACATATATACTTAACTGGGGAAACTCAAAAAGTATTTGATGGAACAATAGAAAAAAAGTTATTTCGAAAAAAATAACTTTTTTAATTTCTTTTTAATACTTTTTTGTGAATATATTTTTTGTTATCTTTATCAATGAAGAATGCCCTATTACCTTTTTGAACCAAAGATAATCCATTTTCATCAAATTGTTTAGCATAATTGTAAGATGGATTAATTAAAAATTTAAAATCTTTGTCAATTAATCCATATTTATTATCAACAACAACCCAGGCTACTCCATTATGAAAGTCAGTAGCATACTCATAATAAGGGGAAACTTGATTACCATTTTTATCAATATACATACATCCTAAACTCGGATCATACGTAAGAGCGTAACCTTCATGAAAATCACTTACTTCAAAATATTGTAATCGAATTACCTCATTGCCAAATAAATCTACAAATCCCCAACCATTTTCATTTCCAACAGCTGCAAGATCTTCACTAAAATCATTAGCGCAAACATAAATAGGTTTGATAATAACATTTCCAAATTCATCTTTAAAACCTATATTTCTATTCTCATCAAAAAAAATATTTCTTTCTATTCTGTCATTATCTTTTACTGCATTTATCAATTTATACCTCCATAATATCTACAACGTTCAATAAGGATATGATATCATAATTAAAATTCAATATCAATATATTATTTATTTTTTAATATAAACTTAAAGGTTCTATTTTTTTATTTTATACTCAAATAATGCTGACGGTCTATGTCCACCACCCGTTTGCATTTTATTTGTCTTTATAACTTTACCTGCTATTATTCTCCTAAAAGCAGGGGCTAATAATTTTTTACCTAAAATTACTTCATAAACTTGTTGTAATTCACCTAAAGTAAAATATTTTGGCATCATATTAAATACAATGTCAGTATACTCTATTTTATTTTTTAGTCTTTCAATTCCACTTAATAAAACTCGATCATGATCAAAAGCAAGATAATCATTTTTATAAGTCAAAAAGTCATATCTATCTGTTGATTTGTCCCTTAATATCTTTTTTATTATGACCGTAAAATGCTCTATACCATTATCAAGTGTTATGTGTACACTTTGCTTATCTTCTAAGATAGTTATATTAAACCATGATGTATTAGGAGCAAGAGCCACATTTAACTTATTTTTATCAATAAGTGACATATATGATGTTGAAACAATACGCATTCTAGGATCTCTTTTAGGATCACTAAAAGTATATAATTGTTCTATATAAATATTTTCTAAGTTAGTTTCTTTTTTTAATATTCTTTTGGCAGCTGTTTCTAAATCTTCATCCATACCAATAAAACCACCTGGTAGGCACCATTTATCTTTAAATGGAAAATCAGTTCTTTTTGTAAGTAATACACTAAATTTCTTTTCTGTTAGTTTACGATAATTACCTGTATTTTCACTTGATACACTAAGAATCAATATATCTGCAGTCATTGATAATTTTTCATAAATACTAGAATCATAATGTTTTAAAAACTCTTCTTCTGTTTTATACATATTACACCTCATATTAACAACTTAATTATATCATAAATATTTAAAAAGAACTATTCTAAATTAGAAATAGCATCTTTTATTTTAATTGCACAATTAATTATTTCATCACTATTCTTAGCAAAAGTAAATCTACCTACTAATTCATTTTTGTTAGGCCATGCAAAACTTTTACCTATTAAAAAGCGTAAATATACAGTTTCATAAAAAAACATTAATAAATCTTCTTCTGTTTCTATTACTTTTCCATGGTATTTTTTACCTTTTAAACTAGTAAAATCAATAATCGTAAAGAATCCTGCTTTCGGAATGATCTTAATACTTATATCATTAATGCCATTTACAATATCATAATCATAACAATATTTGGTTATCTCTGCTTCTACTTTTTCTTTATATTTTATATCACATGTATTAATACCATCTATCAATGCCCTAAATAGATTAAAATTATATTCATACTTTTCTATTAACTTGGTAAAGTAATCATTATATTCTTTGTCATTTTTCTTAAATGCACCAACTAAAGCCTCACCTATTATAGCAGGTATAGCGTCCATCTCTCTAAAAATACGATTTATTACCTCCCTAATAATAACTTCATCCGCAACGATAAAACCAGCTCTCAAACTAGCAAGACCATACGACTTTGATAAACCAAATAAGGATATAGTATTTCTAAATAAACCTGGTATGGTAGCAACAGGTAAAGATAAATTATTACTATTAAAACAAATATCACGATATATTAAATCATCTATAATAAATAATCCATATTTCTTACAAATATTACCTATATTTAATAATAATTCATATTCATTTTTTCCCATAACATTGCCAAGTGGATTATTAGGATTACTATTGACAAGGGCTACAACCTTAGGTGTATAAGGCAAATTCTTATACTTTTGTTGTAATTCATTATTTGTTTTTATAATAATATTTTCTAAATCTTTAGGATCTATAAAATAATTATTTTCTTTTTTTAGAGGAATTATTTCTACATCAATATTTAATCTTTCTGGTTTAAAACTAAATAATCCATAATTTGGTGCTGTCATAAGGACAACATCATGCTTATGTGCAATTATATCTAAAACAATATTAAAAGCATGTGAAGTGGATACTGTTAAAGTTAAATTATTAAGGGATAAACCTTTTTCATCAATATCATTATAAGAATAAGCATCATTATTAATAAAGCCTATTCTCTCAACATATTCTAATAATATTTTTCTTACTCTGTCATCACCTTCAGAATAAGGATATTTATATAAATCATTCCCCAACAAATACCCATTAATTTCCTCTAATATAGGTGGATATGTTTTATAATCCATTGGATTACCACTAGTCATATTAATATCTAAATCTTTATTATAATAATTATTTAATATATCATCATAAATGGAAAAGGCATCTTTTACTTCCTGCACATAAGGAGAAAACGCCTTTTTATCCAATCTATTACCTATTTCAGGAAAACCAAATTTTCTTTCACTTAAATATGGAATTCTTTTTAATACTCTATCAATAGCACTATTTTGCATACCTACACCTATTTCTATTTTAAAAATTTTTCATTTATTTTCTTTACAAAATTATAATCCTTATTTCTTAAACACTTTATTGTTTTTTGTTTAACAACCGTTTCTATTCTACTGACATTTGTATAAACATTATTTTCACCATCAATAGTTATAATAACATTTCTAGTATTATCTGGAATAATAGTTATTTTTTTATTTTGCGGTAAAACTACAGAATTAATAAGGTTTCTATAACTACGATTATTTAACGGTGCAATGGGAGTTAGTTGAATAGAATGAAATGTATTATAAACTATACTTCCTCCAAAACTCAAATTATATGCGGTTGACCCAAACGATGTAGAAACCAGTATTCCATCACCAACAAAATTTTCGAATAAAAAACCATCAATATATATACTAAGTTTAACAGTATTTAAATCTTTTTCCCTAATAACTATTTCATTTAAAGAATAAAATTTTGAATTAGATTCATTTGTATATATATCATTTTCCTGTACACCAAGTTCCTCAACTATAAAATTATTATTATTTAAATCATTAATAAAATCATCTATATTTTCTATAGAAATTTCTTGAGCAAAACCTAACGTACCAGCATTTATACCAATGTAGTATATATTGCTATTAAAGTTATTTTCTTTAATCATTCGTAAAAAAGAACCATCTCCACCAATAGCAATACCTAAATCATGATCATTATCTACAATATTAATATTATTTGCTTTTAATTTATTAATTAATAACTCTTTTATTTTTTGTGCCTTTTCACTATTATTAGAAAATAATTTTACTTTCTTAATATCCATAAACTATCCTATTATTTTCATAAAATTGTCTTTTATATTATGAACAATATATTCTTTATTTTCGCGTCTTGTACCACTTGTACATCTAAGTGAAAAATCATAATAAATATTACTATCTTTATCATATATACAATAAAAGACCTGATTGTCATCACCACTTAAATTGTTTTTATCTACTCTATTTATCTTCCCAGTAATACCTATTCCATAATTACTAGATGCAAATAAAGAAATATTATAGGCCATTTCTCTTGCAACTTCTTTACTATATACAGAATACTTATCAATTATTTCACTACTAACACCCATTTTAATTTTATACTCATTTGAATAAGTTACAGCACTAAACTTTAAAACATCACTGGCGCCTTCAATATCTGTTATAGAACTTGCAACAAAGCCCCCTGTACAAGATTCCATTGTTGCTACGGTTTTATTTAAATCTTTTAATCTATCTACTACTTTTTTCATTATATTCCTCTTTTCATATATTATTATACTAACACATTTTAATATATAATAGAATTATTTTTTATATATTTAAGAACATTTGCATCCATATTTTGTAATAAATATACATCATTATTTTTATGTAAATTTTCTCTAATTAATGTAGATGATACACTATTTTGTATATCAGTAATACATATTATATTTTTATAATAAATAAGCAAATTATTTATCATTTTGTCTATATCATCATTATTTCTTCTAATAACAATTATTTTATAATTTCTTAAAATATAATCATACTTTCTCCACAAAATTATTTGTTTTAAATTATCTGATCCACATATAAAATATATATCATCATCTTTATAAATATTTTTAAAATAATCAAGTGTTTCATATGTATAAGTTAGTTTATTAAATTCATAATCAGATACCTCTAAATTATCACAACCTTCAATCATTAACTTTACCATATTGTATCTATCTTTTTGATTTAATAATCCATCTTTATTATATTTATCTCCAGTTGGCACAAATATAACTTTATCAAGATACCCCTTATTAATAAGCTTTAGAGCAATATTCTTATGCATATTATGTGGTGGATTAAAACTACCCCCAAATATTCCTATTTTCATAAATGATTTTTTACCTTATCTAATATATCCTGTTTATCATCATATATAGGTTTTAATGATTCCTTTTTATTTAAAGTATTTATGATACGTGCAAGTCTTTTAGAACAATCTATTTCTTGATACCATGGCTCTTTTTTAATAATATCAGGTACATAAGATAAATTAGTTGAATAAAGTTTATCAAATAATTTATTTTTATATGCTTCTATAAATATTTCAGCACCTTCTGTAAGAAGAGAAAATGTAGCAACTAAATATATTTTATTGGCACCCTTTTCCCTTAGTTTTTTAGCAACATCAAGCATAGACTCACCACTTGCAATCATATCATCTACAACAATAATATTTTTGTTAGATACATCTTCACCTAAATAGGCATGTTCAATAATAGGATTTTTACCATTTATGATTTTTGTTAAATCTCTTCGTTTATAAAATACACCAACATTACACATTAACATTTCAGCATAATATCTAGCACGTTCCATTGCACCCATATCAGGGCTTATAACAAGTAAATTATTAACATCTTCATTTTCTAATAAACCATCTAAAATATCATGGGCAACAAAAACATTTTCAAATGGAAGATTGGGTATTGAATTAGCAACATTTGGATCATGAGCATCAAAAGTAATAATATGATTAACACCAAGTCTTTCTAGTTCTTGAAGTGCAATAGCACAATCTAAAGATTCTTTACCCTTTCTTTTATGTTGTCTTGATTCATACAAAAGTGGCATAATAAGAGTAATTTTATGCGCATATCCACTAATAGCCGATATAACTCTCTTTATATCTTGAAAATGTTCATCTGGTGACATATGTTCTATAATACCATGCATCTTATAAGTAATATCATAATTACCAACATCACTTAAAATATAAATATCCTTATCTCTAACAGTATCATTAATTTTAATCTTTCCCTCTCCATTGCTAAATCTACTTCTTGTGATAGGAATGATATAATCATTATCATTTTTATTTATTTGTTTTAAGTAGTCATTTGTTCTTTTTCCTAAGTCCCAAATATTATCTAAAACAATTAATTTTAAATCTTCCATAAATCCTCCTATTTTCTATATGTAGGTATACTAAACTTATGTTCATTTGCTTTATGTAATTTTTTTATTTTATTGCATACTTCCTCGTCAACATTATCAGGATTTTCTATATATGCAGCAATCTCACTATATTTAACTCCTAATTTATCCTCATCACTCATATTAGATAAACCATCACTTGGTTTTTTATAAAGAACATCACTTGGTACCTTTAAATATTCTCCTATCTTAATAACTTCATCTACAGTCAAATCATTTAAAATACCAATATCATGTACAGAATCTCCACCTTTAGTAAAGTATCCAACATATAATTCACATTTATTACTTGTTCCTGCAACTAAATATGTTTTCCCTGTTTTAGCACTTAATAAGGCAGCCATATAGTATAATGAAGCCATCCTAAGTCTTGGTTTTAAGTTGATATCACTATTCTTTCTTTCATCTAAACTAAAGTTATCAATTTTTTCTGTTTCCATGATAAATGCATCAAAAACATGTGTTAAATCTAAATTATATAATTTAAAACCATAATAATCACTAATCTTTTTAGCATCCTCTCTATCAAGACTATTAGAATGACATGGTAGTGTTAAACCTACAACATTTTCTTTTCCAAGAGCCTTAGTAAATAACGCTGACACTACAGCACTATCTTTACCACCACTTATTCCGATAACTGCTCCATCTAAATTATTTTTTTGATAATAATCCCTTATAAAATTAATAATTTTATTTGTTTGTTCTTCTACATTAAAATTCATAATATCCCTACTTTCTTATATATTGTTTAGCTCTTTCAAAGGCTAAAACTGAATTTGTATCACAAACGTATCCTGAATTAATTAAATATTTTGCTTCATCATAATTACATATAAAATATTTTATAAACTCACCATCATCTAAATTTTGACCCGCTTGTTTAACACAATCTAAACCTAAAATATATTCATTTAAGGCACTACTACAACCTTGATCTTGGTAAAAGGCCCCCAAATGGACATAATCCTTAAAAGTAAATCCCGTTTCTTCTAATAGTTCTCTTCTAGCAGCATCTATTCCTGTTTCACCTTTCTCAATATATCCTGCAGGTAAATTAACGCAAACTTGGACTTTAGTAAATACTCTAGGCTCAACAGAAAAAATTATTTCACCTGTATCTTTGATAATTGGCATAATAATTGATGCACTTCCATCACTTCTACCTTTTAATATTTTTTCTCTAGTTATGTTTTTCCCATTATTAAGTAAACACTTATACCTTTCAATATTTAAAAATTTCCCATTATTATCTATATAATCCATTTTAATCGTTTTAAGTTCATTAATATAACTTTCTAATAATTCTATTTTTTCTTTTCTAATCATATAACACCTATATTTTTTTAATTTTAACTCTTTCTTTTTCAATAACATTATCTTTATAAGCAAGATATTCCTCTGTAGTAGCAACTTGATATTTATGTGGCATTAAAGTTCTTTTTACTTCTTCATACAAAGTTTTCATTTGATTATGACAATATCTTGCAACCTCATCAATATCTAAATTATTTTCTTCATAAACTAAATTACCATTTTTAAAAATTGTTTTTTGAAGAGGTACTAAAGTAAAATCATTAATGACTCTTTTATTATTAGGATTTGATGGATCTATAATAAGTAATTCTTTTTGATCTAATAATTTAGGGTTTAATTCAATAATATCAGCAATAGCATAACCTGTTTTATTATCGTAAGCACGATAAACCTTTTTAAAACCAGGATTAGTTATTTTCATAGTATCATTTGATAATTTAATTTTAGGCGTTAATTCACCATTTGTATTAAGTGCAACTTCCTTATATACACAACCCATTCTACCTTCTGGTTTAGATATATTATCACCAACACCAAGCATATCAAACTTAGCACCTTGTATAATTAGATTTTCAATTGTTTCTGCTGTAAGACCATTACTTAAACATATTTTTGCTTGAGGGAAGCCTGCAGCATCAAGCATTTTTCTAGCCTCTTTAGAAAGATACGCTAAATCACCTGAGTCAATTCTTATACCAATATGATCAAGAGGCATGTTATTTTCTTTCATATATTTAAATACTCTAATAGCGTTTATAACTCCACTTTTTAAAGTATCATATGTATCAACAAGTAAAATACAATTATTTGGATAGTTTAATGCGTATGATAAAAAGGCATCATATTCACAATTAAAAGATTCAATATAACTATGTGCCATTGTTCCCATAGCCTTCTTATTTAACATATCAGCTGCTACCATATTACTAGTACCTGTGCAACCAGCCATTATTCCATATATAGATGAATCTATGGCTGCTTCTGGGCCATCAGCTCTTCTAGCACCAAATTCCATAACACTAACATTTTTAGGTGTTGCTTCTATTATTTTTCTAGCACCTGTTGCGTGCTCCATTGCCCCATTTATCATGGATAAGATTGCTGTTTCTACTATTTGTACTTCAATTAATGGAGCCTTTATAGTAATAAGTGGCTCATTAGGAAACACTGGTGTTCCATCCGGAATTGCATATATATCACCAGTAAATTTAAAATTTCGTAAATAATTAACAAAATCTAAAGAGTAACCATTTCTCTTAAAATATTCTAATTCTTTTTCACCAAACTTTAAATTTTGTATATAAGAAATAACCTTATCAAGACCCGCCATAATAGCATATCCACCATTATTAGGAATTTTTCTAAAAAATAAATCAAATGCTGCTTCTTCTTTTTCTTTATTATTTTGGAAATAACTATTTGCCATTGTAAATTCATATTCATCTGACATTAATGTATAATTTCTTGATAATCTTTCAT
Source organism: uncultured Bacilli bacterium (assembly GCA_934120015.1). Classification (GTDB taxonomy): domain Bacteria; phylum Bacillota_I; class Bacilli_A; order RF39; family UBA660; genus UMGS1045. The sequence continues at coordinate 35,692 of CAKOTD010000001.1, forward strand.
AACCATTATATATTTTCATATTTTCACCTATTTAAGAGTTAATTTTAACTCTTTTTCCTTTCTTTCTAAATCTTCTATATCAGGAACAATTATAATACCGGCTTGTTCCATTACCTTCCTAGCAATTTCTAACCATTCTACTCGGTTATGATTAGGTGCATCAAATGTATCAATTGCATTCTCAACAACAAATATTTTTGCTTCCTTATTTATTTCATCTAAATATCTAGAGTATGTTCTTGCAAAATCCATAACACATAAATCAGCACATACACCTTCAATAACAATTTCTTTTAAATTTTTAAGTTTCTTTATATCATCTTGAAGTTTATGATTAAGCATTCCATTAATGGAATTTTTATAATAAACCTCTGTTCTATCCTTATTTTGCTCACCTATAAATTCTGGTATTAAAGATGCTTCATCTGTTCCCATAATACAATGGTTAGGATATAAATTAAACTCGGTAGCGTCTTCTTTATGGCCCTCTAAAATAAAATTAACTAATTGATTTTCTCTTCTAAATTTATCAATCATCTTTAATTGATATGGTACTATTTTATTATATTCTTGGTTAGCCATTGGTCCAAAATTAACAAAACCATTATTCATATCAATAATATAAAGGGCCTTTTTAATATCCTCATATTTTTCTTTAAATAAATCACTTTTCATATTATCTCCTCTTTCTTATTAACAATTTATTAAAAACAAAAATTAATTTTTAAACAGATTTGTTCATCTGTTATTAACATTATATTAATAACAATCATTTTTGTCAACACTTTTTTATAAATTTTTAAAATTTTAATATAATTAAGTGGTGACCATATGAAAAAGATTATAATTTTTTTATGTATAATAAACATATTTTTATGCACACTTTATATCAAAAAAACTAACACTATATATAGCGTTAGTAAAACAGAACGAAATAATGAAAGCTCTATAAATAAAATTGATGAAATTCATAAAAGTAAAATAAAGATATATTTTCCTATTACTAATTATCAACTCTTAGATTCCAAAATAAACGACATAATTAAATATTACCTAAACGAATTTAATACTTCTATTTCTGAAAATAAGTTCCAAAGAGATACATTTTACACTTTGTATATCTTATATGATGAATATAACTATAAACAATATGCTTCATATATTTTATATATTGAGATGTTTACTGGTGGGGCTCATCCAAATCATTTTATTAAAACCATCATATATGATAAAAATGATGATAGATTAATTAACATTGATGATTTGATTAATTATAATCAAAATATTTTAAATATTTTATCAGAAGAATCAAGAACTATTTTAAAAAGTAATCCAAAATTTACTAATGCATATTCACATGATATGTTATATGAAGGAACTGAACCAACAATAGAAAATTTTAGCAATTTTGTTTTTACTGATGATGGTATAAAAATATTTTTTGATTATTATCAGATAGCTCCTTATTATTATGGTGTTACAGAAATTTTAATACCTTGGGATAAAATTTATAAAAAAAATTAACTTATTTTATTAGTTAATTTTTTTAGTACCTTATTCTTAACATCAATTAGTTTTTGATTATTTATTTTATCCTGTTTTATAGAATATAAACAATCTCTCATCCATATAGGACAATCATCAATTTTTACACACAGTTTTCTTAGTAAAGATTTCTCATTTTTTTCTAAATATTTAATAACATTATTACTTCTTCCAAAATATTTTTTTTGATGTTGTTTATTTGTATAAAATATCATATTCACATTACTATGTCCATACAATAATCCATAATATAATTTAACAGAATCTAAGCCAATGTCAGCATATAACATAGTATTATCCACATTTATTCTTTTTGCATTTATATTTTCTATTTCATTAAAATATTTATAATAATTATATATATTATTTATTTGTTCTTTATAATTATCTATATCACCATATAAATCAAGACCAGTACTATCCATAAGAATTATACTATCTATTTTCGTAAAATATATAGTTGCATTATTTTTATAATTATCTTGAAAATTTAAATATATGGTATTGTCTTTATACTCACTATTCACAAAATATAAGTCTAAAGAATTTCCATAACACTTATTGAGAATATTAACTATTTTATTATCTAATAATTTTTTTTGCTTTCTTAATTTTTCACATAATATTAATATGTCATAAATAGAAATATAATTTAAATTATTATTTTCTTCTGATGACAAAATATAATTCATATCTTTAATAAACATTTCATCAGTTAAAATCACTATATATCTTCCTTTCGTTGTTACTCTACACATAAATAAGTATTCATATTTTCAAATTTTAGAACATGAAAAAATTTAAGCACATAGTATTTTATCATATCTAAAGAAGCATTACAATATAATTTTTCAAATAAATAAAAGAATTAAAATGCTTAATCTTAATTCTTTATTTTCTATTAATTTTCAATATTATTTCTTTTTCAATACCTAATTGTCTATAAGAAACTCCGCATTCATCAAATAATCGTTTGGATGCTACTACACTATCTGTATCTGCATACTTATCAGATAAGTATACTATTTCCTTTATCCCAACCTGAATAATTTCTTTAGCACATTCATTGCATGGAAATAAATCAACATATATTCTTGCTCCCAAAAAGTCTCTTCTATTACCTCTATAATTTAGGATTGCATTTCTTTCTGCATGAACAACATATAAATATTTAGTATCAAGTGGCTTTCCTTCTCTTTCCCATGGAAAATTACTGTCATCAAATCCATTTGGAGCTCCGTTATAGCCTACGGATAAAATTCTATTACTATCATCTACAATACAAGCCCCTACCTGAGTGTTAGGATCCTTGCTTCTTAATGCAGATAACTTAGCTATGCACATAAAATATTCATCCCAAGTTAAATAATCTTTTCTTGCACTGCTCATACTATCCCTCCATAAATAATTTACAACAAATTTAAAAAAAATACAACTAATTAATTGAAAGCAATTTCAGTATCTATTTCATCATCCACAATAACAATACAAAGAAAAATAATTCCACTTATTAAAACTAGGAGTGAGCCTATAAAAGAAGCATAATGTAGTACTTTTTTCTTTTGTGAATCATTATCATCCAAATCTTTTAAATCTTTATAACTATCAAAAGTAAAATATGCATATATAATCACTAAAATAGAAAAAATTAATATCATAAGATTTTGGTATTCTTTTTTTGATTTTTCATCGTTATACAAAATAAATTTCTTTTCTTTACTATTTGCATACCAACTTAGTATTATTATACCAATGTATATAATCCAAACAAAATTTTCTATTCTAATATCCTCAAGTCTATCTAGTTTATCATTCATACTATAATTTTATTATATAATTTATATTTTAGAAGATTTATATTTTTTTATTATAAATAACATATAACCAAAAATTATAAATCATATTTATTATTAAATTTTTCTAATTAATCTTTTACCTTCTATGAATTTACAATCTGCTGAACATTTAAAATCTGGAAATGTACATCTTGCTCCGTGGGAGTATTTTTCTATATTCTCAGCTAGATAACTATTTGATTCTTCCAAAGATTTTTTATACTTTAGTAAAGTTTTCCTAGTTTGAAGCATAATTTCAAGTTGAGCTCCAGTACATAATCTTTCTTTACACTTTAAAATAAAGTCTTCATATTTACCTGATTCACTAATTCTAACAAGTTCTCCTTGAGGATTAACCATACTTACCATTTGCATGTCACCAAGCCACTCATCAACTAACATTTGATCATCAGCAATAATTGGTGGTATAAAATACTCTTTTTCATCTAACATTTCCATTTGATAATCAAGGGTTCTATGCCTATGGGCTTGGGCAAGCTGGGCAAATGATCCTTTATATATACAAGAATAAACATCACCAAAATAGTCTTCTTTTTTATCCAAACCCTTGCCGAATATAGATAAATTTCTATATTTCTCATTTTTTAATAATCCTTCTTCAAAAACATTTAAAGCATCAAGACATTCTAATAACTCCCTCATAGAAGATGACAACTTCTTTTCAAAAATACTACTCATATCAGCATTTTCAATATAATTTTGCATCCATGAAGCAATATAATTAATCTGCCTTAAAGTAGTTGAATAAATCATCTGAGTTGGCATAAATACTGTTACTAAATATCTTGCATTTTCTTGTGCCAATTTCTGTATTTTAGATTCGTTATAAATACTTCCATATTCTAATCTTATTTTTGTTTCAAATATCTTAATCCATTTATTATAAAGCTTCTCTTCTTCTTCTGTTATAACAGAATTTTCTTTTCTTACAACTTTAGTATATCGTGCTGATTTCTCACTTGTTGTATATTGCTTTTCATTATTAAGTACCATGGCTAATATTTTAGGTACATTTTGTAGATTAAAATTAATAAAAATATGATCATAAACACTATGATGTCCATTATCAAGTGTAATTTTAACTCTACGCATTGTTTTATCTAATGGTTCATTTAAAAGGTGCTCAAATCCTTCGGAGTCATAACACACACCAGCAATTTTTCCGGCTAACTTAATTGCCGAATCTTTATCAAAAGTTCCATCTTTTTTTAAAAATTGGTTTGGTAAAATACTTACCTTCATATTATATTGTTCCATCTTTACCTCCTATTTTGTCCCCTTTTAAACTCTTGTTCTATACCTACCACACTACTTAAATAATTTATGATGCTAAAAAGTCCTATAAGTCTTGTTAAAGACATTAAAAACTATTATACATTATTTATTTTATATATAGTTTTATCATTTTTGCTCAGTGATATTTTCATTTGAAATAACACTTTCTTCAATTTTTTTATGTGAACTAGAATAATTATTAGTTTGTAAATCTATATAATATTCATTATCTTTCATAAGTTCATCATGAGATCCTTGGCCTACAATTTTTCCTTTATTTAATACAATAATTTTGTCGGCAATTTTCATGACATCTTTTTTATGTGTTATTATTATAATTGTATGATCTAATTTTAAATTTTCAAAAATACTTTTTATTTTTTCAACTAGCAATGTATCTAATGAACTAGTTACCTCATCAAATATTAAAACTTCTGCTTTTGATAATAACGTTCTAGCAATTGCTAATAATTGTTTTTGTCCACCTGAAAAATTAGTAGCATTTTCAGTTAATATAGTATTATATCCCTTTGGCAAACTCATAATATAATCATGAATTCCAACTCTTTTACAAGCCTCAATTTGATTTTCAACATTTGAATCAATTAAACTTAAATTTTTTCTTATACTCATATTAAATATAAATGGTGATTGATTAACACCAACTACATTTGTAGAATATACCCTACTTGAATAATCATATATATTTTCATTATCAATTAAAATTTTACCATCATCAACTTTATATTTTCTTAGGATTAAATTTGTTATTGTCGTTTTTCCACTACCACTATGTCCTACTAAGGCTGTAATTTTATTAGGTTCTGCAGTAAAATTTATGTTTTCTATATTTCCTTTGTTTCGTGATTTATAAGAAAAACTAACATCTTTAAATTCTACTAATCCACTTATATAATCATTTTCATTTAACCCAAATGTAATTTGCTGTTTACTAGAATAATTTAGAATATTATTAATTCTTGATATTGATATTGACCATTCTCTAAGCTGCCTAGAATATCCCATTAATTCTTTAGTATTAGTAATAATATTTTCAAAATAAGTAATTAATAAGACCAACATATTGACTTCATATTTTCCATTCAATACAAAATAAACTAATATCAAGTATAAAACTATTTTCCCAAAATGTATAATAAATGGTAATAAACTTGCCCTAATATTTACATATTTTCTTTTCAGCATATATTGATCAGACCATTTATTTGCAATTACATAAAATTTATTTTTAATCTTATCATAGATATTGAAAATTTTTATTTCTTCAAGCCCATTTAATATTTGAGATAAATTATCAGTTAGTTTATCTCTATATTTTTGTTGTCCCCTTAAATACTTTGTACTTTTAATATTACAATAATCAAATGATTTCAAATATATAATTTCTAATAATAATACCAATATTCCAATAAATAAATTACTTTTTAAAAATATAATAAGCATAATAATAACCTTTACAAAAACCACGATAATTTCACAAACATTATCTATCATCTCTGATAAATTTGAAGTGTCTGTATTTATAGTATTCAAAATTGTACCTTTAGATATATTATTAGAAAATTCAACATCATAGGTAAAAACCTTATCAATAATTTTTTCTCTTAAATTTTTATAACTATATTTGAAATTATGAGAATATGAAACATAATTTAAATACCAAAATAGATTATAAGCAATATAAGTGATTGCTAATAACAAAATATTAAAGTATGTTGCATTAGCATTTCTATTCGTTACTTCATAAATAATATTTGAAGCAAACACAGGTATTAGTAGACTTAATAAGTGTGCCATTATAGAACCAAGAAACAAAAGAAATATCCATTTTTTGCTTCCTTTAGCTAATTTAAAAAAATCTCTTATTATTTTTATATTATCTCTTATCAAAGTTATCACCACTAGTTCAATTATATCAAAATTGTTAAATACATACAATATTTAGAATATTCAATAACTTTTTTTAAATTTTGTATTTCTAAATTATCATCTGTTTTAGGCATATATTTTAAATAGTACATGTGGTCTTGAGATATTTGTGTTCCTTCAATTTGTGTTGACTTTAAACTTTCACTTAAAATAATAGAGTCTAAAAAAATTTTTGAGTCGAACTGAATATTTTTTAGATTTGATTTGTATTCTCCGTATTTTAAATTAGCTTCTGAAATTAAACTTATTAATTCTTTGTCAATTGTGTATTGAATTGGTAATTCTTCTACTTCAAATGGTTTCATATTATTTTACCTCGATAAAATTTTATCATAGTCCATGGTAAAAGCAAATAAAAATGCACAACACAATATATTAAAAATATTGTGCATTTTTGCATTTTTTAGACAATTTTTGCACAATCATAGTGCATTTTAATTATAAACTCGAACTTTTCGAGTTTCCTATCAATCTGGTGCTGAATGACTGAATTGAACAGTCCTCTGATGCTTACCATGCATCTGTTTTACCACTAAACTAAATCAGCAAATAACTATATACCTATATTAGCATATATAAATAATAATTTCAATCAAGAAATACTTTTAATTTTTATTAACTTTTAGTATAATATTAATTGATAGATATATAATTAAAAAGGAAACCGTAATCCTACGAGTTTCCGCGTATTAAATTAATAATACATTTTATTATATGTAATAGGGGGAATTTTATGAAACTTTTAATAAAAAATATACCTAACATTTTAACATCAATTAGAATATTACTAACACCTTTTATTTTATATTTTACAATTAAACAAGACATTAAAACAGCTGTTATACTTATTATAATTGCTTCCATCACTGATTTTTTTGATGGTTTGATAGCTAGAAATTTTAATTTAATTTCAAAATTTGGTGCAACACTTGATACAATATCTGATAAATTGTTTGCTGGATGTCTTATAATTGCATTAATATTTAAAAATAGTTTATTTCTTTTATCACTTATAGGTGAAATAATTATTAGTATTATCAATGTTTATGCTTTTGCTTTTAAAAAAAATCCAGCTACTAAATATATAGGAAAAATTAAAACAACATTACTATTTATTACAATTAGTTTAGGATATATATCAATTATAAATAAAGATTTTATTATTTATACTAATATTTTAATTATTATTAGTTTCATCCTTCAATTATTTTCTATACTTACATATTTTAATCACACAATTAACTATAAAAAAGTAACACCTTAATTTTGCTAAGGTGTTATTTTATTATATCAATTAATTTAGATACAGACTCAATGAACTTACCATTATATTTTTTACTAATCATATATCCATCATAATACTCAATCATCTGAACATCATTAATATCATTACCTATTGTATATATTTGATAGCCTTTTAAATATTTTTCTAAATATTTAATTGCACTTAGTTTAGTAATTTTCTTATAAGATATATTTAACCAATTTTCACTTAAATATGAATTAATGCTTTCAAAGTGAGAATTAAGCTCCTCACTAATTTTCTTTTCTAAGTTTCTATCTTCACATTTCAAAAGTATTCTACTAACTAATTTTTGATCATTGCAAATAGATACATTATTATCATATTTTAATTCCTTAATATTATAAATCTCTAAAAATTTGAGCACATCTACTTTTAAATTACGAGGCATATAACTAGAATATATACAATCATTGTTATTATTATATATGCATGCACCATCACTACAAATTAAAAAGTCAAATGGTATATTATAAGATTTCATCATTTTCAAAATACTTTCATATGTTCTACCAGTTGCTACTACAAAAATATTATTTTCTTTACAGAACTCCCTAATCTTTTCTATATTTTTTTCAAAATTACTATCATATAGTGTTCCATCAAAATCGGATATTAAACATTTCATTCAGTTACAATAATTGTTCTATAAAGAGTTATTAATCTATCATTTTCTCTATTTGTTAAATTATAGCTTACTATATAATTACCAGCAATTGATGTATCAATGCCTCCATTTTCTATTTCTAATATGTAGGAATTTGCATCATCTGAATTCATAAACTCAAGGCCCTCTTCAATATAACTATCTCCAATTTCTATATATTCTAACACATCACCTATCAAATTAACTTTAGGATATGATATGTCATTACTTTTTAATTCTTCATCCAGATTAGAAAAATCAATTGTATAAATATATTTTTCACCATCTTTACTTATATTAATTTTTGAGGCACAAGGAAATAATTTATCAGTTTTAGGATTTGTAATATCTTTTTCTACATATGAATCTATTTTTAATTGACATAATGATAGAGTTAATACTTCACCACTATTTTTAGGTAAATATCTTGGATTATCAGCAACCCAACTTTTTGCTGCATCTATTATGTTCTTTACCTGAGAATCATATAAATCATTTTTTGCATCTTTAATTGTTTTTTCAATTGTAGGAAAAATCAGTAAGCCAACTAAACCTAAAACAACTAAAACTGCAAGTAACTCTGTAAGAGTAAATCCTCTATTTTTCTTCACATATACCACCCTACAATAAGTATACAGCAAAAATGATTTTAAGTAAATAAAAAAGAGCATTTGCTCTTTTTTACTATTTCATCATATTTTCTAATTTTTTATCAGCCTTGTCCAAAGCTTTATTCATAGTTTTAGACATTTTCTTCATTACCGGCTTACTATATTTTTGATAAGCTAAAACAGCTCCTGCACCAGCCATCATTAGTGCAATATTCTTAGTCATCTTCATTATATATCACCTCATAGCAAATATGATAAATTCGTATGCATAATATGCATACATTCATAATATTTACAAATTAGTCAAAAATATGCATAATTTTTTCTTTTAAATTACTTTTTCTCATATATTCATAATTATTTTGTATACCCTTAAGGTATGCACCAGGTTCACCTATAATAATCAATTTCTTTTTAGCTCTAGTTATACCAGTATATAACAACTTCTTATATAACATTCTATTATAAGACATACAAATAGGAATTATAACAATATCAAATTCACTGCCTTGAGATTTATGAATACTAATAACATATCCATGTTTAATTTTAACTAAATCCTTTGGTAAATATTTTACTATATTTCCTTCAAAATCAATATATATTTCTGTTTTCTTACTTTCACTTATATTGGCTAAAACAATTTTATCAATAACTCCTATATCTCCATTAAATACATTATCATCAGGTGAATTTACTAGTTGTAATACTTTATCACCTTCTCTATAAATGACATCTCCATAAGCATATTCATTTTTATTATCACTTTTCGGATTAAATACAACTTGTAATTCCTTGTTGAGGGAATCTATCCCATTTAATCCTAAATAGGTTGGAGCCATTATTTGTACTTTAAATCCATATCCTTTTTCAATTATTTGATTACAAAGATTACAAAGGTTTTTCTTTATACCATCTTGATTGCATTTTAAAAACGTATAATCATCATGTGTTTCTAAAAAATTATGTTCAATATTATTTCTTATATTATAGGCTAAAGTAGGTATAAATGAATTACTATTTTGCCTATATAATACATCAAGTTCAATAGTTTCAAGAATCTTACTTTCAATAAAATCCTTAAGTATTTGTCCTGGACCTACACTAGGTAACTGATTATAATCACCAACAAAAATAATTTGAATATTATCGAGAAGTCCCTTAAACAAGTTAGAAAGTAAATTAATATCTATCATACTAGTTTCATCAACAATAACTAATTTCACAGAACTTTTATTATATTCATTTATTGCAAACTGATTACCATCTTTATTCCATTTTAAAAAACGATGGATAGTATAACTACTTATTTGAGTTGCATCCATAAGTCTTTTACTAGCTCTACCTGTCGGTGATAGTAAGGCAATATAATCTTGATATTCATCTGGTTTTAACTTATTTAGTCTTATATAACATTCTGTGATTGCTTTTACTATAGTAGTTTTTCCAGTTCCTGGTCCACCAGTTATAATTGTTATTCTGTTTTCAAGCGCTTTTTTTATTGCTATTTTTTGTTTATCATTATATGTAATATTATTATCACATTCAATTTCCTCTATTATTTTGTCAATATTTTTGTTTTTTATAATATCTTTGGACAAGATTCTTTTAATTTTATTTAAAATAACTAATTCTGCTTTATAAATATCAATTGTATAGTAGTTATCATTTTCAATATAAATTTTTCCTTCAAACTTAAGTTCATTTAAATAATCATTAAATAATTCATCATCTATTTCATAACCCAAATAGTCTAGAGTGGCACTTTTTATTTCATCATATATTAAATAAGTATCTCCATTTTTAAATAACAAGTTTTTCATAATATAAATAATACATGCTTTTACTCTATTAATTTCATCATAATTTTTTTCTTTTAGGGTTATTTCATCTACTTTTAAAAAGCTTATTTCATCAGTTTTTTCTAAAATATCATATATATTATGTTCAATCATCATAATTGTTTCATTTTTGTAGATATTATAAATAATTAATGCATCACGCATAGTAAATCCTAAGGTAGTTAAATAAACTATAGTTTTATGGCTCTCTTCATATTTTACTAAAGTTTCGTATATTACATTTGCTTTTTTTATGGAAAGTTTAGGAATTAATGATAAACAATTTTTATCTTCAATTATTTTATTTAATGCATCTTCACCTAATATATTAACAATTGAAGTTGCTAATTTCTCACCTATACCATTAAATAAATCACTACAAAGAAATTCTTTTACACCATCTATACCTTCTGGTTTCATTTTCTCATAATTTTCTACCTTATACTGAATCCCATATTTAGGGTGATTAACAATTTCTCCATACATTATATAAATTTCATTTTCTCTTAATTCATCAAAAAAACCTGTAAAAGTCATAATTTTACCAACATTTTCATCTAATTCATCATCATTTGTTTCTTTTATTAGAATATTACCTATTGTATAGCCATTATCACTAATATAAATTGCTTTTTGAAAAATTCCTTTAATATATGTCTGCATTCCATCACCCACCTTTAATTTAATTACAACTGCAATATGGATATTCTATACTTTGCACTATGCATGTCTTAAATTTATTAATATCATTAGGACTACCCTTAGTTTTTATCAATAAATAATTGTCAGTATGTCCTATAATATAACCATTATCATATACCTCTGGCAACATTGTTACTTTTTTACCAATAAATTTTTCCATGTACTTTTCCTCGAGCATACGGGATAATTTTAAAAGTATATGTGTTCTCTTTTTCTTTTCTTCTTCAGATATTTGATTTGAAAACAAATCAGCCTTCGTACCACTTCTTCTTGAATAAGGAAAAACATGGATTTTTGCAAAACCAATAGTTTTAATAAAATCTATAGTCTTATTAAAATCATCTATAGTCTCACCAGGAAAACCAGTTATAACATCTGTTGTAATAGATATTTCTGGTCTTATTTTTCTTATTTTATCTATTTTATCTTTAAAATATTTTGTATCATATTTTCTATTCATAGAAGCTAAAATACTATCAGTTCCAGATTGAAGAGGAATATGTAAATGACTTACTAAAGTTGGAGTTTCTTCTAATACTTTTAAAAATTTATCATTTAATTCTGTTATTTCAATAGAAGAAATTCTCAATCTTTCAAGTCCTTTTATCAAGGTTAATTCCTTAATAAGATCTGATAAATCATAATTATCAAATTCAAAGCCATAATGTCCAGTATGAATGCCTGTTAAAACAATTTCTTTGTGACCCTTACTAATTAAATCTTTTACTTCGGCTATTATATCTTCTTTATTCCTACTTCTAACATTACCTCTTGTATAAGGTATTATACAATATGAGCAATAATTGTTGCATCCATCTTGAATTTTAACAAAAGCTCTAGTTTTATCAAAATTTATCAGTTTCATAGTTTCAAATGATATATTTGAAATATCTCTAACATCTACAATTTGTTTCTGTTCTTGTTTATATTTATTGATATAGTCTATAATTTTACTTTTACCATAATTACCAATGACAATGGATACTCCATCTATTTTAAGTATATTTTCTTTGTATATTTGTGAAGCACAACCACAAACAAGTATAATTGAATTTGGATTATTTCTAACTGCCTGTCTAATCATCTTTAAAGATTTATTGTTAGCTGTATTTGTAACTGTACATGTGTTTATAATAACAACATCACTATTATCACCATAAGTATACCCTGAAGCTTTTAACAAATCTTCCATCATAGCTGATTCATAAGAATTCACTTTACATCCTAAATTAATAATTTTGTATTTCATAAAACCTCCAAAAAAAAGCCATATAGGCTTATTCTAAATTTTTTCTAAACTCCTTTAAAGCTTTCAAGAAATCTTCATCTCTTCTTATTTCATCACTAAGTGGTTCTAAATTAAGAGTTTGTTCTAATTCAAATTTATTATAATTCTTAGCAGGCTGTCTAAACTCTTTCATATTTTGAACAGTCGGATATTGTATTTTAATATCTTGTCTTCCATATATTGGTGAAATAAACTCCGTTGCTTTGAATTTTCCTTTTGGTTCAGAATTAACTATATCATCATCAAAGTCACCTGTTTTTATTGCATTTACAAATTCTTCTTTTTTATTTAATTTAGTTAAAGGAGATACTTCTGCTGTTTCCTCTTCAATTGCATTAACCAAATTATCTAATTCTAATTTACTATACTCATCAATTACATTTTCTTCTGGATCAGCTGATGTTTCAATTTCATTTAATATTTGATTAAAATTGGTATTATCAGATTGTAAATCGTCGTCAATGGCAATTTCCTTAATATTTTCTTCTTTTTTTGTACTATTTAACAATTCTTGATAGCTAATAACTGATTTTTCCTCTTGCTCATTTTCAAACTTTTCAACTACATCACTAGCTTTTGCATCCAAATCTTTCTGCATTTTTTCTATCATACTATCTAAATCAAGGGGTTTATTTGGATTTTTTTCTTTACTTTCAATAACCTCATCAAATAAAGAATTTTTACCATCTATTTTTTCATAATCAATTAGTTCTTCTTCATTATCCTTTTTTGCTTTTTTTAATAAAATTATTGTAACTATTACAAATAATATAATTGCTATAATACCATAAAATAATAATTTGTTATTATACAAATCAACTAAAAAATTCATAAATATCACTCCATACAAACATAATTTAATATACTAAGTAAAAACATAGGTACTGTTTCTACTCTTAAAATACGATTACCTAAAGATACCTTCGTAAAGCCGGCTTCTTCAAATTTTCTTTCCTCTAAAATAGAAAATCCACCTTCAGGACCTACCGCTAATACAATTTTATCACATTTATTATGGGTTTGCAAAAAATTTTTAAGATTTTTATTTTTTTCAATTGTACTACACACTAACTTTACACCATCTATCTGTTTAAGTTCACAAATATTTGACAATTTATCTACAACTGGAACATTAACTCTTTTTGATTGTTCACTAGCTTCTTTGCATATTGTTTGCCATCTTTCTCTTTTTCTATTATACTTTTCTTCATCTATTCTAATAATGCTTCTTTCGGTGTTAATTGGAATTATCTTTGAAACTCCAAGCTCTGTACTTTTTTGAAAAATCAAATCCATTTTTTGTTCTTTTAACAAAGGTACAACTAAAATAATTTCTGGAAAAGTAATTTTACTAGTTTCCATTGATAATACTTCAAAATAATTATCATCCAATGTTACTTTACATATATAAACTTTTTCATCAAAAACAATTTCAATTTTATCTTTTTCAGTCATTCTCATAACTTTTCTAATATGATACAAATCATTTTCAGACAATCTAAACCCATTGTTTATTTTTTCTTTAGCAAAATATCTTTGCATAATATCACCTAACTTACTATTAAATCACTTATTTTATCAGAGAATTTTTCTAATGAATCATTTATATAAAATAATTTATCACAAATGATTTTATTATTACAATTGCTAACATCAATCCTTAGTAAAAAATACTCCCCCATATTATCATATTCAATGCTAGCTTTATATCTATTATATTTCTTTATAATCTTTTGATAGTCATAGATATCATTTTTACCATATATATAAACTATTTTCTTATTTATATATATACTATCAGGAATAAATCTTGGAATATGACCTTTTATATCAGAAATATTACATAGCATATAATCAATTTTTTTCTTTCCATAAAATTTTCTAAAATCTTTCATCATTAAATTCTTTTCTTTTTGTTTCTTTGTATTGCCACCTTTTTTTTCAAAACAATTAAGTAAATCACAATATTTAATGCTTTTATTATTATCAAGCTTACCTAAGAGATATTCATCCATAGTACCTATACAAACGACTTTACCACTAAAATCTATAATAATTTTTTCTAACTCTTTTATAATCTTTTTCATTCTTCACCTACTATTAAATTAAAAATATAATTTGCACATAAAATACCAGCTGTACTAGGTACAAAAATGCTAGATGCCACAACACTTCCTCTTATTTTTTTAGGTTCTTCTTTACTATAAACAACAGGAATCTTTCCTTTTACATTTTCATCTTTTAACATTTTTCTAAGTTTTTTTGCTATAGGATCATAACTAGTTTTTCGTAAATCACAAATGTTTAAAAATTCAGGGTGAAATTTTTTGCCTGTACCCATACAGGATATAAATTTAATGTTTTTATCTAGACATTTTTTAATTATTAATTTTTTAGTATTAATGGTATCACAAGCATCAATCACATAATCAATATTTCTCTCAAACAATTTATCAATATTACTATCATCTATAAATTCTTTTATTTTAATAATTTGAGCTTTTTGATTTATTGAAGCAATTCTTTTTTCCCATTCATCTACCTTTTTATTGCCAATATTTTTCATACAAGAAACGATTTGTCTATTTAAATTAGATGTATCTATATCATCAAAATCAACAAGAATAAATCTTTCTATTCCACTTCTAACTAAACATTCAAGAGCTGTTCCACCTACACCACCAAGACCTATTATAAGGATAGTTTTATCCTTTAACATTGAAAATTTTTCACCAAGCAATAACTCTATTCTACTAAATTGATTCATAACATCACCATCATGTATATTATAGCATTTTTTCATACAAATTAACATATATTTAAATATGTTAATATCACATAGAGGAAATAATAATCATGACTATAAAGAAAACACACAGAGTGCTATTGCAACTGTACTAAAAGAAGATTATATTGATGGTGTAGAATTTGATATTAGGTTAACTAAAGATAACAAAATAGTTTTATGCCATAACTTTATTCATAATGGAAAAATTATCAAATATACAAATGCTAAAGAACTTTCATTAGATTTATTAACTATTGTTCTTAAGAATATTAATACAAGAAAAATAATTTTAATTGAAATAAAAGATAATAATAAGAAAATTGTTGATATATTATATAAAATTATTAAACGATATAATAATATAAATTTTTATTTCCAATCATTTTATAAAGAGGTACTAACATATCTAAAATCAAAAAATTCTGAGCTCAAAGTTGGGATAGTCACATTTAATAGTAATGTAAATATTAAAGGATTAGACTTCATAAGTGTATATTTTAAAAACTATAAAAATAACAGATTAATGACATTTCTATGGACGATAAACAATTTAAAAGAAATAAAAAAACATCAGCAATTATATATTATTACTGATGTTGCATACAAAATAAATACCCAAAAGACCGTTACTGACTAACGATAAAAACCTGATCTCCCAGGTGGGCATCACATTTTAAATTTTAGGATTCTTATCTATAAAATAAGCCTTCAACACCATTTAAAAATTAGATTCCCAATCGTTATAAATTAGTAGGTTTTTCTAAATGCCAGCTATCATATCTTCTAGGCAATATAATTGTAACATATATTTCTTCTTTTGACAATAGTAGCACTACTTATTATCATAATTATCTAAAAAACTAATTTCTCCTTCATGATTATGAGCCTTAAGAATTGTATTTAAATTAACATTACTAGTCGATTTAAATATATTTAAATCTGCTTGAGGATAAATCTTTTTTAATTCATTAACCAAATCCTTAACCACTCTTCTTTTTCCACTTTTTTTCTCTGTTACAGAACATGCACAACCAATAAATTCTAATCCATTATACTTAGACCAACTAATAATATCTTCTTCTTTGATAAAATATAACGGTCTTATAAGTTCCATACCTTCAAAGTTATCACTATGAAGTTTAGGCATCATACTAGAATATAATCCATTAAATAACATATTCATTAAAATAGTTTCAATAACATCATTAAAATGATGTCCCAAGGCAATTTTATTACATCCAAGTTCCTTGGCCTTATTATAAAGACAACCTCTACGCATACGAGCACACATATAACATGGATTTTCTTCATCCATTTTTTTTGATACTTCGAATATATTACTATTAAATATAGTAGCCTTTATATTTAAGATTTTTAAATTTTCCTTTATCTTATTTAAATTTATCTCGTTATAACCAGGATCCATAACTATATACTCTAAATCAAATTTAAATTGTCCATGCCTTTTTAGTTCTTCAAGACACTTTGCAAGTAACATTGAATCCTTACCACCACTTATACAAACAGCAATTTTATCATTTTCTTTAATTAATTCAAATTCTTTTATGGCCTTAACAAACTTACTCCAAATTTGTTTACGATATTTTTTTATTATACTCTTTTCTATTTCTCTTGTCTTTTCCATAACATCACCTAAATAAGTATATAATAAAATAGTTTATAAAACAAGAAATAACTGCATATGCAGTTATTTACTTAATTTTTTTGTTTTTTTAGAAGTATAACACTCTTTAAACACATATCTATTATTAGTATAATCATAGCTACCATTATATGACATATCAGCATTTTCTTTTAAAGTTATAATTATACTAGAATAATCATCACTATAAAAGATATCTTCAATTGATGTAGTCTCTATTGTAATATATTCTACTTTTTCACTTACTTCATCTTCTGAAGTACCCATACATAATAATAATAGATCTTTTTTCTGAATAGATTCAAGAGTTGGTTCTATAACTCCATCTGAAATTTTAACATCTGATGGATATTTACAACATTCAATATTTGTAGATTTAGCCAAAGCACTAGTTTGCGCTAAAAAGCATCCACCTATTAATGCAGTAACTGCAGCAAAATAACAAATTGCACCTTTTTTTGTCACACTAAATCACTCCTTTTAGATGGGATATATATTAACACATTTAAAAAAATATGTCAAACCTCTTGCATAACAATTAAAATCATTGGATTACATTCAGTCTGCTGATATAAGTATTTACCTAATTTATCTCTGATACCAGCTTTAATTTTGTTGAATTCAATATAATTATCTTTTGTATTTTCTTTTATAACCTCTAAAGATATCTTTTCAGATTCTTTAATTAAATCAACATTGTCTTTAACATAAATAAATCCCCTTGTAAGAATTTCAGGACCTGCTAGTACTTTTTTAGTTTGTTTATCAATACTAGCACTTACAATTACTATTCCATTGTCACTAAGCATTTCACGATCTTTAATAACAAGTTCACCAACATCTCCAGATGTTTTACCATCAATTAAGATGTCATCAACTTTCACTTTTTCACCAGTTTCCACTAAATTTCCATTTTCAAAGTTAACAACTTGACCATTTAATTTTAGTAAAATATTCTCTTCTGGAATACCTAGTGCCTTAGCAGCATTTGCATTTGCAACTTGATGACGATATTCACCAATTACTGGAAAATAATATTTTGGATTCATTAAGTTAATCATTAACATTAAATCTTCACTTGAAGCATGATAGCCTAAATATTTTTTAGAAGCAATAATTACTAGATTAGCTCCAATTTGAGCAATTTTATCATATACTTTAGTGGCACTAAGTTCCATACCATCATATACAGGTGAAGCAAATACAACTGTATCTTCAGGTGTTATTTTTACAAATTTGTCATAACCTTTTATAATTCTTGTAATATTTGAGAATGGTTTTTCCCTTTCATCAGAAACAACAATAACCGAATTATTATCACTTATATTTTTTAAACTACCAATTTTGTTTTTATCAAATTTTACATAATGCATATCAATTGCTTTTAAAATAATATTTTCAATTCTTTTTCCTAAAATTACAACTTTTCTATCAGTAGTAACAAGTTCATTGAACAATTCTTGTATACGACACAATTGAGCTTGTGAAACATTGTAGATAATTCTACCTTCATACTTATTTAGTGTTTCTCTTAAAATAGAAGAAGTTCTGTGATTTGGTGAAGTAAATCCTTTCTTATCTGCATATAAAGATTCACTTAATAGGCAAAGAACACCTTGTTTTCCAACATATGCAAGTTTACCAATATCTGTCTTATAATTTCCTATCATTTTAGGATCAAACATAAAATTTCCCGTATAAAAAATTGCCCCATCTTCTGTATACAAAACGTATCCTACTGCATCTGGAACTGAATGCGTTAAACTTATAGGGAAAATACTATTTTTACCAAAACTGATTTTTTTGTGTGGAACAATATTAATTAAATTATTACTATTAATGTTATCAAAAGCAAGTTCTTCTTTGATAACTTCGATGGTAAATGTTGTCCCATAAATTTTTATTTCTGGAATATCTTTTATAATATCTGGAACTGAACCCATTTGTTGATCATGCCCATGTGTTATAAATATTCCCTTTATTCTTTTTTTATTTTCCTTTAAGTAATCATAATTTGGCATAATATAATCTACACCAAGTAGTTTATCATCAGGATATTTTAATCCTGCATCAAATACAAATATATCATTGTCCACTTCAATAACATACATATTTTTTCCGATTTCGTTTAATCCACCAAGACTAAACATTTTTATTTTGCTCATATTTACTCCTTTCTCTTTTTTTAAAGACTAGTTAATTATATCAAAAAAAACAAATTTAGTCTAGTATTCTTACATAATAAAAGTTTATAGCATCCTATAAACTTTTATCCATTTATTTAAATATTTGTGAATATTGTAGTTATAAAGATATTATTTGTAATTTGAGGAGTATATTACAAATATATTATTTTTTCTATCTCATTTATCACCTCCACTATAAAAAGTATATAACTTAATTGTGGAAGTAATTTGATAATAAAATGGGAAAATATGTAATTATACAAAAATAGCTACTATAATAATTACAAGAATTGTTACTATAAATATTTCAAGTAATAATTTCCAAATATATTTAAACCATTCCTTAAACGATATCTTTAAATAAGATAATCCCATTACTAACATCATACTTGTTGGAATTATCAACATCATAATTCCGTGCATAGTTTGAACAATGAAACCAATTAATTGATATTTAGTTGTATCAGTGATTATATTTTCAGTTACACCAGATAAAATAGTTGCTAGACTATATAAATCTGGATAAAAAATAGCACCTATTAAGCTTACTAAAGGCATAAAAATTATTTTAGCACCATCAAAGAGAGTTAATATAAAATTAGTAATAGTAAAGTAGATATTTTCACTCATCTGTAATCTATATAATGTAACAAATACTATATTTGCAAGTATTACATAAAAGGCAGGAAGTAACATTTGTTTAGCACCACTTACGTAACCTTCAAGAAAATCATCAAACTTAACACTATATAACCAACCTATACAAATTGTCATTAAAATGATTAAAATGGATACATCATATTGATTCCAAGCACCAAACTCATTTATAGAGCTTAATATATTAGCCATAATAGGATAATTTCCAATTTTTATTGCCATAAGATTATTATATAATTCAGAGAATATATTTATTTCAAATAATCCCCTCCAATTAATTGTACTAATTAATAGTATTAACATAAAAATAGTAAAAGTTACAATTAATGGTAAGATACTTTTTTTGGACTTAACATTTTCATATAATGGTATAAGTTCATCATTAGATTCTTTCTTATTCTTCTTATCTTTTTTATTAATACTTATATTATGCATAACAAAACTTACAAATATAAATACAACAATTATAAAGAAAATTATCTTTGTAATTATCTCATCGTTAAGACTCAAATGAAATTTATCATTAATATAATAACTTGTGCTACTACCATAAATAGCACATATATTACCAATTAAAATAGAACCAAATGTACTAACGAGTGCAACTATTTTACTAAATCCAAGTTCTAAAATAACTGTTATTAAGAATGGAGCAATAATTAAAAATAGAGATTGAACTCCAATAAGTGCTGATAAGGTTGTTAATATTACCATTAAAGCTATTATAAATTTCTTTTCTTTACCATTTAGCTTATTTTTAATCTTTTCAACTAGATTGGCATATACTAAAGTTTTATTTAGTACCCCATAAAATCCACCTATTATTAATACTAATAATCCATATTGAATCAAATTGGAAAAGGTTATAATAGGAACCCTGATAATATCAAATATTCCAACTGGTGATGTACCATTAGTAATAAAAGTCCCATTTTCATATCCACCAACCGGTATTAACCAAGTAAGCAGTAAAACAAATAAAAACATAAAACCAATTATTTTAAATAAATTATACTTTTTCATATATCCCTCCTAGTTACATTATAATAAAAACAAAACAAATATACAACAAAAATTACTCATTATTTTTATTAACAAGATAATAACACATACTAATTATTATAGGAATTTGAAATACAATACCTATTGCATATCTAAAATATGTATTTACAGGTGATGCAAAACAAACTAATATAAGAGAAATTGTTGGTGCTAACCAAATTAGATATTTATACTTTTTTATTTTTAAAACAATAAATACTACAAATAGGACAATCCAATTACAAAAAGCTATATTTACAATATACCCTAGTAAAGGAATATATTGGAATCCAACCCCATAACAACTAAGTATATTTCTAAGACCATTAAGATTATTATAGTGATAATTGATTCCATCATTAATTAGTCTTTCATCATATTTATAGTATATATACCAAGAATGATTTGGATAAAAATAACCATATGTATTGTGCAATGTTGCTTCAATATAAACATTAGGATGTTTCACTAATCCTTTAAACCATACTTTAAAATAATCTTTTAAATCATCATTACTTGCATATTTATTAAAAGCATTTTTTACAGGATCAGCCTTTAAAGGATTATATCTACTTGCAAGATCATCAATCCCAAGCACCTTATCAATAACACCTTTATCATAATCACTCAATTCATTTTCATGATATTTTACATACCTAGCAGTTTGTTGAAATGGTATTGAAAGTACTTCCCTAATGCTACCCGGTGTTATTTTTAATGCAGGTAATAAAATATGAGCATATGATAAATAAATTGTAAGAGTTATAAGAGTTACAAATAAGCAATTCTTTCTAATTTTTTTCATAAAAACTATCATAAATGGCATTGCAAATAAAATTGCGTATATTCCATTATTTCTAAGCATTGTAACCAATAACATAATTATAACAAGTATAAATCCATTTTTAAAATTCAAATTTTCATCCTTGATTATATCAAATATTTTAATACAAAATAGAATAACGAAACAATTAAACATAACATCTTTTACAACTGACATAGCATAAAAAGGAAAAACAGGAACTAAAGAATATATAATTAAACTTATTACTCTAATTATCGAAGGAGTATTAATTTTTTTCATATAATAAATTGTATAACTAAGAGTTCCTACTAATGTGCAAATTTGAATGATACTATACATAAATATACCAACATTTACACTTCCAATTATATCTCCAACTTTAGCAAGTCCACCTAACAATACTGTATGAAGAACAGGATGATGATTAGTAATATAGACATTTGGATCAAGCAAAATAGAATAATCTAAATACTTAGTTTTTATATGAAAAAATTGTTTTATTTGATTACTTGGATCAGGAGATAAAATACCTGGATAAAAAGATATTATATATGGTAAATAACAAATAATAATTATAATAAAAGGTAATATAAATGGATGTTTTTCAAAAATAAATTTATATACTTTATTACTATAACTTTTAAACTTATACTTATTAATAAATTCAAAAATAGTGTTAGTACTAAACAAGAATAAATAATAAAAACCAATTAACTTTATTAAACTAATAAACAATAGTAATATGTTATGTACAATTATAGTAAAATTACCATTAACTTTAAAACTATAACCAACAATCATAAATAATGCTAGTATAAGTGATAAAATTTTAAATGATTTCTTACTTTTGAAAATATTTTTTTGATAACAAAAGTATAAAATTATAACTGAAATAAACAACGCAAAAAAATTAATAGAAATATTATAATTCTTATTAATCTTTAAACATAAAGATAGTGAACTAAACACCGATAATATTACACAAAGTATATTATTCATAAACATCTTATTTTTTTCTTTCATAAAGCTCATAAACAAATCCCTCAAATTCTTCTTTACTAATTAATCTATATTTTTTTAACCTTTTTTTAAAGTCTTTCTCATTCTTTTTTCTTCTTGTTACAACAAAATCAACTTTTCCATTTTTGATAACATCATCTTGAGAAGTACAATTATCACTGAATACCTTGCAAGCAATATTTTGTCTCATAAAGAATTTTGTCGTTGGAAGAATATCTGCAGCAAAATAAAATCCACCATCTAAAAAACGATAATTTAATAGAGTAGCATTATCTTTTTTATTAATTATGCTAGCAAATTTATACTGGACTAAATCTTCTTTTTTATATTTACTAAAATAATAATTAGGACTTTTAAATAAAGCAGCAATACTTAAAGTTATGGTAATTAATAAGACAATTAAATATATTTTTTTATTAATATACTTATCAATTAACATATAAATGGTTATTAACCCCAAAATACTATATATAACTACATCTAAGTAATAATAAATATAATTTTTACCACCTATATATATTCCAAGAAGTAAAGCAAAGAAAGACAATATAATAGGAAGACGTTTCAAAAATAAGTTATTTTTGCAAGCTAGAAAACTCATTCCTACAATAATCAGAAACAATATATAGATATTATTTATCATTGATTTATAACAAATAAATACCATATAAAGTACTTTATAAATAATTGATTGTTTTTTAGCATATAAAAATATATTTGCAATAAAATAATTGTCAATAAAATCCAGTAATGCATTATTTAAAATAAAATATATCATAACTAATAATACAGGTATAGAAAAACCTAATAATAAATAAAAAACACAAAATAAAAATTCTCTATAATTTTTACTAACTAACTTTTTAATCAAAATAGTCAAAACAAAAACTATCCAAAAACCAAGTAATGTATATTTAATTAGAGAAACTACTCCAATAATAATTCCTGTTACAAATAATGTTTTATTATCAATAATATTCTTATCAATATATCTTATGAAATGATAAAATGAAATACATAGCAAAGGAAAAATAAATTCTTCTGCACTACCACCCAATGCAAAATAATTTGACGTTAAAAAGAGGGTTGAAAATACTGGAATTATAACAAAAATATATTTCTTATTTAGAAAAATATTAATAGTTTTAGCAAGAAAATATAAGGAAATTGTAAAAGAAATTATTTCTAAGAAATATACCCCAATAAAACTCTTATGTGATATTAGTGCACCAATTGTATAAATAAAATAAAGTATTGGTCCTTTCTGCTCAAATAAATCTCGGTATGGAACAAGCCCATTTAATATCCCCTTTGCAACAGTAAAAAATGCATTGGCATCAACCCACTTATTCATTGGATATAGAAATGAACACTCAGAACAGATTGTAATTCCCATAAAAGAAATAAATAAACAAAATACTAATATAAAATACTTATTTTTAACAATTTTACTCATATAAAACTCCCATAAACTATTTAAATTATATACCAAACAAACAAAATAGTAAACAAAAAGAGATAATATTATCTCTTATGAATAATCTAAATTTCTAACACTTATTTAATAATCTCATAAGTAATACTGGTTACATTACTTAAATCACTATCAAAATCTACATATAAAGTTTTTGTTGCTTTAGACTTTATTGTTCCAGAAACAGGAGCAACTGCAAATCCTCCATCACCTAATACATTATTCCCATCTTTATCCTTTAAAATAACTTTAAAATAATCTATCGTTATATCTTCATCAGTATTATTAGTAGCTTCTATAGTAATTTTAGAACTATATGCAGTGCTTGTTAAATTTGTATTACTCAATGTAATTCCATCTACTATCTGTTCCTTTACCACTTCACTATTTTCATTTTTTTCCTCTTTTAAGGTACCATCATCATTAATCTCTTCTTTTATTTTATTATCTTCAGGAGTGGGATTTTCATCTTTCTTATTTTTCTTTCCACATCCTGTCATTAGCATAAAACCAATCATTATAACTAAACTTGTACTTATTATCTTTTTCATAATGCCTCCATAATTTTAACAAACTGCTCCTAACAATTACCATTACAACATGCATAACTATTTGCACAACTATTATAACAACTACTTGCACCACCAGTACTAGCACAATTAGCATTACATCGTGCAAAGGAATCAGCACAACTGCTTCCACCACCACCACTACATGAACCTGTTGGAGAGGATCTAAATGTTCTTGATATCTCATTACCATCAACATCTCTACATACTGTATAAACACTACCAGATAATGAACCATTTGTACAAGTAACAGTATTTTCATCCTTACAGGTGATAGTCTTCATTGTAAATCCAAAAATTACATCATTACTTACCTTATTAGAATTATTTGTACAATTTGCTGTAATAGATATTGGTATAGCATCAGTTATTGTACCACCATATTCAGAACAATCATATAAATTTGCTGATTCACAATAATCTTTACAACATGTTTTATATGTAGTTTCAGCTGTTGCAGTGCAATCACCCCTACCGCCTGAAGCTGATGAACAAGCATTACCTGCATTTTCAGCTCTTGCATCACATTCACTTGGACAAGTAAATACTACATCTGAGGCCTGAATCGTAAAGGTATTGGTTGTTCCAGATTTAATTACACTTGTTCCTGCTTTAGCATTCCATGAATATGATTTTACTCCAGATGATCCTGCACTACATCCTATTGTTATTGTATATGTTTCATCTTTAGCTACTATTGCACCATTTGTTACATTTGTTCCTGAACTTGTCTTTACAGTTATTGTTGCTGTTGGCGGTGCTGTATTTATTGTATATGTTTGATAATACCATCCCGAACCATTAACAGGGCTTTGATTTTGTATATTTCCTGCCTTATCATATACTTTTGCATATATTATCCATGAACCATCACTATCAAGTGGTACATCATAGTATGATGATGTTGTTGGATTTGCATTATTTGATATTGACTGAATTACTCCGTCTTTATATACATGTACATACATATATGAATAATTTGTGTCATTTGCTGTTACTCTTACGGTCTGTGCTGTATCATAACTTCCTCCTGCTACACTATAACTTACTGTTGGCTTTGTTGTATCTACATCCCATACTGTTAGATGATTTCTACCTGCTGTTCCTATACTTATATTTCCTGCATTATCTCTGGCAATTATATGTGGTATCCATCTTCCATCTTTTAACATTGGAATACTCCATTGATTATTCCCAATCGATACTGCATTATTTACCCATGTTCCATCTTTCCAAATAGATATTTGATTATTACTTGATAGACCACTTCCTCCTGTGTCTGTTAATGTTAGAGTTGGGGTTATTCCACTACTAAAGAAGCCCATATAATATGATCCACCATACAAATCTGTTAATGATTGAGCATTATAATTATAGGATATTGTTGGAGCTATTTTATCTATTGAAATTATATGTGTTGGAGTTAGACCGCCAACATTTCCAGCTTTATCAACCGCTCTAAACCATATTCCTGTTCTAGTCGAATTTTCAATAGTAAAATTATTACCCGCAATATCAACAAAAGTTAATCCATTATATGTCATTTGATAATGGTCTACTCCACTTTCCGTGTCTGTAGATGATAAATATGCTGTTACTGATTGATTTGTCCACGTATCTGATTCATATATTTGCCCATCGGCAGTTTTATATACTACTGTTGTTAATGGCCCTGTTGTATCTATCATAGTTACATTCTTTGACGAACTTATTTCATTTATTCCATCACTTACTTTTGCTTCTATATTTCCATTACTCTTTAATACTATTTTATCTGTTTTTCCACTTACTTCATACCATGTTCCATTTGTTATTATTGTTCCATCTTCTTTTGTTGCTGTTCCATTTATTACTCTATATTTTTTTGTATAATTTCCGTCTGGATATGTTATTGTTACTATTTTACTTTGTGTCCATACTCCTGAATCTGTTACTGTAAAACTTGGTATCTTTATTTCTCCTGTTGTTCCTACTGTACTTGCTTCTGTACTATTTCCTGCTTCATCTGTACATTTTACTTTTAAGTTATATGTTCCTGTCTTCAAATTACTAAATGTATATATATTATTTGTTCCTGTTTTATAATTTAATCCATTATCACTACTATATTCATAACTTTTTATTCCTATGTTATCTGTGCATGTTGCTTTTACTTCTATCGAATTTGTTGTTGTATTTGTTATCTCTAATGTTGCTGTTGGTTTCTCTGTATCTATTTTATCTATTATGAACATATATCCTTCTGATATATTCCCTACTAAATCTTTACTATATGCATAATATGTTCCATTACTATTTATTTCATATTTTCCTGTTTTTCCTGTTATACTTTCCCATGTACAATTTTCACTACTATTTTCGTTTGTTATACAATAATGGGTTACTCCTGATACTGCACTTCCATTTTCTTCTATATCATCTACTTCTATTGTTATTTCATCTTTTTTACTATATCCTTCATTTATATCTTTTACACTTATTATTGGTTTTGCATTATCTATATTTATTACTTTCTCTGTTTTATCTACTACATTTGTTCCATCTGTTATTCTTCCTATTATAGTTGTATTATTTTCCGTTATTTTTATTATTCCTGTATATTCCCTAAATTCTCCATCATTTAGACTATACATTATTTTAAATCCTTCTAACATTATTCCATCATAGCTTATTGTTGCTTCTTTTTCTTGTGCTAATCCTTTTGGCGTTACTTCTATTATTGGAGCCTTTAGTATTTCTGTTTTTACTTCTTTTATTTCTGATTCTATTGTTTCTATATTTTCTCTACAATTTTCTTTTTCTGTTAATCCATTATATACTCTTACTTTTATTTGATATTTTGTATTGAACAACAAGTCTTTATATTCATATATATTATTTTGAGGATTTTCAGCTGTCTGCCATGTTATTCCTCCATCTTTACTATATTCATATTTACTTATTCCACTTTCACTATCTTTGGCATTTACTACTATTTTTATTCTATTTAAAGTCACCGTATAACTAAAATCTACACTTTCTGGTGCAGTCATATCACATAGTACTCCTATATCATCACAATTTCCGCTCTTTACCTTTACTTTTGTATCATTATATGTCTTATATGCACACCATTTATTATTTGTATATCCTATTGCCTGGTTTCCTTCCCTATCTACATATGCATCTCCTACACCTGTTATTTCTCCTATATGCTTTGTACCTATTGGTTCTTCTTCAAAATATATTTTTTGATCCTTTATTATATACATATCATTTTCTAATAATGATGTATATCCACTACTTGCCCTATCTAATTTTATTGTATTTAATATTCCTACTGCACTTTGTCTAAATGCGGATTTTTCTGCTCTTCTTGTTATCCCATTTACTATTGGTACTGTTATTAATGCGATTATTGCTAGTACTACTATTACTGTTAATAATTCTATTAATGTAAATCCTTTATTTTTATTCATGAACTTACTCCTCTTCTATACTTATACCTATAGTATACCCCCCCCCCCCTCGACAATTGTCAAGGGGATGGTGGGGTATTTATCAAAAGAAAAGCAATCAATAATGATTGCCTAAATTACAAATTAAATTTTTTATTTTGATTTGAGATATGAATTCTTTTAGCTAAATCAATAAAATAAATTATGGATAAATTATCACTATCTAATGTATTGTTAATCATGATTTCCCACATTTTATCATTTCTAATATAGTCCAAACTTTCTATACCTTTAATATCAAGCCCAATGATTTTATTATTTAAATCTACTAGATGCTTTGTTCTATAATCATTTAGTTCTATCTGAATATAACCATTATCAGACAAAAAATTAAGTACATTTAAAATATCATCATTGCTATATTCCATCAATTTATTACATAAATCATCTACTAATAGATATCTATTATAAGGAATATTTTCACATTCTATAAGTATTTGTCTTGCACAACTACTATTTATTTTCATATTAACACCTCAATTTCTAATTGTATCACTATTATTTATAACAAGAGTATTATACATAATTAATACATCTTGCTTTTTGAATTCAATATAATTATTTAACATACTAGATGGCATATATCTTAAATCTATAAGAGTAATTTTGGAATAACCGTCAAGTAGTAATGGTGCAATTGTACTACCAAAAGAGTCTCTAAAAATAACCAATTCTTTATCTGTTTTACTTTTATTATTAGTTATTTCAATAAACGGTGTTGCACCAGATAGAAAGACATCATAAGAATCCATTGCCCCAAGTGAAGAAGTTTCATATATTGTGTTTAAATTGCTTTCATAATCATTTACAGTAGCACTATCTATAACATCATTAGTTAAATAAACTAATTCATCTGCAATTCCTCCTAGAGCTGCTTGGCCATAATACACGCCATAAAAAGGATAATATGTATTTTTTTTATAATTTTTGTTAACAGAAAAATCCATATTGAGTGCTATTTTATCTACCACTTTTCCTATTTTATCTTGTTTAAAATGAGTATCAGTTAAATAATAGTCTTCTAAAGAAAGTTCTTTAGTAACATCAATATATTTCATGTTCTTTAAGCCATTATTAACTATATTAAATAATTCTTCATAATCTAATTTTAAATAATCATCATTTAAATAATAGTTTTTATCCGGAATAATTGTATAATACACATTCATACCTTTCAAATAGTTTTCATATAAATTATTCATCTTGTTAACAAAAGAATTTACACTTTTTTCTTTTAAAGGATATTCTATTTTAAATATATAGTTATCTTTTACGAAAATATTATTATTATCTTTTTTTCTAAATAAAGATAGTTGAACATTAGCTTTTATTTTTCTAAAATCATCCCTAAATGGAAATTGATCTAATAAATAATTTTCAAAATTATCCATAAAACTGCCATTCATAATATCATTATATTTTAACTTAGGCATTTTTGTTAGTTTTCTTCTCTCGGTCATTGAAATATTATTATCTTTAATAAAGATACCACATATAAAAATGCCAAAGATAATTAAGAAAAAAGAAATAGATAAAATTTTATTCTTCATTTATTTACCTCCTTTTAAAATCTAAAATATAAGAACGGATTAAAAGATGCATCTATTAAAAATGCGGTTACTAATAGTAATAAACCCAGATAGTATATGACTTCTAAAATATCAATATATTTAGAAATTATAGTATTTTTTCTTAAAGCAGATATAACATTTTTACAGATTGGTGTTGCTGCTACTATAGATATTAATATAATAATCATATAACTTTTTAAATAATATAGAGTCTCAAAATTACTAAAAGGTAATTTATTAAATCCAAATAATGATTTCATGAAAGTTAATATATAGTTTAAGCTATCTGAATTAAATATAATAAAACTTATTATTACTAAAAAAAGTGTATATATATGTCCAAATATATGATGTTTACCAAGAAAATCTTTTAGGAAAAACTTTTCAAGTAAAAGCAATATTCCAAAGAATAACCCCCAAATTATAAAGTTCCAGGCTGCACCATGCCAAAATCCTGTAAGTAGCCATACAACTAAAATATTCCTTATATGTTTAATTTTCCCGCAACGATTTCCTCCAAGAGGAATATATACATAATCCTTAAAAAAACTTGAAAGAGAAATGTGCCATCTTCTCCAAAAGTCTGTAATAGAAATTGCTACTAAAGGATAATTAAAGTTTTCAAGAAAATTAAATCCAAACATTTTACCAAGTCCTATAGCCATATCACTATAACCCGAGAAATCAAAATATATTTGTATGGTAAAGCAAATTGCAACTATAATATAAGCAAGTACACTCATATTAGATAATGACATCAATGTCGTGGCAAGGGAACCTATTTCATTAGCTATTAATACTTTCTTGCCAAGACCAATTATAAATCTTTTTACTCCTTCAGCAAATAAATCAAATGTAATTTTTCTATTTTTCAACTCATCTCTTATTGTAGAATATCTAACAATAGGCCCTGCTACTAATTGTGGAAACAAACATACATAGGTCGAAAAGGATAATAAATTTCTATCTGCTTTTACTTTACCTTTATAAACATCTATTACATAACTTAATGTTTGGAAAGTAAAAAAACTAATTCCTATTGGCATAACTACATTAATAACACTAATATTTGCTGAAAAGATATTATTTATATTATTAATGATAAAATTAGTATATTTAAAATATCCAAGTAAGGATAAATTAATAATAACTGATAATATTAGATAAACTTTTGCTTTCTTTGTTTTAATATATTTTTCAACTAAAAGCCCAAAAATATAATTTATAATACATGAAAATATTAAAATAAATATATATTTTGGTTCACCAGCAAAATAAAACAACAAGCTTGCTAATAACAATAATGTATTTTTAAATTTATTGGGAATGCAAAAATATAATAATAGTACTACTGGTAGAAAAAAATATAAAAAAGTTATACTAGAAAAGACCATATAATCCTCCTTAACAAAAAGCCTTCATACGAAGACTTCTATAAATTATTAAAATTTTCAGCAATTTTATCAGCAGTGTCTTCAAATGACATTATTAAAATAATAACATTGCCTTTACTTTCAACAATTACCTTTTCTGCTTCAACACAAATCCATTTTCTAGGGTTTGCCTTCTGTTTAATTTCTTGTTTTACTTTTTCTACATCAGCATCAGATTTTAATCTAATAACTCCTACAGAATGAGGAACAGCATTCATCATTGCTTCAGATACTAGTGCTTCTTCAAAATCAATGTTTTCAGCCCCAAAAAAGTATGAAAAATTATCTTTGTCAACTGGCAGATTACTAACTGCAGGCAAATCATCTTCCAATCCAGCATATACTTCAGAAATAATATCCTCCAAAGTCATATCTAAATTTTTACTTTTTTTACCACAGCCTGATAAAATCATTGTAAAAGATAATAAAATCATACAACTTAAAAATAGTTTTTTCTTCATTATAAACCCTCTTTCCACCTATTATCTATACACTTATATTATAACATAATATATAATAAAAAAAATGCTTTTAACGCATTTTCTCATTTTTTTTATTTTTACTATTTAATGATTCTATAAAAGAAGCATATACTGGATCACTTAGTGCAGTTTCTTTTGTAATTACACCCGATAGTAATGAATTAGATATTGATAAGATATAATTGACCTCAGTAGCACTATGCAACTGTATAGTATTTTTTTCAATTGCTGCCTTTAAATAATTTAATACAGCCTCGTTTATCATATTTTTCCCCTTTCTTGTTTAAAGTAATCAATATTATTACATATTAACATATAAAAGTCAATAACTTTATTTTTTCCTTAATTTTGATATAAAGAATCCTTCATATAATGAGTTTGGCTTTATACAATATGTTCCATTAATACAAGTTGGTAATAATGGTATACAATTAAACATATTAGATTCCAAGGGAATTAATTCCACTAAATTTTTATCTATAAGCTTTTTTATTATATATTCATTTTCTTCTTTTAGTATAGAACAGGTAGAATATACTAATATTCCGTCTTTTTTTAATAATTTAAGAGCTTTTAAAATTAATTTTTCTTGTAAACTAGTACAATTTTTAATAAGTTTTTCATTTATACATGTTTTTCCTTGTATTATTGTTCCACTACCACTACAAGGTGCATCAAGTAATATTTTATCAAAAGAGAAAAAATCATCAAGTTCCAATGCGTCACTATTTATTACACTAATCTTTTTAGAACCTTGTTTATTAATATTATACTTTAATCTCTCACATCTAATTCTATTCTTTTCACAAGCGGTTATAAGTGCATTCCCATAAGATAAATTAGACATCTGTGTTGTTTTAGAACCAGGAGCAGCCGCCATATCTAAAATAGTTTCCCCTGGGTTGGGGTCAATAACAAGTGGTGGAATCATTGATGATAAACTTTGCAAATATATTTCTCCATTTTCATAAATAGAAAGGCTAGTCAGTTTATTATGACCATCTTCTATTACTAGAGCATCATCATACCAGGGAACATCCTTACAAATAATATTATTTTCATTTAATGTTTTTTTTATAATTTCCTTTGTAGTTTTCAAAGTATTAACCCTAATTGTTGTGCTTCGAGAACTTTTAAAACCTTCTATTATCTTGTTAGTACTATCCATCCCATATTGCTCACTTAATTTTTTAATAAGAAAGTCTGGTATCACTATACAATTTCTCCATCCATACTCCAGGTTTTAACAGCTGTAATTTTAACATTTACTATTTGACCAATATATTCTTCAGATCCCTTTATATTAACAAGTTTCATGGTTTCTGTATAACCCATTAAATAATTATTATTTTTATCACTATATCCTTCAATTAGGACCTTAACATTTTTTCCAAGGTAAATATCATTTCTTTCTTTTGAATATTTATTTACTAATTCATTTAATTTATATAATCTCTGATTCTTTTCATCCAAAGAAACATTATCAATCATCTTTTCAGCTGGAGTACCTTTTCTAGGTGAAAAGATAAAAGTAAAAGCCGAATCATACTTACACCTATTTACAACATCTAAGGTATCTTCAAAATCTTTTTCATCCTCTCCAGGAAAACCTACAATAATATCTGTAGTAAGAGCACAATTAGGAATTTTGGTTTTAATCTTATCAACCAATTCTAAATAACTTTCTTTTGTATATCTTCTTCCCATAGATTTAAGAATTTTATCTGAACCACTCTGCAATGGTAAATGAATATATGGCATTATGTTTGAATATTTAGAAATAATATCTATCATGTCATCATTAAAATCCCATGGATGACTTGTCACGAATCTTACTCTTTCTATTCCAGTTTTGGCAACATCTTCAAGTAAATTAGCCATATCATATGATATATTTAAGTCTTTACCATAAGCATTAACATTTTGTCCAAGTAATGTTACTTCTTTATATCCGTTTTCCTTTAGATTTTTTACTTCATTAATTATATGTTCAGGAAGTCTACTTCTTTGTTTACCCCTTGTATATGGAACTATGCAATAAGTACAGAATTTATCACAACCATACATAATATTAACCCAAGCTTTATATTTACTATCTCTTTTTGTAGGAATATTTTCAATAACATTACCTTCTATACTATAAACTTCTATTTCTTGTTTTCTTTTTTTGATACTTTTTGCAAGAATATTAGGTAAGTTATACAAATTATGTGTACCAAACACAATATCTACATACTCATGTTTTTGTATTATTTCATTTACAACACTTTCCTCTTGTGCCATGCATCCGCACAAACCAATAATAAGGTTCTTCTTTGATTCTTTTAGATGTTTTAATCGTCCAAGCATTCCAAAGGCTTTATTATGAGCATTTTCACGAATAGCACATGTATTTAAAATAGCAACATCCGCATTCTCCATACTATCAGTTTCTGAAAACCCCATATCCTCTAATATGGCTTTAATATTTTCACTATCGTGTTCATTCATTTGACAACCATAAGTTTTTACAAAATATTTTTTGTTTATTCCAATTTTCCTTAATTCGTCATCTATAATATATTTATCTAGCAAAACATTAACATCATTTTTACTTCTTTTATGTGCTTCTTTTAAACAAGGTACCTGCATAAAATCACTCTTTTCTACCTATAAATAATAACATATATGTCATAATAAAGCAAGAAAAAGAAGGATTATTATCCTTCACTAATTTTATCCATTCCAACAGTAAATTGAGATACCAAATCATTAAATCTTGATAAATTAGCAGTCAATTCATTCTTATCACTATCATACTTAATTCTATCAAGTTCTAATTGTCTCTTTTCTTCTTCAACTTGTTCCCTTTCAACACGAATTTTATTTTCCTGTTCATCAAGTTCAGCCTTTTTAGAGTTATATTCCTTTGTATTATTCTCTTTTTCTATCAAAAGCTTGTTATATTCTTCCTTTTTAGTCTCCTCAAATGCACTTTTAGCTTCATCTAAAGCTTGTTGAGATGATTTTAGCTTTTCTATTTCTTGTTCAATTTCAGTTTTCCTTGTTTTAAGTTTTTGATATACTTCATCTTTATATTTATTTAATTTGGCATAATCAGCATTTTTCTTGTCTTCATGTTCTTTTTCGGCTAAAGAAAGAGCTACTTCTCTTTCCTCTAATGATCTTTTTAATTCAATATTCTTTTGAAATATATTAGTTGCTTCTTTAACATTATTATTTGCAACTTGAAAAATATCATTTATAGATGGAACTGTTGTTTCTACAGGAGATGCCTCAAGATTAATTTCTTCTACCTGTGGAATATCTACAATTATAGAATCATTACTTTTTGTAGCATCAAATTCAACACTATCGTTATTTTGATTATTCTTAATTTCTTCTTCCATAGCTACCTCCTATTTATCACTAGGTAATTGTTCAAAACCAGAATTAAACTGAGATACTAATTCTTTAAATCTTGCACAACTTTGTGATAAGTTCTTTTCCTCTAAATCAAGTTTTTTCTGTTCTAATTCTTTATATTTAGTGAATTGTTCTTGTTGCATTTGTAATTCTTTTTGTCCCTGACTAATTAAATTTTCAGATAGATTTTTGTCAATATTAAATTGTTCAATATCTCTATTTAATTTTTCTCTTTCATTTTTAATTTTTTCAAGTTCAATCTTATTTTGTTCTTCAAAATTGCTTTTTTCAGCTTCAAACTTTTCTCTCTCTAAATTCAATGATTGTTCTAACAAAGATAATTCTGTCTTTTTAGCCTCTGAAATCTCATTAAATTTTGCTTCTTCTGTGTGTAATCTTGCTCTTTTAGACTCAATAAAACTTGCAGCTTGACTTTTTTCACTTTCTATTGCCTTTTTCTGAACTTCAACAAAATTACGGAAATCTTCTTTTTCTTTCTCAAATTTTTCTTTAAAATCAGCAAGCAATTGTTCATTCTTACTTAATGAGCTTTTCTTTTCTATTAAGTTTGTTATAAGATCATTAGCTCCAGCAACATCATTATATAAGCTATCAAATAATACATCAAAATTTGATAAAACATAACTGTCATCTAATTCATCTTTTTTTGAGTTTGAAACTGAAATTTTTTCAGGATTAAAATTTTCGATTGCTTCATCAATTTTTTCACTACTATTTATATCTTGTTTATTATCTGGTTCGTTTTTGCTTTCTAACTCTAAATTCTCTTTTTTTTCTTCTTGTACTATAGCAGGAATAGCTTGCTCAGTATTTACATTATCATTTATACCATTATCTGTATTTGGTACATTAATAATATTTTTATCCCCTGTACTGCCTTCATCCAATCCATCAAAATCTAGGTTAACTAAATCTTGATCAAAAAAATCATCTGCAATTTCCTCACCTGATAATGATAAATTGTTAGAATCAAAAGCAATATTAGGATTTTTTTCCATTTCTAATACTTCTAAATTTTCATTATTCATAATAATTCCCCTTTACTCTCATAAATCTAAGTAGTACACAATCACACTACCCTAATATACAAATAGTATACCATGTATTAAAAAAAAATAAAAGTATTTTTTTCAAATTTATATATTTTTTTAGCTACATCAGATTTTACTAAATATATAAAATATATTAAGAGGTGTTTTATATGGATTTAATCAAAACTATTTTTGTTGAACATGGTTATGAATTTATCATGTTTATATTTACTGGTGTAGCAACCTGGATAGGAACTATTTATAGAAAATACATTAATACTAAACAAAAAAAGGAAATTGTAGAAGCAACTGTTAAATATGTAGAACAAATAGGTACAAACTTGATTAGTGAAGAAAAATTAAAAAAAGCAAAAGAAAAAGCGCTCGAATGGTTAAAAGAATGTAACTTAAAAATATCTGATACAGAACTTGAAATATTAATAGAGAGCACCGTAAATAGTTTTAAAAACGGAAAAAGCATTTCATAAATGCTTTTTCTTTTTTATTATAAATGATACCCCACTTTTCATATTTTTTATTGTTATATCATAACCACAAAGAATAAGTGTTTTTTTTACAATGGACAAACCTAAACCAAATTGTCCATTAATACCTTTTTTATATGGTGTATATATATCATCTAATATATTTTCATTAATATTAGACCCATCATTATAAAAAATAATTTGCTCATCTTTTATAGTAATTTTAATTAATTTATCCGCATATCTAAGAAAATTACTAAGTATATTTTCTATAATAGCTTCCCACATATTAATACTTCCATTAAACAAAGCATTTCCTTTTAAATATATTTTAAAATTGACATCAGGCCTTTGTAATTTAAATTTCTTAGTTAAATCATTAAGTATAAAAGATATATTTGTTGTTTCTTCTGTAACAATTTCTTGCTCCCTAATATACATTAATTTATTTAAATAAAGTAGGGAATGCACCTTATTTTCTAGTTTTTGCACTTCTTCTTTAATGACAGTATATGTAGTTTCAACACCCTCTATTCCATCATCATAAGCTTCTAAATACGATTTAATAACGGTAAGAGGTGTCTTAAAATCATGTGAAATATTTTGGTACATTTGGTTTTTATATTCTTCTTGTTTTTTTAACGTAATCTTCATGTTATCAATTGCATCTGATAGTATTTTTAGTTCATCATCATTAGAAATTTTATTTTTGGGTATATAATTATCATTATCTAAATTATCAACTTTTTCTTTAAGAAAATTTATTTTTGAAATAAGTCCTTTAAACCAAAGAATTATCAAAACAAAAATTATGATGAAAACAATTAATAGAACAGGAAAGATAGTTGACAATATATCTTTTCTTATTTGTCTTATATAACTATCATCTGTTATAGATAAAGTAAAGCCACCATCAATATTATACATATAATAATAGTACATTTTATTATTATATTTAAATTTACCATAACTAGAATCTTTTACTTTTTCAATAACATCAATTGGTTGTAAGGAAATAACCTTGTCAAAATTTTCAGAAATTACTATATCACTATATTCATTAAAGAAAAGATAAGCAACCTCAGACTTTAACTCCTGATCATCAACATCATATTTTACAAAATCTAATGGTTGTCTCAAATACTTGTAAATATTTTTTTCATATACAGGAAGTAAGTTTTTAGGAAGAAATATTCCAAGACTGATAAAAGTTACACCAAAGATAATTATAACAATAGAAATTAATTGCCTATATAAACTAAAATGTTTCATACTAGTCTATAACCAAAACCATAAATAGTATTAATATTAATTTTAGGCATTTTCTTTCTAAGTCTTCTTACTAAATCATCAACTACTCTATCACTTCCAAAATAATCTTGTCCCCAAATAATTTTTAATATGTCATCTCTGCTGTATGATTTATTAATATTATTTATAAACATTAGTAATAAATCAAATTCTAAAGTTGTAAGAAATATTTCTTTATTTAAATATGTTACAGTTCTTTTATTAATATCAATTACATAGTCATTATAATTAATCTTATCATTCTTATCATTATATACTCTTTTAATTATCTTATTTACTCTAAGTATTAATTCTTTAGGAGAGTAAGGTTTAGTAATATAGTCATCACTTCCAAGTTCTAAACCAATTATTTTATCCAAATCTTGATCTCTAGCAGATGTAAATATAACAGGAATATTTGGGTTATATTCATGAATTTTTTTAATTACATCATATCCACTTATAGTACCACCTAACATAATATCAAGTATCCATAAATCAATTTTGTCATTAATATGTTCTAAAGCCTCTTCACCACTATATAAACATAATGTTTCATAGCCTGCATTAATTAAATATGTATTAATTAAGTTATTTAAGTTAATTTCATCTTCAACTAGACAAATTTTCATCATACCACGATCCTTTAGTTTTAAAATAACATATAAATGTGTTAATAAAATAATTAATTTATGTAAAATTATGTTATTTTATTAAATCTTTAACAGGTTTATAGGTTAAACGATAACCATCAATTAATCCATATCTATTTATAGCTTCAATATGTTTTTTTGTAGGGTACCCTTTGTGTGATTTAAATCCATATTCAGGATATTTCTTATCTACTTCATACATCAAATGATCCCTAGTGACTTTAGCAATTACAGAGGCAGCAGCAATACTTATACTTTTAGCATCACCTTTTATAATACTTAAGTATTCTATATTCAAATCTGGAAGAGGCATAGCATCTGTTAATATATAATCAGGTTTTAATTTTAGAGAAGCTTCTTCAATAGCAATCATCATAGCCTTTCTTGATGCTTCATAAATATTTATCCTATCAATTTCCTTATTATCAACAATCCCAATACCATAAGCTAAACAATTATTTTTAATATACTCAAAACATTCTTCACGCTTTTTTTCAGATAGTTGTTTAGAGTCGGTTAAACCATCTAGTTTAAAATTCTGTGGTAATACACAACAAGCTGCAACAACAGGTCCAAATAATGGTCCTCTTCCCGCTTCATCAGTTCCACCAATATACTTGTAACCTTTTTTATATAAAGCATTTTCATATTCATATAAATTATAATTAGTTCTCATAAATCACCATTCCTAGCTTAATCTTATCACATTTGAAATCTTTAGTAAATAAAAGGATGCATCATATGCATCCTAGCAACTACACTTTATAATACATTTGATTTTTACTAGTTGGCTTATTTGGAATAGTTAGTTCAACAAAGCCTTCTTTAATAGCAGGATCCAAATATGTTGTTCTTAATGTTTCTTTTGATTTAATGTCTAATCTTTTCATTATTTGATTGGCTGTAAGTGGTACACCATTATCCATAACATTTAATAATTTATTAATATTAATTGAGGTTTCTGTAATTGGAGGTAATGATGTATTAAGTAATTCATTCAAAACTTCATCAATCATTTTTAACATAAATTCAATAAATTCATTTGAATTTGCTGATTTATGACAATTAGCAATAGCGTTATAATATTCATTCTGATATTTTTTTATTTGACTTTCAATCGGTAAATATTTGAAAAAACTTTTCCAATTTGATAGTATTATGTTTTGCCATAGTCTTACTGTTCTTCCATTGCCATCACTAAATGGATGTATAAAAACAAATTCATAGTGGAAAACAGATGATAGGATTAGAGGATGAATAGAATTCTTGTTCTTTTTCATCCAATTGAATAATTGATGCATTAAATAATCAACTTGTTCCGGTGGTGGACAAACATGAATACAATTACCATTACTATCAAAAACACCCTCATTCCCTGTCCTAAATACGCCTGATAATTCCACGGTTTTATGTGTCATTATACCATGAATTTTTTTCAAATCTTTAATCAAATATGGATTTACATTATCAATCATGTCATATGCTTCATAGGCATTTAATACTTCCTGAATTTCTTTTTGAGGTCCAAGAACAGTCTTACCATCTATTACAGCTTTAACTTGATTAAGAGATAACGAATTGGCCTCTATTGCTAAAGAAGAGTGGATTGATTTAATCTTATTATTTCTTCTTAAATTTGGCATTTTGTCCAAGTTTTTATAATTATCCATTTTACCTATCTTTTCCATAATAGAAGAAACATATTCTAACATCCTATTAGTTATAGAAAATTGTGGAATATAATTATCCATTAAAATCGCCTCACTTTATGTATATATTTATTATACAACAAAAATGTCTATTTATCAATTTATCTTGCTTAATTCCTACTTAATTCTTGCTTATTATTATTTTTTATATCTAAAGTAATTTGAATTCATAATTAACTATATCTAAAAATTTTTAGTAAATAAAAGGATGCATTATCTGCATCCCCCTCCAGAGCCTCCACCAAAGGAACCTCCACCTCCGCCACCGCTAGAGAATCCTCCTCCACCAGAGGAATAGTTTTGTGCTGCACTTCTTGCTGAAGAAGCACTACTAATACTATGTGAAGATATAGAGTCAATCCACATAATATTCACATAATCAAATCCATAATTATTGTTTTCAATTAATTCAGGATATAAAGTTTTAAATTGTTTTGCAACTTCTTTAGCAATACCAAATATTTGGGCAAATATTAAATATTCTTCCCAAAGCATTACTTCGATTGGTTCTTTTTTCTTTATTAGTGAAAATTCTTTTAAATATTTTTTTAAACCTGCAAGCTTAACTGCTTCTTCATATAAGTACTGATCTAATGTATATTCTTTTGTTTTAAACAATTTTCCTCTTTCAGTAACTGTAATATGACCACTATTTACATACTCATCACGTATAGAATGTTCAACTTTATCAAACCATTTAAAAAACTTACTATAATTACTTGAACACCATTTCTTTAGTTCATTTTCTTCAAGTATTCTATCTTTACTGGCAACAACCATCATATCATATAAACTTTGTTCATAAGTTGTATCAAAAGTACAATTACCCAAATCAATAGCTATAACTTCTTTTTCACCTAATAATTTCTTCTTTTTTTGTTTAACAATTTTAATCTTACCAACTTTAAGCCATTTTAATAAAACAGCCCCAAGTAAATCTTCTTTTTTTCGATTTAGTTTATAAACATTAGATAAAAAATATGCTTTAAATAAATCCTTATTACAAGGTATGTCTCTAAAATTATTTATATTTTTATTATCAATATTTGTTTTAATATATTTAGTTCTTTTTTGTGTTTTAACTATCACAAATAATACTATAATATATGGTAAAAAACTAAACACAATAGTAAGAATAACACTTATAACTGAAGAAACACTTAATTTATTACCATAATCATAGTCAAAAGTCCCCTCTTCGGCCTTTTCATAAAAATCATTAAAGGTATGATAATCACTTATATAATTATCTGTTTTAAATGTTTCAAGTGGATATTTAACAAGAAGAACGGCATACTCATCTGATGTAAAATATCTGTTTTCAACACTTGACATAGAAATGACACCATTATCAACATACGCATATCCTTTATATCCATATCCCCATACATCTAATGTATCTTCATAATAATTAGGCCCTTTTACTGTAACAGTAAACGTTTTTGGAGCTGGGTCCATACTATCATTTACAAACTTCCAATATAAAACTTGTGCATCATCAACATTATAAATAATATCTGATACATCATATGTAAGAGTATAAGTATGTCTTCCATAACTACCCATACCCCAACATAATTCAATACCACTACTAGTATAGTTAATACCATTTTTATTTCTTTTAGTATCAAGTGTTCCACTAGTATTCCAGCTTGTTTGATAATTATATCGTTCCCCATTTTCTGACACATGAAAATTACTAATCTCACTATTACCTAAACTTCCCATAGGCTTATAAACTTCGGTACCTTTATCTACACTCATATCCCAAACTTCAGTTATTTTAGCATTCCCATATTCATCTAAAACAGCAGTAATATCAATACTATAAATTGTATTGGCTTTAGCAAAGCCTACCATACTAAATAACAAAAGTAATGAGAAAAATAAATATTTTATTCTTTTCATACATTTCCTCCTACCAACATTATACACAAAATGTTCTCTATTTAACAACAATACTTACTAACTTTTTAGGAATTGTTACAATTTTAGCAATTTCCTTACCATCAATATAATTTTTGACATTGGAAATATCAAGAGCAAGTTTTTCCATTTCTTCTTTTGATGTTTCTGTAGATACAACTATCTTACCCCTTACTTTTCCATTAACTTGAACAACCATTTCAAATTCTTCATCAATCATTTTACTTTCATCGAAACTTGGCCAAGTAGCATAAGTAATAGTATCATTATTACCTAGTCTTTGCCATAATTCTTCAGTTATATGAGGAGCAATTGGATTCAATAATTTTAAGAAATTAAGAGCATATTCTCTTGGAAAAACATTTTCTTTATATACAGCATTAATAAAGACCATCATTGAACTTATTGCTGTATTAAAATTCATTGTTTCATAATCTTCAGTTACTTTTTTTACTGTCTGATGATATACTTTTTCAAGTTTTTTATTTTCTTCATCTTTTATTTTATCTTCTTCAGTATAAAGTCTCCAAATTCTTTCTAAGAATTTTTTAGCACCATCTATGCCATTTGGATCCCAAGGTTTAGCAGCATCAATAGGCCCCATAAACATTTCATATAATCTTAATGAATCAGCCCCATAATTATTAACCATTTCATCAGGATTAACAACATTTCCTTTTGATTTACTCATTTTTTCACCATTTGATCCAAGAATCATACCTTGATGTCTAAGTTTCTTAAAAGGTTCTTTAACTGGACAAATACCCTTATCATATAAATAATTATTCCACATCCTAGAATATAATAAATGTCCAACAGCATGCTCAGGGCCACCCATGTATAAATCAACAGGCATCCAGTGTTCAAGCAAACGTTTGTCAGCAAGTTCTTTATCATTATGTGGATCTATATATCTTAAGAAATACCAAGAAGAACCAGCTGATCCAGGCATTGTTGATGTTTCTCTTTTACCATCAGGAGTATTCACCCAATCTACTGCCTTTTCAAGAGGTGAAGCGCCTGTTTTACTTGGACTATAATCTTCTAAAGAAGGAAGAACTAGTGGTAATTCATCATCTTCTAAGACTCTTGTACCACCATTATTTAGATGAATAATAGGAATGGGTTCTCCCCAATATCTTTGACGAGCAAATATCCATTCACGAAGACGATAATTTACTTTTTTAGTTCCAATTTTTTTATCTTCAAGCC
The DNA here is from genome assembly GCA_934120015.1 of uncultured Bacilli bacterium. GTDB lineage: Bacteria > Bacillota_I > Bacilli_A > RF39 > UBA660 > UMGS1045. The sequence continues at coordinate 79,627 of CAKOTD010000001.1, forward strand.
ACTCTATCATTTTGTTAATAGCGTCTTCTTTATTTAAACCATCTAAAAATTCTGAATTAATATGAATTCCATCACCCGTATATGCTTCTTTTGCTATATCACCACCTGATATAACAGGGATAATTTCAATACCATATTTTGTAGCAAAAGCAAAATCCCTTGTATCATGAGCAGGAACAGCCATAATAGCACCTGTTCCATATGTAGATAAAACATAATCAGCAATCCAAATAGGTATTTCTTTTCCATTTACAGGATTAATGGCATATGCCCCTGTAAAAACACCTGTTTTTTCTTTACTAAGTTCGGTTCTTTCCAAATCTGATTTAGAGGCACAAATCTTTTTGTATTCAGTTACTTTATCTTTTTGTTCATCTGTTACAATACTATCTACAAGTTCATGTTCAGGAGATAATACACAATATGTTGCTCCAAATAATGTATCACATCTTGTTGTAAATACAGTAAATGTTTTATCACTATTCTTAATCTTAAAGATAACATGTGCTCCTACAGACTTACCAATCCAATTTCGTTGCATTTCTTTAGTTGATTCAGGCCAATCAACTTCATTTAAACCATCAAGAAGTCTTTCAGCATATTTAGGAATATCAATAACCCATTGTTTCATATTTTTTCTAACAACAGGATATCCCCCACGTTCACTTTTTCCATCAATGATTTCATCATTTGCAAGTACTGTACCAAGTTCTTCACACCAATTAACCGGCATTTCTACTAATCTTGCATAGCCATCTAAATATAATTGCTTAAAAATCCATTGCGTCCACTTATAGAATGATGGATCACAAGTTGATATAACTCTTGACCAATCAAAAGACATACCTAGCATTTTTAATTGTTTTGTAAAAGTTTCAATATTCTTTTTAGTAAAGCCTTCAGGATGATTACCAGTCTTAATTGCATATTGTTCAGCAGGAAGACCAAATGAATCAAATCCCATTGGGTGTAAAACATTATACCCTTGCATTCTCTTCATTCTTGAGATTATATCAGTTGCTGTATAACCTTCAGGATGCCCTACATGTAAACCTTGACCTGATGGGTATGGAAACATATCAAGTGCATAATATTTTGGTTTACTAAAATCCCATACATCTGTCTTAAAAGTTTCATTTTCTTCCCAATATTTTTGCCATTTCTTTTCTATTTCTGTAAAATTATACATTTATTTTCCTTCTTTCTTCTTTAAATATTTTCCTAATAAACTATACATACCTAATATAAGGATAATTAACACAACAAATGCTACCATAAGTTTTAATATTATATTATCGATAAATTCTATTATTACAAATGTTGTAGCAATTATAAATGAATTTGTGAGCGCTACTAAATTAGCAAGTACTTTTATATTTATCTTATCATAATTGATTTTGTACCTTTTTTGTAAAAACAGGGCTTCTGTACTATTTTTAATATTTGAAATCTTTTTCTTCTTAGAAATAACAAATAAAAAGTAAAATAAATAAACTACTACAAATACAATAAAAAATGATAATACCAATTCCATAAAATCCCTCCAAATATAAAAAGATACTATAAATTTAAGGGCGAATATATCCGCGGTACCACCTTAATTCATAGTATCTCTATGCACTTTCATTTTTAACGCAAATTACTCGTCATATACTTTCATATATGAAGCTCCAAAGTAAGTTCATATCATTCATTAAAAGTTTTCACCAGCCACTTTTTCTCTAAATAAATAAATTAATACTACTACTCTTTTTCAACGCTATAACAACTATATTATAATATATCTATTCTATATATTCAAGTAATTTTAAGAACAAATTTACATATCTTCCTTCTAATTTTTTCTTTTGTAACTTTCTTATAGCAATCCTCTTTTTGTTAATAGTTAAATCTGAAAACATTATATTATCAATTCTTTCCTTCATTTCAGTTTCTATTTGAAGATCGTTTAGTATTGATACAATCTCATCATTCATAATACGATTACTATCAATATTAATATTATCACCAGATATATTTATTAATAAATTACCTATTGTTGAAACATTATCAACCTCTACAATAAAATCATTTTCATCTTCATAACTATTATAATTAACATTTGTATTATTAATCTGGACATTTATATTTTCTGGACTCTGAGTATTTCTAAATCTTATTTTATAATTACGAAAGTCAGAAATAACTCCTGTTTTTCCACTAGCAGGCTTAATACTTAAAATATAATTATTTGGCATATATTGATATTCTATTTTGGTTAATATATAAAAACCTTGATTACACATATAGCTTATTCCATCATCTTCATATAAATTATATATATTATTTTGTCCAGGAAATACTTGAATCTCCATGTTTTTAGGTGCATCAGTATTATTGCCATCATTAAGTGAACTTGGTATAATACCACCTGCTTTTACAAACACAGGATAATCTTCATCTTTTACAAAATATATATATTTTTTATTTCCAGTAAATTTTTTGCCAGAGAAATATTCATACCACATGCCATCAGGTAAATAAAAACGATGAATCACTCTGTTCATATCTAAATCCTTTTTATCTATTATAGGAGCTACAAACATTTCACTTCCAAAGTAATACTCATTTCTATATATACTATCATCATACATTTTAAGTACTTTATAATATAATGGTTTTATTAAAGGAGTTCCATATCTATGATTTTTATACATTTCAGTATATAAATATGGAATTAATTTATGCCTTAATTTCAAATATTCTCTAACAATACGATATGTTTTTACTTCCCAAAGCCATGGTTCCCTTTTATAATATTTTCCTCCAGCTGCTCCAAATTTAAAAATTGGACTAAAAACACCTAATTGCACAAATCTTGTATATAATTCATTATCTTCAATTCCCTTATGAAATCCACCAATGTCATGACTCCACCAACTAACACCAATGTTGGTTGCACTTAAATTATGAAAGGGAATTTTTTTAAGTGTATTCCAATTTACAATTGAATTTCCAGAATATAAAACTGGATATCTATGTGGAACTGTTAAAGCATTGTTAGTTAACAAAAGGATTCTTTTATTTAAACTTAAAACATTTGCACTATGATATATATTTAACATAAGTTGAACATTTTTATCAATATTTGCGTCATTTATCCACAAAGCATCTATTCCTCTATCCAAGAGCGGTTTGATTAGAAAATTAAAATATGCTACAAAATGTTGGCCACTGAATGCATTAAATGGAATTATAATATCATTACTTCCAATAAAACTTTTGTACTTATCATAATTTTCTTCAAATGGATAAATTCCAGGTGTTGGATCTATACTTAAACCAAGCTTAATACCATGACTATGAATTATATTAATAAATCTTTGAGGATCTTCAAAATAATTTTTATTAAAAGTAAATCCTGACAAAAGTCTATTGTCATTTTCATAATTTCTAATGTGCCAATCATGATTTAATAGAATAAGTGATATTGGTATTTCATTATCATAAAATTCTTTAATTAATTCATTTAATTCATTTTCATTATATTCTACATCCCTACTCCACCAGTTGCCTAGGGCATATCTTGGAATAAGAGGTGGAAAACCTGTTAGTTTATAATAATCAATTAAACATGTACCAAAATCAGTCAAATAAACAAATAGATATAAATCAATGTCTTTCCCACTTCTTTTCTCAGTATCACCATTTTCAAGTACTATAGGATTTTTTGAATCATCAATACATGAAAATCCGTCTATTGAAAATAAACCCTTAACAAAATTTATTTTGCCATCAGCATCTGTTAATAATTTACCAGGCGTTCCAAAATTTCGTATTTCAGGATGATTATAATGCCATACCCTATTAGAGTTTAAAACTTCTACTTTCAAATTAGCGTCTGGAATAAGTGAACTTGCTTTAAATGGTCTATTCTTTTTATAAGTTAGTTTAAAGTACTTTGTTTCAATTTTAATTTTTTCAGGTTCATCAATTAAATTATATTGGACCTGATTAAAATTTCTATTCTTTGCAAACACAGTTGGTCTATCTTCAAAATTACCATCTTCACTATATTCTAATCGAATTAGGGATTCAGTTAAAATAGTAAAACGATATTTTTCACCCTGTATAACATTTTCATGCAATGGTTTAGAATTTTCATAATCATAGCCTAATTGTTTACTAATTGTATTCACGCTAGCACCCTCTTTTTATAATTCTTCTATTTTCATAAAATTAGTATGTTTTACTTTACTAAATGGATAACCTCCTGTAATAATAATTTTATCAGATTCGTTTGTTTTCATAATAGATTTAGTACATTTTTTAGCTATTTCTATTATGTCATCAAAACTACTTATCTCACTTATTAAAACAGGATAAACTCCATATCTTAAAGATAAATTTTTAATTACATCAACATTTGGACTTAAAGCTATTACTGGACAATTTGGTCGGAAATGACTAAGTTTTTTTGCAGTATGACCACTAATTGTAGGAGATACTATAGCTAAACATTTTAACTTATTAGCACATTCTACAACACTATAGGAAACTGCACTAGTAACATCTTTTCCATCATCTATATAATCTCTATTAAAGTTAGGCATTCCAGTTTCTGTTGCATATATAATTTTTTCTAAAATTTTAATTGTTTCAACAGGATATAAACCATTTGCAGTTTCATCAGACAATAGTATAACATCTGCTCCATCTATCACTGCATTTGAAACATCACTAACTTCAGCTCTTGTGGGCATTAAACTATTTTCCATAGAGGCTAAAAAATCCGTAGAAACAATCCCAATTTTACCTGCTTTTTTACACTTACTAATTATATTTTTCTGAATGATTGGTACATCTTCCATTGGCACTTCTGTTCCTAAATCACCACGAGCAATAATTACTCCATCACAAATTTTGATAATATCGTCTATTTCAGAAATTGCTTCTTCTTTTTCTATTTTGGCAAATATATCAATATGATCATTACCAGATTCTATAAGTAGATCATTTACACTTAATACATCATCATAGGTAGATACTAAGGAAAGTGCTAAAAAATCAAAATTATTTTTACAAGCAAATTTAATATCCTCTTTGTCTTTCTTATTTAGAAAAGGTACATCTAGTTTTATATTTTTAACAGTAATATTTGAACCAGTTTCTATTTCACCAGGTATAATAACTTCACACAATAAGTAATTTGAACCAATTTCAATAACACTAAGAACGATTTTTCCGTTATTAACCTTAATAATATCATTTGTCTTTAAATATTTTACTAGATTATAATTACTTGAAAATTTAGTTTTATCACCAATTATATCATCCATATATATTCTAATTTTATCACCTTGAGATAAATATGCTTTATTGTTTTCAATTTTTCCAACTTTAATTTCAGGTCCAGCTATATCCATCATTATAGCTATTTTTTTGGAATATTCATCATTAAGTTTATTTATTTTATTAATAATATCTAAACAAAATTCATAACTACAATAACTCATATTAAATCTAGCAACATCCATACCATTAGAAAATAAATCTCTTAAAACATTTATATCTAAACATGATTTACCCATCGTTACTATTACCTTAGTATTATTCATATTATCACCATTATAATTCTATCATATATATTTAATTTTAACAACAAAAAACTCTTTACAAGAGTTTTGTTTGTTGTTAATTATTTAATACTACTTTTAATAAAAGAATCAAAAAGTGGGTGACATCTATTTGGTCTGCTTTTAAATTCCGGATGGAACTGACAAGCAATAAAATGTTTATGTTTTGGTATTTCCACAATTTCCATTAGATTTCTCATAACATTAATACCAGAGAACACCATACCATTTTTTTCAAGTATTTCTTTATAGGCATTATTGAATTCATATCTATGACGATGTCTTTCTAGTATAACATCTTCATTATAATCTTTATATGCAAGCGTACCTTTAATTAATTTACATTCATAATTTCCTAATCTTAAAGTACCACCCATATCAGTAATTTTCTTTTGTTCCTCCATTAAATCAATTATTGGTTCTGTTGTATTTTCATCAAATTCAGTTGAAGTTGCATTTTTAATTTGGCACACATTACGAGCAAATTCTATAACAGCTAGTTGCATACCTAAACATATCCCTAAGAAAGGAACATTATTTTCACGAGCATATTTAATGGCCTTAATTTTCCCTTCAATTCCACGTTTTCCAAAACCACCTGGAACAATAATGCCATCAACAGTATTTAAAATATCAGTATAATTATTATCACTTTCTAATTTTTCAGAATCTATCCATTCAATATCAACCTTAGCATTATATTTATAACCTGCATGTCTTAAACTTTCAGCAACAGATAAATAAGCATCATGCAGTTCAACATATTTACCAACTAACCCTATTTTTACTGTTTTATTTAAATTATTAACAGTATTTACCAAGTCTTCCCAATACTTAATATTAATACTATTTACTTTTAAATTAAACTGTTTTAATATTATCTCATCTATCTTCTGATGATAAAAATTAAGAGGTATCTGATATATATTTTTAACATCTATAGCTTCAATAATATTTTCTTTAGGTAAAGAACAAAACATAGATAATTTACTCTTAATCCCATCATTTAAATGTTCTGGAGTTCTACACACAATTGAGTTTGGTTGAATTCCCATATTTCTTAAATCTTTAACCGTATTTTGAGTAGGTTTAGTTTTTAATTCACCAGAGCCATAAATATATGGTATCAAAGTTGTATGTATAAAAAATGTATTATTTACTCCTTTTTCATATTGAATTTGCCTTAATGCTTCAATAAATGTAAGTGATTCAATATCTCCTACTGTACCACCTATTTCCGTTATAACTATATCTGCACCAGAGGATTTTCCGGCTTCATATACTTTTTCTTTAATATAATCTGTAATATGTGGGACCATCTGAACAGTACCACCTAAATAATCCCCACGACGTTCTTTTTCAATTACACTAGAATAAATTTTCCCACTAGTAATATTTGATGTATAATTTAGTTCTTCATCAATAAATCTTTCATAATGGCCTAAATCAAGATCAGTTTCACATCCATCATAAGTAACAAAAACTTCACCATGTTGAATTGGATTCATAGTACCAGGATCAACATTAATATATGGATCAAATTTTTGCATAAAAACTTTATAGCCTCTGGCTTTTAATAATAATGCTACACTTGAGGCGGTTATACCCTTACCAAGTCCAGATACAACACCACCTGTTACAAATACATACTTTGTCATAAAAAAACACCTCAAACTTCCAGAGAGTTTCATAGGCTCTCTTAAATTATAGCACAAAAAACACTATTGTATATAAAAAATGAATAAAAAAATTAAATTTTATTCATCTTAGCAAGTACATTTCTCCATAATTCTTTCAAATTTTCATATGTCAATAGTTCTTCAACCTTGTTAATATCAACCCAAAAAGCCTCTAATAGTTCACTTTCTTGAATTACTATTTTCTTATTTAATGGCTTAGCAATAAAATATACCACCTCTTTTAAAATATTTTGATTAATAATATACTGCATAGTAAATTTCATTTGGGGGTCAATAATTACATCAATAGCGGTTTCTTCCTTTGTCTCACGAATAGCAGTTTCTACTTCTGATTCTTTTCCTTCAGTGTGACCTTTAGGGAACCCATAGAATCCTTGCTTTTGCTTAATTATTAATACCTTGTTATCGTCTATAACAATCGTTCCACAAGATTTTTCTTTCATAATTTACCACCTTTTACATAGATTATATCACAAATTCAAAGAAAAAGAACCTTTCGGTTCTTAATTAATCCATAAGTTCATTTTCAAGTGCTTCTAATGGTTCATCATCTAAAATTGGAAATTTTAAATCATATTCTGGATTTTTATAACTCTTAGCTCCAGTACCTGCTGGAATCAACTTACCAATAATAACATTCTCTTTAAGTCCACTTAAATGATCAATTTTTCCATGTATAGCTGCATCAGTAAGAATTCTTGTAGTTTCTTGGAATGATGCTGCTGAAAGGAATGAATCTGTTTCAAGTGAAGCTTTAGTAATACCTAAAAGTACTGGTCTACCTGTAGCAGGTCTTTTTCCTTCAAGTATTAATTCCTTGTTTACATCAGTAAAATGATTAATGTTAACCATAGTTCCAGGTAAGAACAATGAATCACCTGAATTAATAATTTTAATTTTAGAAATCATACGCTTAGCCATTACTTCAACGTGCTTATCAGAAATATCAACACCTTGAGAACGATAAACTTTTTGTATTTCTTTCAATATATATTGTTGAACAGTTATAGGATCTGTTACAGCAAGTAATTCTTTTGGTGAAATAGCACCATATGTTAAACGATCACCAGCTTTTACTTCTTCACCTTTTTCAACAGTAAGTTTTGCTCCATAATTTGAAGTATGTTCTTTTGTTTCTACATCATTACGAACTGAAATAACAAATTTACCATTTTCTTCTTTTATTTCACTAACTATACCATTTATCTCAGAAATTGTAGCTTTACCTTTTGGATTACGAGCTTCAAATAATTCTTGAACACGAGGTAAACCTTGAGTAATATCGTCTCCAGCAACTCCACCAGTATTAAATGTACGCATTGTAAGTTGGGTACCTGGTTCACCAATTGATTGGGCAGCCATGATACCAACTGCTTCACCATTTTCAACAATAGCACCAGTTGCTAAGTTACGACCATAACATTTTCGACATACACCATGTTCTGTTTTACAAGTAAGAAGTGTTCTAATTGGAACTTTTGTAATACCTGCTTTAATAATTTTATCAGCAAGTGATTCAGTTATATAAGTATTTCTTTCACATATAACTTCCTTAGTTTCAGGATTAATAATCTTCTTATTAGAATATCTACCAATTATACGATCAGCAAGTGATTCGATTGTTGTACCATCTTTTTCATTAATGAAAGCTTCTACAACAACACCAGATTCAGTACCACAATCCTCTTCCTTAACAATTACATCTTGAGATACATCAACTAAACGCCTTGTCAAATAACCAGCATCTGCAGTTTTTAACGCTGTATCAACAGCTCCCTTACGGGCACCATGAATTGATAAGAAGAATTCAGAAATACTAACACCTTCACTAAATGAAGATTCAACAGGTATTTCTTCTGGCATACCATTTGGCTTATTAAATAATCCACGCATACCAACTAATTGAGTATGTGAACCAATATCACCACGGGCTTTACTCATCATCATCATAGATATTGGATTATCACTATCTTTTTTAACCATAGCTTCAAGCTCTTTTTGAATAGTCTTCTTAGCCTCTGTCCATATTTCAATAACTTTATCATAACGCTCTTTTTCTGTGATTAAACCACGCTTAAATTGTTTATTAATTTTATCAACAAGAGCTTGACTTTCTTTCAATACTTCAGGCTTCTTTTCACTTTCTTTAATATCACTAATAGCAATACTAATTCCAGACAAAGTAGAATACTTAAAGCCTAAGTCTTTTAGTTTATCAAGCATAACAGAAGTTTCTGTAGTTTGATAACGTTTATAAATTTGAGCAATTAATTTACTAAGTACGCCTTTGTTAAATGCTTCAACTAATGGCATTTTAGCAATTTCTTCTTTTATATTTACTCCTCGATTTAAGAAATATTTAGATGGTGTAATCTTTTCAATATTTTCAGAACTACTATCATTAATATATTGGAATGTATCAGGGAAAATTTCGTTGAAAATTAACTTACCTGGTGTAGTTACCAAATATTTATCATGATAAGAATCTGGAAATATTTTATGTCTAAATCCACTTACAGGTAGCGCTATTCTTGTATGAAGAGTTATTTCTCTTCTTTCATAACTCATTAATGCTTCATTTGGATTCTTATATACTCGTCCTTCTCCAGGAAGACCGGCTTTTTCTATTGTAATATAATAATTACCTAAAACCATATCTTGTGATGGAGTAACAATTGGTTTTCCATCCTTTGGAGACAAGATATTATTAGCTCCAAGCATTAATATACGTGCCTCTGCTTGAGCTTCCTCACTAATAGGTACATGCACAGCCATTTGGTCACCATCAAAATCGGCATTAAATGCTGCACAGGCAAGTGGATGAAGTCTTATTGATCTACCATTTATTAATTTTGGTTCAAATGCTTGAATACCAAGTCTATGAAGAGTTGGAGCACGGTTTAACATAACAGGATGTTCCTTGATTTTTTCCTCAACAATGTCCCAAACACGAGGATCTTGATTTTCAATCATTCTTTTTGCTGCCTTGATATTAGTAGCTATTTCTTTAGAAACTAATCCATTAATAACATGAGGTTTAAATAATTCAAGTGCCATTTCTTTCGGAATACCACATTCATACATCTTAAGAGAAGGTCCTACAACAATAACAGAACGACCAGAATAATCAACACGTTTACCAAGTAAGTTTTGACGGAAACGACCTTGTTTACCCTTTAACATACTTGACAATGACTTAAGTGGTCTATTTCCGGCACCAATTATATTACGACCTCTACGACCATTATCAAATAAAGCATCTACTGCTTCTTGAAGCATACGCTTTTCATTTTGAATAATAATTGATGGGGCACCTAATTCCATAAGTTTTTTCAAACGATTATTACGATTTATAACACGACGATATAAATCATTTAAATCACTAGTTGCAAATCTTCCACCATCTAGTTGAATCATTGGTCTAAGTTCAGGTGGAATGACTGGAAGAACATCCAAAATCATCCATTCAGGCTTATTTCCTGATTCATAGAAAGCATTAAGAACATCTAATCTCTTAATTAAACGAATTCTTTTTTGAGATGTTGCATCTTTAATATCTTCTATTTCTTTCTTAATCTCATTAACTTCTTTTTCAATATCAACTTGCATAAGTAATTCTTTAATAGCTTCGGCACCCATACCTACTCTAAAAGAACTACCATATTTTTCATAATAACTTCTATACTCTTTGTCACTCATGATTTGTTTTTTTTCTAAAGGCGCAGCACCTGGATCCAAAACAACATAAGAAACAAAGTATAAAACTTCCTCTAAGTCTCTTGGTGACATATCAAGAACAAGACCCATTCTTGATGGTACACCTTTAAAGAACCAGATGTGAGAAACAGGAGTTGCAAGTTCAATGTGTCCCATGCGTTCACGACGTACCTTAGAACGAGTAACTTCAACCCCACATCTATCACAAACAATATTTTTATATCTTAATCTTTTATATTTACCACAGGCACATTCATAGTCCTTTGTTGGCCCAAATATTTTTTCACAGAACAAGCCATCTCTTTCTGGTCTTAGTGTACGATAATTTATAGTTTCTGGTTTTTTAACTTCTCCATAAGACCAAGATCTTATTTTTTCGGGAGAAGCAATAGATATTTTAATTCCTTCAAAATTATTTACATTCACTATTCCTCATCCTCCCCAAATTCACCATCAAAACTTTCATCAAAGTCTTCTTCAAGGTTATCTTCAAATTCTTCTTCATAATCGTCTTCAAATTCTTCTTCACTATCTTCTTCATAATCAGAATCTGGCTCATTAGATATTTCTTCTAAATTTGGAGCTTCTTCAAACTCTTCACCATTTAAGAAACTATCTTTTTCTTGTTCTTCTAAATCTTTAAGTTCAGAGAAATTACCATTTTCATCCATTACAGTAATATCTAATCCTAAAGCTTGGAATTCTTTGATTAATACTCTAAATGATTCTGGAATGCCTGGTGTTGGAATTTCTTCACCTTTAACTAAAGCTTCATATACTTTAACACGACCAATAACATCATCTGATTTAACAGTCATCATTTCTTGTAGTACATGAGCAGCACCATATGCATAAAGTGCCCAAACTTCCATTTCACCAAATCTCTGGCCACCAAATTGAGCTTTACCACCAAGAGGTTGCTGTGTAACAAGGGAATAAGGTCCTGTAGAACGAGCATGCAACTTATCATCAACCATGTGATGCAACTTAATCATGTACATAACTCCGACACTTATACGATTATCAAATGCTTCACCAGTACGACCATCATATAATACAGCTTTTCCATCTTCTGGAAGTCCTGCTTCCTTTAAAGCATCAATAATTTCTTCACGAGTAGCACTAGAGAAAACAGGTGTAGCAACATGTATATTAAGCGTTTTAGCAGCCATTCCTAAGTGCATTTCAAGAATTTGTCCAATATTCATACGAGAAGGAACACCAAGTGGGTTAAGTAAAATATCTACAGGTCTACCATCTTCCATATATGGCATATCCTCTTCAGGTAAAATTAATGAAATAACACCTTTATTACCATGACGACCAGCCATCTTATCTCCAACAGATATTTTACGCTTTTGAGCTATGTAAACACGAACCATTTTTGATACACCAGCAGGAAGTTCATCTGTATCTTCCTTTGTAAAGATTTTTACATCATGTACAATTCCTTCTCCTCCATGAGGAACACGAAGAGATGTATCTCTAACTTCACGGGTTTTTTCACCAAATATGGCATGTAGCAATTTTTCTTCACTAGTAAGTTCAGCCATTCCTTTTGGAGTAACTTTACCAACTAAAATATCATCATCTTTAACCTCTGTACCAATTCTTATGATACCATTTTCATCCAAATTTTTACGAGCTTCTTCACCAACATTTGGTATATCTCTTGTGAATTCTTCTGGTCCAAGTTTAGTATCACGACATTCAATTTGATAATCTTCAATATGAATAGATGTATACACATCATCTTTAACTAATCTTTCATTTAAAATTACAGCATCCTCATAATTATAACCATCGTAATTCATAAATGCTACTGTAACATTTTTACCAAGAGCCATTTCACCCTTATCTGTACTTGGTCCATCAGCAATTACCATATCTTTTGTAACTTTATCTCCAAGTCTCACAATTGGCACTTGATGATAGCATGTACCAGCATTGCTTCTTTCAAAACCATTTAAATAGTAAGTATCATTTCCACCTACGGTTTTTACAATAATCTTTTTAGCATCAACATATTCAACAATACCATCAGCCTTAGCCATAATAACTGCTCCTGAATCTTTTGCAGCTATTGCTTCAATTCCAGTTCCAACGAGTGGAGCTTCTGCTTTTAATAATGGAATTGCTTGACGTTGCATGTTTGCTCCCATCAAAGCTCTTTTACCATCATCGTGTTCAAGGAATGGAATACCTTGAGTAGTAATAGAAACAACTTGTTGTGGAGAAACATCAGCAAAATCAACTTGTGATGGTTCAACAATAACGTTCTCACCACGGTAACGAACCGCAATACGTTCATCAATTAGTTCATTTTCTTCATTAACCTTAACAGTAGCTTGTGAAATATAATAATCTAATTCTTCATCAGCTGTCATATAAACAACTTCATCAGTTAATTTCTTGTCTACTACTTTTCTATATGGAGTCATAATAAAACCATAATCATTTACTCTTGCATAAGAAGCAAGTGAAGTAATAAGCCCAATGTTTGGTCCTTCTGGTGTTTCGATAGGACAAAGTCTACCATAATGTGAAGGATTAACATCACGAACATCCATACCAGCTCTATCACGAGAAAGTCCACCTGGTCCTAAAGAAGAAAGTCTTCTCTTGTTAGATAATTCGGCAATAGGATTTGTTTGATCCATAAATTGTGATAATTGACTACTACCAAAGAATTCTTTAATAGCTGCAGTAAGTGGTCTAATATTAATAAGTGATTTTGGAGTTACTTCACCAATATCTTGAGTAGACATTCTATCTCTAATAACCCTTTCAATACGAGAAACACCTATTCTAAATTGATTTTGTAAAAGTTCCCCTACCTGACGAACACGTCTATTAGATAAATGATCAATTTCATCATAATTACCAATACCAGATAATAAATTTAAATAATATGATACAGCTGCATATATATCAGAAATAGTAAGTCTCTTAACATCAATAGTCTGATCATTTCCTATAATGTTAATTATTCTATTAGAATCAGTTTTATCATATACTCTAATAATCTGTACTTTGTTAAAAGTATCTAATTCAGTATTAGTTGGAACTTCCTTGACTCCGTAACCATTTTCCATTATTTCTTTTAATTTTTCTAAAATGTCCTTAGTAATGATTGTTCCTTCTTCAAATAATACTTCACCATTTATAGTAATATTTTCAGCTAATTTTAATCCAAGTAAACGATCACAAACATTTAATTTTTTATTAAATTTATAACGTCCTACTTTTGCTAAGTCATAGCGGAAAGAATCAAAAAATCTAGTAATTAATTGGTTCTTAGCACTATCTAAAGTAGAAGGTTCACCAGGTCTTAATTTTGAATGAATATCAATTAAAGCCTCATCTGTATTCTTGTTAGTATCTTTTTCAATTGTCTTTGCTAGATAAGCATCTTCACCAAATAAATCAATTATGTCTTGATCATTTGATAATCCTACAGCTCTAAGTAATGTAGTAACTGGAACTTTTCTAGTTCTATCAATACGAACATAAATTACATCCCTGGCATCAGTTTCAAATTCAAGCCATGTTCCCCTTGTAGGTATAATTTGTGAAGAAACCACTAGTCTACCATTTTTATCTATATTTTTAGTAAAATATACGCTAGGAGAACGAACTAATTGAGATACAATTACACGTTCAGCACCATTTATAATAAATGTTCCTGAATCGGTCATAATTGGAAGATCTCCTAAATAAATTTCCTGCTCCTTTACTTCACCAGTTTCACCATTAAATAGTCTTGTTTCGACTTTCAAAGGTGCTGCATAAGTAGCATATCTTTCCTTGCATCCTTTAATAGAATATCTAGGTTCTTCAAAAGAATAATTACCAAATTCAAGAGTCAGATTACCAGTAAAACTCTCAACTGGGGAAATGTCTTTAAACACTTCTTCTATTCCTTCACTGATAAACCAATCATAAGATTTTTTTTGAATCTCAAGTAAGTTGTTCAACTGAATTGCATTTTTAGTTTTTGCATAACTTCTTCTTTCACGGTGATCACCAAATTTTTTAACAGTATAAGCCACAATTTCACCCCTATAACTATATTAAATAAAAGCATATAAACGTATAAAATAAGTATACGTCACCAATTTATAATTTTATCAAATAAAGTACAACTTGTCAATTAATTGTAAGCACAAATTACAAAAAAACCTTTATTTTTTTTAACAAGTTCAACTTTATATACTTTTTCTAAATCCCTCATGACAGATTTAGCTCCTTGATCTTTGTTTATAACAAAATATAACTTGCCATGATCATTCAAATACTCCTTTGCACCCAATAAGATTTCATACAACTTTTCTTTGCCAACTCTTATTGGTGGATTAGTTATGATATAATCATATTTTTTTATTATGTTTTCATAGGCATTGCTTAAAAATATATTCACATTTTGCATATTTAATTTAGCATTTTTTTCACAAAGTTTTAAACTTCTTTCATTTACATCTACCATATCAACTAATACATTATATGTACTCTTTAGGTAAATACCTATTGGACCATAACCGCAGCCAATATCCAAAACGCTTCCCTCAAGTCTTTCCGGAAGAGACTCGAGTAAAGTTCTAGTCCCAAAGTCCAAACCTTTCTTTGAAAACACACCATTGTCTGTATAAAAAGAAAAACTCTTGTTGTTAATACAAACATTAATTTTCTTTTCATCTCTTTTTAAATTTCTATCATTTTCAAAATATTGACTCATTTTAAACCTCTGTTTTACACAAATGATTAAAGCCCATACTAATTATATTAGTATAGGCTAATCATATTTTGTTTAAATTATTTTAATTCAATTGTAGCGCCAGCTTCTTCAAATTTAGCTTTCATTTCATTAGCTTCATCTGTAGAAACATTTTCTTTAATAACTCCACCATTATCAGCAAGTGCTTTAGATTCACCTAAACCTAAACCAGTAATTTCTTTGATTAATTTGATAACAGCTAACTTATTAGCACCAGCTTCTTTTAATGTAACATTAACTGAGCTTGGTCCTTCTTCAACAGCAGCAACTGGAGCAGCAGCTACAGCTACAGCACTTGGATCTACTCCAAATTCCTCTTTCATAGCGTCAACTAATTCTTTAACTTCAAGAATTGTCATTTCTTTAATTGAATCAATAATTTCTTTAGTACTTAATTTTGCCATTTTATATTCCTCCCTTAATTAACTATTTTTCTAAATTTTGACTATGTAAGTCAAGACAAATTGCAAAATCTTTAACAGTTTGTAATAAACCGCCAGCAAACATTGTAAGTAATTGTTCTCTTGATGGGATACTTGCTAAAGTATTTAATGTAGCTGCATCAGCAACATTTCCATCAACAAAACCAATTTTCATTTCTAATTTATTAGTTTTCTTTGCAAACTCACTTAATACTTTAAGCGGAGCAATTGCATCACTACCAAAAGCTAAAGCCTTAGGTCCTTCTAATTCTGCATTAAAATCAATATTTAAAGCATCCATAGCTCTTTTCATCAAAGTATCTTTGTAGATTTTGAAATCAGAACCTGTTTCCCTTAATTTTCTTCTAAGTTCATTAGTTTCTGCAACTGTAAGTCCTTGATTTTCAACAAGTACAAAGCAATTTGAATCTTTTGCTTTTGAAACAATTTCATTTACGATTTGTTGTTTTCCTTCAATTATCTTTTGATTTGCCATATTACACCTCCTATTTTCCTAGTGTAATACCGTAAAAAAATCCCTACTAATTCCGTAGGGATTCCAAAACTTATATAAATAAGTTCCTCGGTAGGAAATTAAGCATCACTGCACCTACTGTCTACGGCACCATATATTTCTTTCAAAACAATTGTATTATAGCATAGTATTAATTAATTGTCAAAACAATTTGAATCAATTTTAATTCCAGGACCCATTGTAGTAGAAACTGAAATGTTTTTAACATATTTGCCTTTTACTGTAGATGGTTTTAATTTTAAAATTAGTGATACGAAAGCATCTAAGTTTTCAACTAATTTATTGCTGTCAAAAGAAACCTTCCCAATAATTGCATGTACATTTCCATAACTATCAGTACGATATTCAACGCGTCCTTTTTTTACTTCTGTAACAGCTTTTTTAGTATCAACAGTTACAGTCCCAGTTTTTGGATTTGGCATTAAACCTTTTGGTCCTAATATCTTACCAATTTTACCAAGAGCTGGCATCATGTCTGGAGTAGCTATCATAACATCAAAATCAAACCAATTTTCTTTTTCAATTTTTTCTAGCATATCAGCATCCCCAACATAATCAGCACCTGCCTCAGTAGCAGCCTTTGCTGCATCACCTTTAGCAATAACTAAAACTCTTTTAGTCTTTCCAGTACCATTTGGTAATACTAATGCTCCTCTTAATTGTTGATCTGCTTTTTTAGTATCAAGATTTAATCTCATTGCTACTTCAACAGAAGCATCAAACTTTGTAGTTGATGTTTTTTTAAGAAGTTCCATAGCTTCTTCTTTAGTATATAATTTGTTTTTTTCTACTAATTCACTAGCAGCTACATACTTTTTACTTTTTTTCATTCTTACCTCCTTGTGGTATATTAGCGGATTTTTTCCTCCCACATAAGTGATTTACCTATATGTTTTATAACTATTCAGTTACTTCTATACCCATGTTTCTTGCTGTACCTTCAACAATACGCATAGCTTCTTCTACTTCATAGCAATTTAAATCTGGCAACTTAGTTTCAGCAATTTCTTTAACTTGTGCCTTTGTTAGCTTTCCAACAACTTCTTTAGATCCTTTTGTAGACCCTTTAGAAACTTTTGAATATTTTTTAACTAAAAATGCTGTTGGTGGAGTCTTAATTACAAAATCGAAAGTTCTGTCTTCATATACAGTTATTTCAACTGGTAATATATCTCCCATTTTATCTTTAGTTGCATCATTATACTTAGTACAGAATTCACCTAAGTTAATACCTGCAGGTCCTAACATTGTTCCAACTGGTGGAGCAGGTGTTGCCTTTCCAGCAGGAAGTTGCAACTTTAATTGTTTAGTAATTTTTTTTGCCACGAAAAACACCTCCTATATTTTTTTTCGCGAGTGGTTCATCCGCTTATAATGCTCCCACTTAATAATCTATATTCAAACAATATAGCTAATTAATAATAACACATAATACTTAATTTGTAAATATTTTTTAGTGACAGAAAATAAAATTATACTCTTTCAATTTCTGTCAAAGGTAATTCAACAACAGTTTCTTGTCCAAATAAGTCTAACATAATTTCAACTTTTTGATTAGCAACATCCATTGATTTAACCTTACCTATCATTGAAGCAAATGGTCCACTAATAACCTTAACAGAATCATCAGTATTTAAATCATTGCCGACTTCAATCCTTGAAATTCCCATATTTCCAAGTATTTTATCAACCTCTGATGGAGTTAATGGAAAAGGTTTTGCACCCTTACCAGAGGAACCAATAAAGCCTGTTACACCCGGAGTATTACGAACAATAAACCAAGCTTCATCACTCATTACCATTTCTACCAAAATATAACCTGGGAACATCTTTTTCATTTTTTCTTTAGTTTTTCCATCTTTAACTTCAATTTCCTTTTGTTCAGGAACAACTACTCTAAAAATATAATCTTCCATTCCCATAGAACTTGCACGCATTTCTAACTTTTCTTTTACCTTATTTTCATGTCCAGAATATGTATTAACAACATACCATTCTTTTTGCATTAGCCTATTAACACCTTAAGACCAGCTAATAATAAATCTGAAACTGTAAAAAATAAAGCAAAGAAAATTATAAAAGAAATTGTTGCAACTGAATAAATAGTCATATCTTTTTTATTTGGCCATTTTACTTTTTTTAGTTCTTTCTTTTCATCAACTAAAAATGATCTGAATTTACTCATTTTTTCCACCTACTTTTAATTATATGTATTTTTCCAAATAAAAAACACATTCGTGTTCTTTATTAATATATCATTTTTAATTATGCTTTGTCAATATCTTATTTTTATTATCCACAGAATACATAGTTAAAATATCACTATCTTTCTCGGCTTCTTTATATTTTGATTATACTACTATCACTAAATTCATCTTCTGTACATTTCAATCGTTTTCATTAGTTTCTTTGCATCATCATTTTTGATAGTATCATTTGTAATATACATTTGCTTCTCTTCAGAAGTAAAAATGTTAGGAAATATCTGATATAATTTACTAAATGTAATACTAATATTAAATTTCTTACTACTACAATATGTCATTAAGTCTTCATAATCCTTTATAAGGCATTTATAATTAGAGTTAGCAACATATAAATTTTCAGAATTACTAACTAATAAGTCGTTTTCTTCTTCCATTAATATTGCTAATCTTTTAGAAAAAGTATCATAAAAAGACATAATTTGAGATTTAATTGATGGAAGCCCTATTATACTAGCCAAATCATTTTGGAATAAATACATTTCTATATCTGTGCATTGTACTGGCCAACATTTTGCATCAATATATTTTTGAGTATAACAATTCCAGATTGTATTAATCATTAATATAGAATACATATTACCGCAAGCTAGACTATTTTGTGAAACAACTTTATTTTCTATGTTAATTTGTCTTTTAGCAAATTTTTGAAGATAACTTTGAATTATAGCTCTAATTCTAATTTTATCATCAGAAATCATATATGAAAACTGAGTATCCAAAACATCATTTTTTCCAAACTCATTAGTAGGCTTAATTACATTATCTACTACCTCTAAATGATTGTTTTGATTGCAATAATCTAATATATAATCTGAATTATTATTTTCAAACGAACTATTTCTTACATATTTTTTATTGTGGTTGAAATAAGTAACAAAATCAATTATTTCTTCTAACGAAGTAAAAATTTCATAACCAAGCTTAATTTTCTCAGCTAGATATATTATAATTAATTCATCAATTGTTAAACTTTTTCTATTTTTTATCATAAAAAAGCCCCCTTTGGTCAACTATAATATCACAAAACTTTATAATTTACCACTATTTTTTAAATAAAGCACTAATTTCTTAGTGCTTTAAACATTTTCCTCCATAATCCTTTAGATGAATAATTCAAAATTCCAACTTTATAAATTCTTAAACCATATTTAATTAGCAACCAATTAGTAAATACCATTATAATTAAAGATAAAACAATATCTATAACACTAATTTGTCCAAGCACCAAAAGTGATGGTGATAAGATTGCTGATATAAATGGTACATATGATAAAATTCTAATAAATAATGCTCCTTTAAAAACTCCAGCCATTGTTGCAAGGTAATAACCTATCAAAGATATAATCATAATTGGTGTTTGAATCTGTTGAAAATCTTCTGTATTTGTTGTCATAGAAGCAAGCACACCTGCAAGAATTGAATATGCAACAAAGGTAATTAACATAAGTAGTAATGTTAAAGGAATGATATAAATTAATTTATCACCAATACCACTACTCATAATACCATTTATTATCTTGCCTATTTCACTTCCAACACCATTTACAATATTACTTCCGCCGATTATATTTCTAATTAAAAAGCCTATTATCCCAAATGTAATTAATAATGCCCCTTGAAAAATAACAAATATATTTCCAGCAAAAACCTTTGCAAAGAAATGAGTCTTTGGTGATACATTGGAAATAATTATTTCCATTCCTCTAGTTGTCTTTTCATCATTAACCTCTGCCCCTATCATCTGAACAAGGAAAATTGTCAACATAAAAAATGGAAGAATTATTACAGGGAAAACAGTTGTCATAATCATTTGCATGCTCTCATCTTCTGTTTTTTGTGTTTCATTTAGTATTTCTCTTTCGATATCTATATTTTCATATATTTTGTTAATCTGCTCCACTGGAATATTGGATTCATAAATTGCTAAACTTACCTTAGTATTATTAATTGCTGTTAAAAACTTTTGGTAATCTATTGTATCAATAAAACCTTCAGATATAATTTTAGCACTCATAACTTTATCATCATCTTTGTTTAAAACAACAACAATATTATCCTTATTTTCATCAATTAACTTTTTAGCTTCTTCCTCACTCTTATTATAACTTTCAATCACATAAGAACTTTCATCGGATTCAGCAATAGTTGAATCAAGATTTTCTAACTGACTTTTAAATATATCAAAACCAATTTCTGTATTATCAATTACATAAACATTTTGTTTTTTATTAAAATCACCACCAAAAAATGTAATAATACTATCTATATTGATAATACCAACAATAGCTATTGCAAGTATTATATTAACAATCATAAACCATTTTGTTTTGATTTTTCTTTTTAGACTAACACCTATCAAGTAATTTAATTTACTACTCATATTTTTCACCTACTTTTGCAATAAAAATTTCATTTAAAGATGGCTCTTCGATAACAAATTTAGTAATATTTTTAAATTGACTAATAACAGAAAATACCTTTTCGGCAATACTTAAATCAGCTATTTTAATTTCATATTCATCAGACTTTTCTAAAACTGATATAACGCCTTCTATTTTTTGTATCTTATTAATATCGATATCACCTTTTACTAGAATATTCTTCTTACGATATTTTTCTTTTATATCTGCTAAATAACCAGATATAACTGTCTTACCTTTTAACATAATCAATAATTTCTTACAAAATAATTCTACATGTTCCATTCTATGTGATGAAAAAATAATCATACTTCCTTTATTTGAAAGTTCAATAATCACTTGTTTAAATAACTCTACATTAATAGGATCAAGACCTGAAAATGGTTCATCTAAAATAAGCAACTTTGGATCATTTAAAATGGCTGTAATGAATTGAATCTTTTGCTGATTACCCTTAGATAACTCTTTAATTTTTTTATCTTTATATTCAGTAATATTAAATCTAATAAGAAGTTTATCTAATTTATCTAATATCTCATCATTACTCATTCCCTTTAATCTTCCATAAAATAAACACTGCTCTTTCACAGTCATTTTAGTAAGAAGACTTCTTTCTTCCGTCAAAAAACCTATTTTATCAGTAACACTATAATCTATTTTTTTGCCATCAAGAGTTATCTCACCTTCTGTTGCATCAATTAATCCCATAATCATACGAAATGTAGTTGTTTTTCCTGCACCATTTACTCCAAGAA
Source organism: uncultured Bacilli bacterium (assembly GCA_934120015.1). GTDB lineage: Bacteria > Bacillota_I > Bacilli_A > RF39 > UBA660 > UMGS1045. Next base: position 101,832 of record CAKOTD010000001.1, read on the forward strand.
GTCCAAAAATCTCTCCCGGCTTTACTTCAAAAGATAAATTATCAACTGCAAGAAAATCACCATAATATTTTGTAACATTTTTTACCTTTAGCATATATATCCTCCTCATACAACATTATACTATTTTTCTATTAAGAAAAAAAGATAATCATGACAATTATCTTCTAAAGTTCAAACTGAGAATTATATAATTCTGCATAAAATCCATTTTTTTCAATTAATTGTTCATGATTACCTTGTTCAATAATATTACCATTTTTCATAACAAGTATTAAATCAGCATTTTTAATTGTAGATAATCTATGAGCAATAATAAATGAAGTTTTTCCCTCTGTTAATTTATCCATTGCTTTTTGGACAAGCTCCTCAGTTCTAGTATCTACATTACTTGTTGCTTCATCAAGAATTAAAAATGGAGAGTCTTCAATCATACCCCTAGCAATAGTAAGTAATTGTCTTTGACCGGCAGAGATGTTATCATTATCAGATAAATATGAATTATAACCATTTGGAAGCGTCCTAATAAAATGGTCAAGTCCAACAACTTTACAAACTTCTTCTACTTTATCAAGCTCTATTCCATGACGATTATAAATAATATTTTCCTTAATAGTTCCATTAAAAAGCCATGTATCTTGAAGAACCATTGTAAATAATGAATGTATATTTTCACGAGATAAATCCTTTGTTGAAATTCCATCAATTTTTATATCACCAGAATTTATTTCATAAAATTTCATAAGTAAATTTACAATTGTTGTTTTACCTGCTCCAGTAGGACCAACTATTGCTATTTTCTGACCAGCAAAAGCTTTAGCACTAAAATTATTTATAGTAGGCAACTCATTTCCATCATATGTAAATGTTACATTCTCAAATTCAATATTTCCTTTAACTTTATTCTTATCCAAAACTTTTTTAATTTTCTTTTGACTCTTCATCTCTTCTTCATCCATAAATTCAAAAACTCTCTCACTTGCAGCAGCTGTAGATTGAAGTGATGTTAACCCCTGAGCAATTTGTGATAGTGGTGATATAAATAACCTGACATAGGTAATGAATGCAACAATTACACCAAAACTTATTTTATTATTTATAACAAGCAATGCTCCAACTATACAAACAGCAACATAGCCAAAATTACCAATAAAATTCATCATAGGCATCATTAATCCTGATAAAAACTGGCTTTTTCTATTTGCATCATAAACCCTATTATTATACTTATCAAACTCAGCATCTGATTCTTTTTTTCCATTATATACTTTTACAACATTTAATCCTGAATATATTTCTTCAATATGACCATTTAGGTTCCCAAGTTCTTCTTGTTTGGCCGTAAAATACTTCTGAGACTTTCCTAAAATGCTTCCCATAAACATAAATCCAAATAAGCTTGAGAAAATAGCTGTTATTGCCATAATCCAATTTGTATAAAACATCATTATAATAGAACCAATAAATAAAGTAAAAGCACTTACCAAAGTTGAAAGAGAATTATTCATGGATTGAGCAATTAAATCAACATCATTAGTAACCCTTGAAAGCAAATCACCAGTTGCATGATTATCAAAATATTTAAGTGGTAGCCTATTGATTTTTTTTGATATACTCTCTCTTAAAAATTTTGCAAATTTATTAGACACATTAGTCATAAGTAATGATTCAATATAATTAAATAATGCACTACAGATATAAAGTGTAGCTAGAAATAATGCTAGTGATTTTATCTTATCTATATCCATAAATGGTTTCAGAACATTCTTTATATCATCAGGCATTTTATCAATTTTAGAATATAGTGCTTGTGAATCATTTTGAGAAGAGTTTTCACTCATTAACTTTATAAATTCTAATTGATCATGTGATGATATATTCTTACCATCAATATTTAAATCACTAAAAATAATTGATGTAATACTTTCAGGATAATTTAAAGTGTTATCTTTAATACAACTTAAAAATTGAAACTTATCATTTGTGGAAACTATAACCTCATCATACATTGTGCTAGGTAAAACATAATCAAGAATTTTATCAGATAAATTAGTCAATAGAATGAGTGAATTATTTTCTTTTATATCCTTTAAAACTTCATAAAAGGTTTCCTTCTCATCATTTGAAATATCATTATCATTTTCTATTTTAGAAATAGTATTTTCACTCAAATCTATCTCTAAAATTGAAGGAATTAAAGTATTCATTCTTTCTTCAGATATACTTTCAGAAGTTTTTTCACTGAGTTTTTTCATATTTTCTTTGTTTACAACTAATCCCTCGGATATAGTATTAGTTAAATCAGATAGCTTATCTGGAGCAAATATTGATAAAATTGAGCCAAGAGAAGCAAGTATTAGTGAAATAAATATTAAAATTTTAAAACCACTTAGTTCTTTAAATAAACGAGCTATAGCTCCTTTGAAATCTTTTGCTTTTTCATTTCCTCTTCTAGGAGGTCTATTTCCATTATGCATTTTCTAATTCCTCCTTTGATAATTGAGACAAAGCTATTTGTTTGTACACATCACATGTTTTTAACAACTCCTTATGAGTACCCATACCAACACATTTTCCATTATCTAAAACTATTATTTTATCCGCATTCATGATAGTCCCAATTCTTTGGGCAACTATCAAGTTAGTAGCATCTTTTGTATATTTTTTTAATTCATGTCTTAAAACAGAATCTGTTTTATAATCAAGGGCCGAAAATGAATCATCAAATATGTATATTTCAGGATCCCTAGCAATTGCTCTAGCAATAGATAACCTCTGTTTTTGTCCTCCAGACACATTTGTTCCACCCTGAGCAATATGAGTATCATATTTATCATCCATAGCTTCCACAAAATCCTTTGCTTGAGCTACTTTAATAGCTTCTTTTATCTTGCTGCTATTTGGTTTCTTATTATATGTTTCACCAAATGAAACATTAGAATTAACCGTTCCATCAAACATAACTGGTTTTTGAGAAACATATCCTATCTTGCTATATAGATATTCTAATTTATATTTCTTAACATCAATACCATCAATTAAAACTATACCATCAGTTGCATCATAAAATCTAGGAACTAAATTAATAAGTGTTGACTTCCCGCTTCCTGTAGATCCAATAAATGCTACCGTTTCACCTTTGTTAGCTTTAAAAGAAATATTTTCAAGTAAATATTCTTCGGCATCAGGATATTTAAAAGATACATTTTTAAATTCAACAGTTCCTATTTCTTTTGTTTTTCCGTCAAATGTGCCATCTTTAATATTTATGTCTTCATCAAGTACTTCATTTATACGACTGGCAGAAACACTAGCACGTGGTAACATCATAAATATCATAGCAAGCATTAAAAATGACATTATTACTTGCATTGCATAAGAAGAAAATACAACCATATCACCAAAAATAGTTATTTTTTCCACCATAAGAGAATTCATTATTAAATAGGCTCCAATGAAATAAATAAAAAGTGTTAAAAAATTCATAACCATATACATTACTGGTGACATTATAGCAAATGCCCTTTGATTAAATAATTGCTGATTAGTAAGTTTTGTATTTACACTATCGAATTTATCTTCCTGATATTCTTCAGCATTAAAAGCTCTAATAACTCTTATTCCATTTAAACTCTCACGAGTTACATCGTTAAGTTTATCAGTTAATTTTTGAACAATTTTAAATTTTGGTATAACTATTATTGTTAAACAGATAATAACCGAAAGCAATATTACAACTGAAACAGCAGTTACTGCACTCCACTGCCAACTTTTATTAAGTATTTTAGTAATTGCCCATATAGCAGTTATTGGAGCTTTAATAAGTAGTTGAAAACCCATTCCAATTAGCATTTCAACCTGTGTAATATCATTGGTAGTTCTTGTAATTAAACTGCTAGTAGAAAATTTCTTTACTTCTGCCATAGATAAATTTTCTACCTTATCAAAAACTTTCTTTCTTGTTCTAAGTGAAAAACTTGAAGACATATAAGAAATAAAATAACCAACAAATACTGCCGAAATTAAGCTACATAAAGCACATATAAGCATATATATACCATTTTCAATGATTGGTCCCATCTTCGTACCTTCGGTCTGTACTAAGACGGTTATTTTTGACATATAATCTGGCATTTTTAATTCAAGCCATACTTGAATAAATATCAAGAATATACTAATTAATAAAAATAGCCATTCTTTTTTAGAAAAATTTCTTAATAACTTTAACATATATTCACCCTTTCAAATATTCATTTTAAATATCATACTTATTAATTTTATTATCTTAAAAATAAAATGTCAATAAATTAAGTAAATAAACACAATATTACACATTTATGTATATGTATTTAATAATTATACTAACAGCTAATGAATTCTCACCTACATCTAATAATACTTGATTGTTATTTATAACATTACTTTTTATTATTTAAATTAAATATTATACTTTCATGCATAACTTTACACTTTAATTATCTTATCTACATAGTATATCTTTTAATTTAATAAATTATCAAAGCAAAATATTTCTAGCTAAAATTTATTAATTCATCAATCATATTTATAAGATTTAATCATAGTATTTAATGTACAGAAAGGAATGATTTAATATATATGGAAACACTTAAAGTTTCGTCAAAGTCTAATCCAAATAGTGTTGCTGGAGCACTTGCAAATGTTTTTAGAGAAAAAGGAAGCGTAGAAATTCAAGCCATTGGAGCTGGTGCACTTAATCAAGCAATTAAAGCAATTGCCATTGCAAGAGGATTTGTTGCACCAAGTGGTAAAAATTTAGTATGTATACCTGCATTTACTGATATAACTATAGATGGTGAAGAAAGAACTGCCATCAAATTAATTGTAGAGGCTAAATAGTCTCTTTTTTTTTTAATAAATATGTGTTAGAATTATACTGGAGGAATTAATATGAACGAAAAAAATCAAAATAATGGAATTTACTTTTTAATTGGAATTATTTTAACATCCGTTGGATTATTTTTACTAACTCAACAAACCGTAGTCACAATGAATTGGTATCACTGGGCATTTGGCTCATTTAAACTAGCATCTGGATTAATACTTGTACCATTTATAATTGGAGTTATTGTTATGTTTTTTAATCCAAAATCATTAATAGGCAAAATAGTAACAATCATTGGCATTGTTATTATAATTGCAACCATAATAATGAGTATTGATATTGCATTTAAACAAACATCATTATATAATTTTATTATTATGATAGGCATGATTGCTGCTGGATCAGGATTACTTCTTAGATGGTATTTTAAAAGGAAATAGACTCTATTTCCTTTTATTTATACCTAAATATTCTATTACTCCTATCTTTTAACATTTGTTCAAAATTTGGTAATCCATATTCCTTATTATAGTAATCATTAAATTCATTTAAATGTGCAAGAGCTATTTTTGCAGTCATTTCTAAATCATCATTTGTTACATTAGTATCTTTATTAATTTTACCATGCTCAAGTTCAATATTCATTCCAGTAAGTAAATCTTCTTTAGAAAATTTATCAAAAGTTATATCAAGTTTACTTGCAACTTTTAATACATCATTCATATCAAACATACTCATCACCAAAATATTATATACCTATTTTACTTTTTTGATTCCATCCACATTTATATTCGTATTATCTAATCTAAATAAATCATCTAAATCATAAACACTATATACTTCATCCAAATTATCATATCTATTGTCATCCACTTGTAAAAAATCATTTTCGATGTTTTGATTAGTTGTTTTATAATAATCATTTTCCAAAAAAATTATACCTGAATACAATTTTCTAAACACTAAATATCTTCTAAACTCTTTTTTTATTTTTCTAAACAACTCAAACTTGTCATTTTGATCATCACTATTTGAAAAATCACATTTTCGATAACTAAATACATTTTCAAAAACATAATCACTTATGTAACCTTTTTGCCTTAAAAAACTAAGTTGTTGATTTGTAATTTTTGTCAGCAACTTATTAATGATACTATTAAATAAATCTAAATCGCTATTTACATTATTTTCATTCACACTATTAATTATACTAGAAAAATTATAATTACTATTTCTTAATATTAAATCTAGTTTTCTATAATTATTATTATATTTATAATTAATATTAAGTTTTGTTTCTACTCCTAAATTAAATTTTTCCAATATTTCCGGAATACTACTGAAATTATCATATATAAATTTATCTAGTTTTGTTATTTTCTCTTTTGACAATAAAATATTTGTAACTCCATTAATATCGGTTGCTACTAAATAATATTTTGGCATATAATCACTACTCTCTATTAAAACACAAAATATTCCCCTTTTATCATCTAACAAGATTATATCAGTTATTACAAATAAAGTAAATAAAAAGCAACATCTGATTATATCAAACATTGCCTAAATCAATATAAATATATTATTCTTCTACATAATCACATTTACTGCATTTTATTTTTTCTTTTTTCTTTGTTAGCATACTATTACATTCTGGACATAATCTTCCGATTGGTTCATCCCAATATGCTTCTTTACATTTAGGATAATTATCACAACCATAGAAAATTTTACCTCTTTTACTTTTTTTCTCAACTATTTTACCATCACAAATTGGACAATTGCAAATTTCTACCTTTTCTTTTTCTTCCTGTTTTATATACTTACATTCTGGAAAATTACTACATGCTGTAAATTTACCATATTTTCCTTTTCTAATTACAAGTGGGCTATTACAATTTGGACATAATTCTCCTGTTTCTTCAGGGGCCTTCTTCTCCATTTTATCAAAAGCTTCTTTTACAGCCGGTTCAAATTCATCATAAAATTTTGATAAAACTTGATACCATATTTCATCACCAGTTGCAATTTTATCAAGATCATTTTCCATATTAGCTGTGTATTTAACATTTATCAAATGACTAAAGCATTCTTGCAATTTATCTGTAATTTCAATACCAATTTCGGTTGGAATAAACTTTTTATCAACAATTGTTACATAACCCCTTGATTTTAAGGTATCCATTGTTTTTGCATATGTACTAGGTCTACCTATGCCAAGTTCTTCCATTTCTTTAATAAGTTTTGCTTCTGTATATCTAGCAGGGGGCTTCGTGAAATGTTGTTCTTTAGTTATCTCTTTTGCAACAATTACATTTGTTTTATATGTTTCAAATGATGGCAAGACATTATTTTCTACTTCTTCATAATCTTTATAGACTTTTAAATAACCATCAAATATTAATATTTGACCATTTACTTTAAATTTATAATCATTATTATCTAAAATAACAGTTGTATTACTTGTTTTGGCATCACTCATTAAACTGGCAAGTGCTCTATAATAAATCATTTTATAAAGTTTATATTCATCTGGTGTTAAAAATGGTTTAACACTTAGTGGATCTCTATTTATACTTGTTGGTCTAATTGCCTCATGAGCATCTTGAACATTTTCAGTTTTTTTATTAACTTTTACATTTCCTACATATTCCTTACCATATTTTGCTTCAATATATTTTAAGGTAGATCCTACAAACTCATTAGATAATCTTGTTGAATCAGTACGCATATATGTAATTAAACCAACTGTCTCATCAGATAATTCTATACCTTCATATAACTTTTGAGCAATACTCATAGTTTTTTTGGCATTCATACCAAGTTTATTTGAAGCATCTTGCTGCATAGTACTAGTGATATATGGAAACTTAGATTTTTTCTTTTGCTCTTTTTTTGTTACATCTTCTATTTTAAATGAATTAGAAAGTTTATTTAATATTTTATTTGCCTCTATTTCATCTTTTATTTCAATATTTTTGTTCTTATAACCATAAAGATTAGCCGAAAAGTCATTAAAAGCAGCATCTATTGTCCAATATTCTTCTGAAACAAATTTTTCAATTTCTCTTTCCTTATCAACTACTAATTTTAGAGCTACACTTTGCACTCTACCAGCTGATGAACCATCCGTTTTAGCTTGCATAAGTTTGCTTAGTCTAAAGCCAATAATTCTATCAAGAATTCTTCTTGTTTCCTGTGAATTTACTAAATCTTGATCAATTTTTCGTGCATGTTTAAAGGCCTCAACAACAGCATTTTTAGTAATTTCATTAAAAACTACTCTTTCACAATTCTTGTCATTTAAACCTAAACAATCATATAGATGCCATGAAATAGCTTCCCCTTCACGATCAGGGTCGGTTGCTAAATATACAAACTTTGCCTCTTTAGCGTCTTTTTTTAACTCATCAATAACCTTTTTTTTACCTTTTATAGTAACATAATCCGGTTTAAAATTATTATCAACATCTACACCAAATCCATATTTTCCTTTAGTTGATAAATCTCTTATATGACCTTTACTTGATACTACATGATAATCTTTACCTAAATACTTTTCAATAGGTTTTGTTTTACTAGGGGACTCAACTATAACTAAATTTTTTGCCATAATCCACTTCCTTTTTTGCTGATTTATTTATACACTAATTTTTTTTAGTTGTCAAGGAGTACTCATATATATAATACTATTCTTATAACAAAATTCCTTTTAAGTATATTTTCCACATTTGCTACCCCAACAATCAACTAACTTTTGATTTCTATATATTCTTAGTATTTCACAATTATTTGTACACCCACTGCATTCAAACCCTTTAGTTTCAAATTTAACATCTAACATCTTCAAATCATATACTTTATCTGTTTTATATTTTCGGGCAAGAATTGCAATACCAATTGCTCCCATTAAATGGCTATTTTTATCAACAATTATATCTTGATTTAATATTTCTTTAAAATATTTTAAAACTCCAACATTCTTACTTACACCGCCTTGAAAAACGATTGGACCAACTATTTTCTTCCCTTTTCCAACATTATTTAAATAATTAATAACAACACTTTTGCATAAACCAGCAACTATATCTTCTTTTTTATATCCAACTTGTGCTTTATGAACTAAATCAGATTCAGCAAAAACTGTGCATCTAGCGGCAATCTTAGCAGGTGATTTTGATTGCAAAGCAAGATTTCCAAATTCATTAACATCTATACCTAATCTCTTAGCCTGACTTGATAAAAAAGAACCCGTACCTGCTGCACATAATGTATTCATTGAATAATCTGTAATAATACCATTTTTAATTAAAATTATTTTAGAGTCTTGACCACCTATTTCTAGGATTGTTCTAACATTTGGATAAAAAGCTAATGTACCTATTGCATGAGCTGTTATCTCATTTTTTACAATATTAGCGTCTAACATTATTCCAATTAGTTTTCTAGCACTCCCAGTTGTACCAATACCCTTGATAATCATATTAGGTGTTATTTTTTCTTTCAACTTAGATATTAATCTTTTAACTGCATCAATAGGATTTGCTTCAGTCCATATATATAAAGAATCAATAATATTATTATCATTATCAATGATTACGCCTTTAGTAGAAATGGAACCAATATCAATTCCTATGTAACATTCTTTCATTACTTTTCCTCATTTCTATCATATCATAAAATGCCTCTATTCTTGTTTTTATTCCAACCTCAGATGTATTAGAATCAAAACTAAAGAAAATAACCGGTACATCATAATCACTACATACTTTATTAATAATCGGCATAGCACCTATTTCTGGGGTACAAAAAGCTGATTTTATATGTATAATACCATCATATTTATTTTCACATAGATACTTAGCTCTTGCTACATTATCTGCAGCATCTGCACCCATACGATATTTAATATACTCACTTGCATATTTTAGATATTTCTTAACCTTTCGTGATTTTTCAAATACCAAGTAGTAAACATTTGTAAATCGTTTTATCTCTATATTATATGAAGCCAGTAACTTTTCTAAATAATAATTGGAAAAGGGCTCCATTATTGTATATAATTCACCTATTATCCCTACTTTAAGACAATTTTTAGGCTTTGATATTTTTATTTTTTTAAATAATTTAAAGTACTTTTTATATAGTATTTTTAAATCTATAAGTCCCTTTGCTTTACTAAATGAAATAAGCATTTCACTTTGTAACTTTTCAAAACTTCCACTTTCTTTTTCAAATCCTATATTTGCTCTTATATAATGATCTATTTTATCCATATACTTAACCATTTGTTTAGCAATCATTAAATAGTATAATGATTTAATCTTTTTAAATTTTGGGTTTATCTTCTTCATACATTGTACTATATGTTTAACATCATTTTTCCCGGCACTTACTAAATTATAATACTCAAAATCATAACCTAAATCTTTTAATATTTTTTCTTGTAGTTCACTATAATATCCATATCTACACCCACCACCTGCTTGAATTAAAACGTTTGCTCCCATATCGAGACATTCTATAAATGTACCAAGTGTATACTTAAAGGGGGTACAAACAAAATCAGGACTATATTTAGTTCCAAGTTCAATAGTTTTGTTACTTATAAATGGTGCATCAATAATTTTGCAAGATAAAATATGTTCAAATAAATATTTAACAGGTACAAAATAATTTCCCATCTGTGGGAATGCTACTACTTTTTTATTGCTCAAGAATATCAACAAAACTTTCTAATCTAGTTTTTATACCTGTTAAAGAATCCATATCATCAACTATTAAATTTAAATATGGTTTATCTATTTTCCGCATAACTAATTCATTAACCAAAGAATCAAGCCCACAAGGAAAAGTTGTGAAAAAAATAATTCCATCTATACTACCTTTTACCAGCTCAATTGACCCAATACTTTCTTTTGGATATTTAAAGTAAATATTTTTCGATAAATTGTAAGCTAGTTTATTAGTTAATTTCGTACAAAAACGATCTGAATAAATAATATCTACCCCCAATTCGTTTAAATAATTTATAACTGGCTGTCCAATGTAATCATCATAAATTGTATATTTGTGCGCAACTAACAAAATTTTTTTTCTACTATCATTTAATTTATTATTATTTTCTTTTATCAAATTTTTCTCTAAATCATCAGAATATTCTTTGCATTTATTATAAGCTTTTACTACACTTTCTTTCTCAATTCCTAAAATTTTTCCAATTTTTAAAAATCCATTTAACTCATCTTGATCATTATTTATGTCTATATTATAATCAATTATTTTTACATCAAATAAATTATTGACAATATCATAGATAGCTAAAAAATTAGTACAAGTTTGATCAAATGTTCCATAATTATCAATTCTAGGGATTAAAATATAATCACATTTATCTTTTAGATAATCAACATGTCCAAGATAAATTTTAAGTGGAAGACACATCTCATCATTTGCAAGCATATTTCCTGCTTCTACAATATTTTTATCGGTTGGTGGGCTTTTAATAATTTCTATATTTAGAATTTCAAAAAATTTTTCCCATTTACTACCAAAATAATAATAACTAAGAGCTCTTGGAATTCCAATTTTAATCTTGTCCATAATATCACCTAAATAATACTATTACTAAAATTAGTATTTATGAATAATTTAGTATATATTTACCAAAATATAAATGGTGATAAATATGGAAAAACAAAAAATTAATTGTAATGTTCATGACTGTAAATTTTGTGATTGTGGTTGTGATGAATGTACTTTGAAGAAAATAAAAGTATGTAATTGTAATTGTAATCAAGACAAACAATCTACAATGTGTGATAGTTATGAATGTAAAGAAAATTAGGTTTCCCTAATTTTTTTATTTTTATCCTTGTATTACAAATAACACTTGTGATATAATAATCTAATTTCCTAAGGAGTGATTTTATGCTACTAAAAGAGTTAACTAATGAACAATTTAATAACTTTACTGAAAAATTCAAAGATAAATCTATATATCAAACCGTAGAATATGCTTTTGTTATGAATAAACAAAATTTTGATAGTCTTTTTCTAGGGATGTTTGATTCTAACAATACAATTGTTGCTGCAACTTTACTTTTAATTGAAAAAAGATTTGGATTTAAATATGCTTATGCTCCACGAGGTTTTTTAATAGATTACAATAATAAAGAATATTTAAATGAATTTACAAAATTAATTAAAAAATATTTAGGTAAACAAGATATTATAGCTGTTAAAATTACACCTATGATATATAAAGAAAAAAGAAATAATGAAAATATAGTTACAGTTACTAATGAAAATTTTGAAGAGACATTAAAATTTTTAAAATCAAAAAAATATTATCATTTAGGATTTAACAATTCATTTGAAGCATTAAAACCCCGTTTTGAGGCAATTATACCTTTAAATAAAAACTATATAGAAATATTTAATAAACTTCCTAAAACATTAAAAACAAAAATTAGAAGTGCAGAAAAAAGTGGGATTGTAATTCATAAAGGGAATAAAGATAATTTAGGTTATCTTTATCTTCAAACAAAAAAGAAATATCCTAGAGATTTAGAATACTTTAATGATTGTTATGATTTTTTTAATAAAAATAAAAAGGCTGAATTTTACTATGCTAAGATAGATACATCAATATTTTTAAACAAAGCACGTTATGAATATCAGAAATGTTTAGAGCAGAATAATAAAATAAATGAAGAATTACTTGAAAATAAACAAAGTAATGTTAAATTTATTCAAAAGAAAATGGAATATGATAAATTATTAAATGAAGTTAAAAACGATTTAATAACTGCAACTGCATTAAATAGACAATTTCCAAATGGAATTGTAATTGCCTCTGTAATTATTATTAAACACGCTAATACAGCAACTTTACTAATTGATGGTTATGATACTAATTATAAAAAATTCAATGGTAAACACTTGCTTATTTGGAAACTTATTCAAACCTTTGCTAGTGAAGGTATAACAGAATTTAATCTAGGTGGTATAAACAATCCTAATGATATGAATGAAAAATACAAAGGCCTAACTGAATTTAAATTAAGCTTTGGTGCTGAAAGTGTAGAATATATCGGTGATTTGGAATTAATTACAAACACTCCATTATATTTTATGTATCGTAATTCTGCACCAATTAGAAAGATATTAAAAAAATGATCAACGATCATTTTTTTCTTATATTATTTATAATTTGTTCAAAATGCATTCCTCTTGAGGCTTTTAGTGCTAATACTTTATTTTTTAAATTCATTTCATTAAGGTATTTTAATAACTCATTATTATTAGAAAAATATAAGCTATTTTTACATTTTTTGTGTGCATAATACATATATTTGCCAACAAATATTACATTTTCAATATTTCTTTTACATGCATATTTTCCTATTCTTCTATGAATGGATTTTGAAAATTTACCAAGTTCTAAGATATCACCAAGAATTAAAATCTTTTCTTGTTTATATGATGGTAAAATATCTATAAATCCTAATACTGCCTCATAATTAGCATTATAACAATCATCAATAATAGTAATGTCATTTTTCTTTATAATATTTAGACGGTTATTTAACGGTTTGTAATTATATATTGCTTTTTGAATGTTTTTAATATCTATATTTTCTAATAAACCTATTTTAATAGCTAACAAACAATTATTTACTAAATGTTTTCCAGGAACATTTAATGTAAAATCATATTCATTATTATTTATTAAAATACTAAATTTAGTTTTATCTAACCTACTATATATTTTAGTTACAATTAAGTCATTAACAATAATCTTATTATTTTTACTTTTAATTTTTTTTAATAATTTATTATTATTTATAATCAGACTACCATTATTCATTCCATCTAATATTTCTTTTTTGGCTTTGAAAATTTTTCGTTTACTTCCAAGATTACCAATATGTGCTGTCCCTATATTTGTTATTACTCCAAGATCAGGTTTAACTAATTTTGATAAATTTGATATTTCACCGATATGATTCATACCAATTTCAATAACACTATATTGATAATCATTGTTTAATGAAGTAAGTGTCATAGGGACGCCTATATGATTATTCATATTTCCATTACTTTTATGAACATTATACTTTGTAGACAATACATCATAAACCAATTCCTTAGTCATCGTTTTTCCTACACTACCTGTTATAGCCACCATTTTCCCATTAAACTTGCTACGATAAAAAGAACTTATATCAAAAAGGGCCTTTAAAGAATCTTTTACATATATTATTGGAATATCTGTTTCTAAATTAATTTTTTCCATTACTACTATAGCACTTGGTCTTCTTTTTATAACCTCATTTAAAAAATCATGGGCATCATATTTTTTACCCTTTATTGCTACGAATAAGTCCCCTCTATGAACACTTTTACTATTAATCACTATATGTTTTATAGATTTATTATGGTTACAATTATTTAATAATGTCCCATTTATAATATTAATTAAATCTGATACTCTCATTTATGTACCCCCTTACAAGCTAAAATAAAAGAATCAAATAAATTTTTACTATTAATGTCATTTAAACTTTCAGGATGCCACTGAACCCCTATAAAAAACGGATAATTTTTTAGTTCAACAGCTTCTATAATTCCATCTTCACTAATTGCTGATACAAACATATTTGTACCCTTTATATTATCTTTATGTCTACTATTAACCATTATTGTTTTATTACCTAAAATATTATATAATTTACTATTACTATCAATATTAATACTATGGACATATTCTGCGCTACTTAAATGTTTAAGATTATGCATTTCATTTAAGGTTCCACCAATACTTACTGCCATTGTCTGCATTCCCAAACATATTCCAAGTACACACTTTTTAATATCAATCAATTTTTTCATTAAATCTAAATCATAATTAGTAAATTCATCTCCACCCTGAAAAATAAAACCATCACATAAAGTAATAATTTCATCGGTAATATTATTACTTTGATATATTCCTATTGGAATACCTCCGCTCTGAATGACATAATTTAATACTTCATTTTTCAAAAAACTTCTTGAATCATCAAGGCGCATAATTATACCAACAATAGGTTTCAAAAATATCCTCCTTAAAAAATAAAAGTATATGGTTTAGTCCATATACTTATTCATTGATTTCATCATTTGATTAACTTGCTTTTGACTTGGTGTTCTACCCATTTGTGTCATCATAGCTTTAATCATTTGTTCATTAATAGGTGGATTTTTCTTCATATATTTTTTCATATATTTACGGGCAATAAAAAACCCTATTACTGCACCTACAATTAATCCCCCTAAAACTTTTAATAAATCTAATAGGAATGCTACCCAATTCATTTTATCAATCCTTCCTACTAACATTTTACTAAAAAATCATCAATAATACAAGACTATATTAAATTATATTGTTCAAAAAATTTATTATTACTAAAGCTCTGATTATTCCAAAAATAATCTCCATTTTCGAAATCACAAATAAAAATTCTTGGATTATAATAATTTAATAATCTGAGGATTTTTGGTAAATTATTTTCACATAAAATAATTATACATGCATGTCTAATTTCTATTATATAGCATTCATGTTCATACATATCTTGAACAATATATTTTTTCCCTCTTTTTTTTACATGAATTGGTATTTTATCAAAGTAATTTGTTAATACATCATAATTAAAAATGTCACATAGTTGATTATATATAGAAATACCATATGAAAAATCCCGATGTTTTAAATTATACAGATTTTCTAAAGTTTTATATAAAATTTCACTATTATTATGATAAGAATAATATGAGTTCTTGCTTATTCCAAATAAATAATATTTACGCATAAAAAATCACCCATTTTTTTATACCATATTAGAATAGGTGATTTTGTCAAATTATAGTTGTTTAATAATTCTTTCCTTTATTTGTTCATAATCAAAATTGCAATATTTTAAAGCATCATTTGAGGAAGCACTAACTCCAAATTTATCAATAGTAATAAGTTTATTCTCATCAGAAGCAATTGAACCCCATCCGAACTTTGATCCCGCTTCTACAACAAATGTTTTAACATTCTTTGGTAAAAGCCCAAGTTTATAATCAGATGATTGCTCAAGATATTTTTCCATACATGGCATACTAACAACTCTTATACTATATTGTTTAGTTTTCCATAAATCATTAGCAATATACACACATGTTTGAACTTCTGAACCAGTTGCTACTAAAATTGCATTAAAATTATTATTTGGCTGAAAAACAATATATGCTCCTCTATTAATTAAATCACTTCTGGTAGTAGGAAGTAACTCTGTATCTTTTCTTGATAAAATCAAAGCCGATGGTTTATCCTTTGTATTTAGAATTATATCCCAACATCCAAGCAGTTCATTGGCATCACATGGTCTGTACACATTTAAATTAGGAATTGCCCTAAGAGCAGATAATTGTTCAATGGGCTGATGGGTTGGTCCATCTTCACCAATATTAACAGAATCATGTGAGAAAATAAATATTGAAGGAATTTTTGAAATAGCAGCTAGTCTAATTGATGGTTTCATATAATCTGAAAAGCTTAGAAAAGTTGAACAAAAAGGAATAAACTTAACAAGTGCAAGCCCATTAACAATAGCCCCCATAGCATGTTCTCTTACGCCAAAAGGAATGTTTTTGCCATTATAATTACCAGAATATATAAATAACTGACTATCAAGTATTGTCATAGTAGAATGTCCAACAT
This sequence comes from uncultured Bacilli bacterium, assembly GCA_934120015.1. Lineage (GTDB taxonomy): Bacteria > Bacillota_I > Bacilli_A > RF39 > UBA660 > UMGS1045. The sequence goes on from CAKOTD010000001.1 coordinate 118,448, forward strand.
CTGCACTACCTCCAACAAGGTTTGGAACTATATTGGAAATTTCATTTATAATATCATGATTAATTATTCTAGTAGATTGTCTACTATTTTTATCAAATTTCCAATTTCTATTAAGTATGTTATAATTTACCTTTTTATCAAAGAGATAGTTAAATTCACTATAATCACCATCTAAATAATTACTAACATAATTCTCATATACTTTTGCCCAAGCAGTATATTTTGGACTACTATGATTAGCAATTTGTGCCATAAATTTATTTTTTATAGTATCAGATACATAGAACTTATCTTTAGGTAATCCATATTTTGCTTTAAAAGCAATAAGTTCACTATCTGATAAAACTTTCCCATGGGCAAGATTACTACCTTCACAACTTAACCCTTCACCTAAGATAGTTTTAAATTCAATGATTGTTGGTTTTGAAGAGTTTTTTGCAGAACTAATAGCTTTATCAATTGCTTTAACATCATTACCTTTTTTTACTTCTATGGTATTCCATCCGGCAGCTTTAAATCTTTCAAGAACATTTTCAGAAAAAGTCTGATTTGTTTTTCCATCTAAACTCACACCATTGGAATCATATAGGACAATCAGATTATTTAATTTCATGGTTCCAGCAAAGGAAGCTGCTTCGTAACTGATTCCTTCCATTAAATCTCCATCACTGCATAATACATAAACTTTATAATCAATAACATGGCTATCTAAACTTAGTGCATTCTTTCTTGGAATAATATATTTTGAATAAAGAATTTTGCTACCAAGTGCCATTCCTACAGCTGTAGCTAATCCTTGACCTAAAGGTCCAGTTGTCATATCAACACCTGGAGTTAAACCATATTCTGGATGACCAGGAGTAATTGAACCAAATTTCCTAAATTTCTTTAAATCATCTATTGATATCTTAAACCCGGCTAAGTGCAATACAGAATATAATAATGCTGATCCATGCCCAGCTGATAATATAAATCTATCCCTATTTATCCAAGTTGGATCATTTAAGCTTATGTTTAAATGATTGGCAAACAAAGTATAAACTATTGGAGCAGAACTTAAAACAATTCCAGAATGTCCACTCTTTGCCTCATTTATCATGTCAAGTGCTAAAGATTTAATTCCAACAATAATGTCATTTTCCATAAATTGCCACCTCTTCTATTCTCTTATTAGTATATCAAATTTATGGAAATAAATAAATATTTATTTATTATATATATAACTATTTTGTTCATCCATTTTAATTTCACTATTTATACTTATAGAATTTATATATAATATTCCAAATATAAAAACTACAAATCCTAACATAACTTTATTTATTAATAATTCTTTCATATAACTTCCTCCTACTTCTAAAATAATATTATCACAAACAATTGTTCGTGTCAATACATTTATCAAACAAATGTTTGACTTTACAAAAGTTATATGATATTATATCTTTAGTGAAAGTGAGGTAGTCTTATGAAAGAATTAACTAAAAGACAAACTGAAATTTTAAACTTTATTAAAGAATATATTGTTTCTCATGGTTATCCACCTACTGTTAGGGAGATAGGTAGTGCACTTGGAATTAGCTCTTCCGCTACTATTCATGCCCATTTAGTAAATATAGAAAACAAAGGGTTTATTAAAAGACAAGAGACCAAAAACAGAGCTATTGAATTGTTAGTAGATAATGAATTTAAACCAAAAGAAGAAAACGTTGTTGATGTCCCATTGCTTGGTAAAATAACTGCTGGAAGTCCAATTGAAGCAATTGAAAAACCTGATGAGTACTTTTCACTTCCTGCATATTTAATACCTAATAATAAAGAAGTTTTTACTTTATTAGTAAGTGGAACAAGTATGATAAATGCCGGTATTTTAGATGGTGATATAGTAATTGTTGAAAGAAAAAATACAGCAAGAAATGGTGAAATTGTTGTTGCCATGACAGATGAAAATGAAGTAACTTTAAAAACTTTTTATAAGGAAAATGGATATTTTAGATTACAACCAGAAAATGACACTATGGATCCAATTATTTTACCAAATGTTCAAATTCTTGGCAAAGCAATTGGATTATATAGAAAATTATAATAAAAGAAAGTAAAACAACTATAATAAAGTTTCACTTTCTTTTTTTTCATCCTTTAATTTATTTTCCCTTTGTTTTCTTGAAAACCTACATCCACAATAATCTTGCCTATATAAATTATATATATGTGATAATTCAATTGATCTTTTATAACCATTCTTTTTCTTAAAATCGGATGTTAAATATTTAACACCATATTCTTTTTCTAACTCTAAACCAATCTCATTTAACTTATTAGAATTCTTATAGGGACTTATTGATAAAGTTGTACAAAAGTAATCAAAATTATTTTTTAAAGCATATTTTACAGATTCCTCTAAACGAAGACGATAACACATAAAACATCTCTTACCACCTTCCACAACTTCTTCTAATCCTTTAGATTGTTTTTCAAAAATATCATTATCATATTTTCCCCCAATAACAATTATACTTAAGTTCATCTCATTTATTAATCTTTTAAGTTCATCTAACCTTTTTAAAAATTCAGAATATGTATCAATGTTAGGATTATAATAAAGTATAGTTATATCAAAATATGAAGACAAATATTCTAAAACATAACTACTACATGGTGCACAACAACTATGTAATAATAATCTAGGCTTATGGTTTATATCTATTTTTTCTAATATTTTGTCAAGTTCTAGTTGATAATTCATTATTTAAAAAATCCCATATATATTAAAAACGCTGCATAAATAGTTGTCATAATTAATCCATTAATTCTATCAGTCTTAGTAGTTTTATACTTAATTCCACAAGCCATAGAAATAAGAATTCCTCCTACTAATCCACCTATATGTGCGGCATTATTAATTCCTTCTGTTGAAAAACCTAAAATTAAATTTAATAAAATTATCGGAATAATTTGTGATTTTACAACAGCACCTAAATAAACTCTGTAATGATATCCAAAATATAGTAGTGAACCAAGTAAGCCAAAAATTGCACCACTAGCACCAGCACTAATACCATCGAAAAATAATAATGACATTAAATTACCAAAAATTGCACTTCCTAAATAAATTATTATAAACTTCAATTTTCCAAAAAAGCCCTCAAGTTGTGACCCAATAACAAATATTGCATAATTATTTAATAAGAAATGTGTGAATCCAATATGTAAAAATGCACTACTTAATAGTCTATAATACTCTCCCATCTTAATATAAGCTGGATAACTTGCACCAAATCTAACTAAAGTGTAATTATCAGTACTACCTTTACCAAAAACATACATTGCTACAAATAAAATAGTATTCAAAATTATTATAGCATAAGTAACAAAAGGTATCTTTTTCTTAAATATGTCTTCTGCTCTTTTAGCATCTTCTCCACTTTTCTCATTAATATCTTCAGATAATTTAACAAACAAATCAAATCCATCTTCCTTAAATTCTGTATCTTCTACTATTTTAGGAAACTCGTCTATAACAAAACGATATTTGGATATATCATCAATATCTTTAACACCTATACAATCAATATTATCAAAATTATAGTTATCACCTTTTAACAAATTGACATTGTCTCCTAAATTTATGAAAATACTAAGAATTTTTATCTTAAGACAAAATGTTTTTTTCTTGATTTTTTTAGCAATTTGTTTTGTTCTAAATAAATCATAATTAAGCTGTTCATCATTATGAATATAATTTGATACAATTCTAATTATCTTATAATCACTACTAAGATTTTCTAACCATATTTCATTTTTTGCCCCATGTAATACTATAGGATTATAACCTTCTTCAGTTATAAAATAATGAAGTAATTTCATTACTAATTCATCTTGCTTATTAATGGTTAATGTTGTATTCATATGTATTCCCCCTTACATTTCCTTAAAAACATTTATAATATCTATAAATTCTTGCGGTAATTTACTATCAAATTCCATATATTTATTTGTTGTAGGATGATTAAAGCCTATGGTTTTAGCATGTAAACACTGACCAAAATCATTAATTATTTTTCTTTTACCATATACAGGATCATTGACAACAGGATGCCCAATATAATTCATATGAACTCTTATTTGATGAGTTCTACCAGTTTCCAGTTTTAGTTCAATTAAAGTTGCTTCTTTATATCTTTCTAAAACTCTAAAATGCGTAATTGCATTTTTACTATTTATATTAGTAACTGCCATTTTTTTTCTATCTTTTTCATCCCTGCCAATAGGAGCATCAATTGTCCCTGTATCATGATCAATTACTCCCCATACTAAGGCAACATACTTACGAGTGGTTGTTTTATTTTCTAATTGTTTAGCAAGATTTTCATGTGCTTTATTATTTTTAGCCACCATTAAAAGTCCTGTAGTATATGCATCTATTCGATGAACAATTCCTGGTCTAAATTCACCATTTAAATTGCTTAAGTTCTTAGAGTGATATAAAAGAGCATTGACTAAAGTACCATTTCTATTCCCAACTGCTGGATGAACCACCATTCCATTAGGCTTATTAACTATTATTACATCCTCATCCTCATAAACAATATCAAGAGGAATATTTTCAGGAATTATATCATCTATTTCTTCCTCTACTTCATTAATTGAAATAGTATCACCTAATTTAATGCTATAACTACTCTTTGTACTTTTATCGTTAACTAAAACACCATTATTTTTAATAAGTTCTTGAACTTTGCTTCTACTTATTTTTAATTCATTCATTAAAAATAAATCTAAACGCGTTAAGTTATGCATATCATCAATTACAATTGTTTTCATTATCTTTCCCCCTAAATATACTTAATATGATTACTAAAATAATTGATATAACTATACATATATCAGCAAAATTAAAAATTGGAAAATTATAACCAAATATATTAAAATCTAAATAATCAATGACATATCCTCTTAATACTCTATCAATTAGATTTCCAACGATTCCCCCATATAGAACACCATATATAGTACTATTGATACCTTTATCTATATCTTTTTTTATTAAAAATAGGTATATAAATATAAGAGCAAATAAAGTTATTAAGATTAAAAATATTCTATTTCCGCTTAAAATACTAAAAGCAGCACCTTCATTTTGTACATACGTAAGTGAGAAAAAAGAAGGAATAATTTCATTACTTATATTTAAAATTAAGTTATTTAAAACTAACAACTTTAATAATTGATCTATAACTAAACATATAATACCAATAATTATAAATTTTTTCATAAATTCACCACTATATAATTGTATCAAAATAATTATTCAATTTCAATACATGAACAATCTTTACATTTAGATTAAAATTTAAAGTCTTATACTTCATTACTTTTCCCCATAAAGTAATTGCTATTTTATCCTAGTATACAAAAAATAGATATATAATATATCTATTTAGCTTGCTTTAAAGCATTATCAACTGCTTCAATCATAGTATCAGCACTTATTGTAACACCACTTACTGAATCAAGTTTTGTTTTGTCATCTTCTGACCATTTAACCCAATTAATACCTTGCTCATCAACAATTTTCTTTTCAAGGCTTCCAACTTGTTCATACCATTCAGCACCACCTGGAATTACACCAATGTTAGCAGATGTCTCTTTCATACCATAATCATTACCTAAAGCTTTTTTAGTAGTAATTTTTCCATCTTTTACATAGGTTGAATCAATAAATACTGATTTTATATTACCGTTTTCATCTACATATACAGTTGCACTAGTAGTAAGAACATTCCCATAAGACTCTTCATTTACGTATCCGTAATATGTTCCCTCTTTATAATCTCCTTTTTGAACGACTTTTTCACAACCAGTTAAAACTAATAATAATGCTAAACTTAATAATATTTTCTTCATATATCCTCCTCTATCATACATATATTATATATAAATTTTACTACTTTTTCAACATTTTTTCTAAATGTACTATTATTTCCTTACCAATTACACCTATTAATATACCAGTTGGTATCGAAAATAATAAAAGCCAAGGTAAATAATAAATTAGATTTATATTTTTTAGAATAGTAATTGCCATAATAATTTGACCAATACTATGAAAAAAAGCCCCTATGATACTTACTCCAATCATAGACAGATTTGTATACCTTTTTACCAAATACATCATCAAGATACTTAAAGTTGCACCACCCAAACTAAAGAAAAAACTTATACTAAATAAACCTGTTCTAAGTATTCCAACTAAGAACACTCTAAGAATTGAAACAATAAATGCATCTTTAAATGAATAAGTATACAATACTAAAATAATTATTATATTAGTAAGTCCAAGTTTAATTCCAGGAACAAATGATACAAAAATAGGAATGAAAGATTCTATAATATTTAAAACTACCGCAAGAGATAGAAACATTGCAATATTAATGCTTTTCCTTAATTCCATATATTATCCAACAACTGTATCATATTCATTCCTACTTTCAATTTTAATCATTATTTTATTAGGTAAACATACTATAGTCTCATAGCTTTCAGAAATAAATCCTTGTTTTGAACAAATATGTCTTGGACTATTTTCCTCATCTACTTTAATTTTACCATCTTTAACTATCACTTTAACATTTCCATTGTAACCAGCAATATTGTAAATATTATCCTTTTTCATATTAATTTGCATTAATTCTTTATTATCATAATAAACAATTGCCACTAAATTATTATTATTTTTAAATAACGAAAACATAAATAAAGAACAGATAATAATCACTATAGATACAAATATAAGGCATAAATCACTTTTATTCATATTTACTAACTCCATTAGTTGTAATAATTTCATCATTATTTGAAACCCATATAACTTCTACACCATCAATATTATCTACATATTTCATTCCATCCTCGATACTCATCAAGAACAAAGTTGTAGATAATGCATCTGCCATAGCACTATTTTTAGTTATAACAGTCACACTCTTCATATATTCACTTGGATAACCTGTATTAGGGTTTATAATATGACTATATTTTTTACCATTATATTCATAAAATCTCTGATAAGAGCCACTAGTAACAACACTTATATTATTTGAATTTATAATCTTATAAATTTTAGATGTATCATTTGGATTTTCAATACCAATCTTATATTTACCATTATTATAATGATTACCAACTTTTACATTACCACCGGCATTTATAATATACTTGTCATAACCATTTTCTTCTAAAAAATTACCAACTATTTCCGTTACATATCCTTTAGCAATTGCTCCTAAATCAATATTAGGATTGTTATTTAAAATTTGATTGTTATCAAGTAAAACAATTTTTCTAATATCTATATCCTGTTTTAATTCATCAGCTGTTGGTAACCCATAGCCTAAATCACGATATTTTTTCCAAATATCCAAGATATTACCCATATTAATATTTAATAGCTCATTACTTTTTTCATACCAAGATAATCCATAGCTTAATAAATCATATAACCTTTTATCTATTTTTATTGTATCTACTTCATCAATACAATTATTTATATAATATATATTATTCACACCAGCAACTGGGTTATATTTATCAGTAAGGTTATGATAATCTTTATAAATATTATCTATTTGATCAAATACTTTTTGGGGATTTTTATTAGTGTATATAGTCACATTTATATATGTATCCATATAAAATAAATTATAGTTATATTTTTTAATCTTATTTTTTTCAAACAAAAAGAAACAGACTAAAGAAATCATAGATACTATAATTATATATATTATGCTTTTTTTCATTATACCACCATATAAAGTATAACAAAAAAAGTAGATAAAATCTACTTTATACAGGAAGTTTCCTTCAAAAGGTCTTCATATATTTTTTTTAGCTCAGCACCTATATTCTTAATATCTCTTTCTTTAGCAACCTTGTAACCTTCTTCTGTAAGATCAGGAAGTTTCTTTTCTAGTATACCTTTCATTTTTTCTTCAAATGTTTCAATATCGTGTGCCTTATACACATTTACACCATCAATAAACCAACCTTCATATATTGGAATATCACGAATTAAAACAGGTATCTTTGCTGCAAGAGCTTCAAGAAGAACAATTCCCTCTGTTTCTTCAAGGGTCGGAAATAAAAATAAATCTGCTCCACAATAGGCCTTAATAAGTTCTTCTCTTGGAACATATCCGGCAAAGAAAAGATTAGGAAGTTCTGTAGCTACTGCCTTTCTAATTTTTGGTGGAACTAAGTTTAAATTAGTATATCCAAACCAAACAAATTTATATTCTGGATTTCTTCGTGCAAGCTCAACAAAATCAAGAATTCCCTTTCTTTCAAAATAAAGGCCTACTGATATAACAATTTTATCAGCATCAGTAAAACCATATTTCTCTCTAAACTCTTTTCCCTTTTGTACATCCTTTTTAAAGAAATCAAGCTCAATACCATTAGATACGGCATATATTGGCTTATTTAAAGGATAATTTTCTAACAGCTTTTTAGAATATGGAGTTGGTGTTACTATAACATCTGCAATTCCATAACAAGCTTTAAGCCAAGTCTTAAATAGAGGAGCAAGTTGATTAGAAAATGTAAATGAATTTCTAAAATCTTCCTCTGTTGAATGAGCATGATAAACTATTTTTTTACCATGTTTTTTTGCTTTCTTTGCCATGGACAAAGATTCTGGGAATATTGTATTAATATGAATAATATCAAAATCGTCATCGGGATTTGTTGTATATTCTACACCATTTAATTCCAATGCTTTCATTTGATGAATAATAGCTCTACCGACACCACTTTTTTCGATAGAATCCATCTTATCAGAATGTAATAAAACTTTCACCTTAAATCACCTATTAAGAGTATAACACATTTTATGTAATTTGTTAATCCCAAAATTCCAAGTAGTTTCCATCATCCCCAAAATTCCAAGTAGTTTCCATCATCTTTATAAAATGAATCCATTAAAACTACATATCTAAACATATCAAGTACTTCTTCTTTATTATAAACTCTTAAATCAACACCATCATAGTTTGGCAACGATTCTGCAACATAATAAATACCATCTTTAATACCAACTATAATTGATATATGTCCCCAATAATTAAATAAATCACCAGCTTTAATAATATTTGAATTCATTACTTCATCATTTAGTTTAACAAATTCACCTAATTCTGTCATTTGTCCTGCTCCTCTATCGCCAGGATCAAATCCACCATTAACAAGTGACCACGTAACAAAACCGGAACAATCAAGCCCATTAGGCATTAAATTACCCTCTATATAACCAAAAAATGGTTCATTTTCCCAATTTCTAAGCGGACACCCCCATATAACTGGACCATTGAAGCTAGCTACTATGTCATTTTTTTTAGTATCACTAAGATATAAACCGGTATGATAATATCTTCCTTCACCATCAACATAATTTGTACCAGAATCACTTACTCTACCATTTTCATAAAAATATGGTATACGATATTTTAATTTCAATGTTAAAAACCTTGCAGCTGCAACAGCACCTGCCCTTGTTTTATATCCCGCTAACTCAACATCATTTTTTAAAAATTCATCAAGCAATTTATTTTCTTCCTCACTATATCTATTACAAGGTAATATACTCTTTCTACTTGATGAAATAGTAGGCTTAGTTATTAAATCTGTAACAATTATTTTAACTACCTTATCACTTTTTTTCTCATGTAATATAGTTTCACCTTTACTAATACCAGTTATAATATTATTTTCTAAACTTGCAATATCATTATCATCTATAAAAAAATCGTAATCAGCAACCTTAGAATTAATATTTTTCTCAGTAAAAGATATTGTTTTACTTTCACCTATAGTTAAATAAATTATATCATTAAGAAAATCAAATGATAATCTATTATCTATATAATCCGTAATCTGATAATTTTTAGTCTTAATGAAATCCTTTTTTAAAACAAAGCTATAATTACCACCGATAGGAAGCTTTACCCTACAAGTGTTATCCTTTCCAGTGACAACTATATTGTTATTACCGCTTGTAATAATACAACTGAAAGTATTTAACAATAAATTGTTTTCTTTTTTTATTTCAACTATTATTTCATTAGCGTTTTCATCAAACTCAATTAATTTAACAGAATCTAAAGTTATTTTACAATCAGCAAAAAGAACAATGCCTAAACCCAAAAATATTACTACAATAAAAACGACTATGACTTTCTTCATATTCTACCTCTACTCTATTGTTAATTTATCATAAATTGCCTTAAATTACAATAATCATATAGTTATTTTTACTAAAATAACATCATCACCTATTTTCTCTATTTGATTCCAATTAATTTCTACTTCATTATGATTACTGAACCAAGAAATAAAAAATTTAGTTTTCTCTACAATTAAACCGGACATCTTACCATCATCATTTATAGAAACATCTATAATATTACCAATTTTTTTACCATTTAAAGTATTGATTACATCTTTATGTTGTAACTCAGATAATCTCATTATACCACCTATCTAATATTATTTTTATATTCTAATGTTATGTATACTTTTACTTATTTCATTTCATAATACATTGAAAGGAGATTTTATGGCACGTCACAAAGTTGAAATTTGTAACGTGAATACTGCGAATATAAAAGTTTTAACCAATGATGAAATGATAAATCTATTTAAGGAATATCAGAGTGGTAATAAAATGGCTAAGGAGGAACTTATAAATGGTAATCTAAAATTAGTATTATCTATATTAAAAAAGTATAATAATAGAACTGATAATATGGATGATTTATTTCAGGTTGGTTGTATAGGATTAATTAAAGCAATTGATAATTTTGATTTGTCCCATGAGGTAAAATTCTCAACTTATGCTGTTCCTATGATTCTGGGTGAAGTAAAAAGATTCTTAAGGGATAATAATAGTGTTAGAATTGCTAGAAGTATCAAGGATTTAGCATATAAATCTTTAAAAATAAAAGAAGAATTAACAAATAAAAATGGTAAAGAGCCAACTAATGAAATGATTGCAAAAGAATTAGGAGTTTGTGAATATGATGTAACAAATGCTATCGATTCTATGCGTGACACTTTAAGTATGTTTGAACCCATCTATAGTGATGGTGGTGATACAATATATTTATTTGATCAAGTTGAAGATAAAAACTATAATAATGAAAATCTAAGTAATAAACTTGCATTAAATGAAGCACTAAAAAAACTTAGTAGTAAAGAAAGACATATAATAGATGCAAGATATATATTTGGAAAGACTCAGATGGAACTTGCTAATGAACTTGGGATTTCACAAGCCCAAATATCAAGACTTGAAAAAAGTGGACTTGAAAACTTAAAAAAAATGATAACATAAAAGAAGATATATGATTATTTTATTGAAGTTGTAAGATAAATGTAGACACAAAAACTTGCTAATAAAAATCAATAGTTTTGAGAGTGTAAAAAACTTTGTGTAAAGTTACCAATCCATGGTAATAAAGATATTTGAGATTGATTATATCAGTC
>CAKOTD010000002.1 GCA_934120015.1 uncultured Bacilli bacterium
TTGTTGTTAAACTATCTATTGTTGGAATCTTTATTGAGGTTCCATCTTCTTTTATGAATTCATATGCATTATAAGAATTATCACATGTGTAATCATTTGATGTTATTCCATTTATTGTACTTCCCACATATCCATCATCTGGACATTTGACTACTTTTACTTTTAATAATTTTGTTTCATTTGCTTTTACCAAGTTCATGTGCATTGCTGCTTTATTAATATTTTGGCCACTAAAATATGTTCCTGTTCCATATATTGCACCAGAATTTGTTCCTGTTACTAACACTGGATATACTTTTCCTAATGTATTGTATTGTGTTTCAAAATATATACTTACTGATGCACTTGGATTTGGCATTATATTTATCTTTTTAGTTACTTCTTCACTTTCACTTCCATTATCTGACAACTTTATTGTATATTCTCTACTTTCAGACAATGTTATATTTAATTTTTTAGATGTTGTAGATGAATAACTATTAACTACACCTGTTATTTCATTTTTATATTTATAATAGCCAGTTTTATTAGTCATATCACTTGAAAAGTTTAATGTAACACTTGTTCCATACGGATACCACATTTCCCCATCTATTTCATAGCCTTGATTATTGACTACAATTGTTAAATAAGGTACAGAGCTTTCAGTAACAGCTTGAATATAGCTTACATTAGATTTAAAATTAAGATCATCCACAACATATACACTAAATCTATGATCCCTATTTTTTTCTAAGTCTGTGAATGTATATGCTGGACTTGTACTTTCAATATAATCTTGGCCATTTATACTATAATAATATTTGCTTATTCCTACATTATCTGATGTTGTTGTTGATACAGCTATAGTTATATTATCTCCACTGCTTGTTGACACCAAACTAGTTATGACTGGATTAGAATGTTTTTTATTTGTTTTTAACTTAGTTGTACCAATTTCAGAGATTCTTCCTTTTGAATCCTTTATATAAAAACTTATATTGTGATCAACATATGGTTCTAAATTTTCAAATGTATAATATGAATTACTTGATTCTATATAATCATTGTTATCAATTTTAAAGTAATATTTTTCTATTGTGGTATGGTTATAACTTTCTCCAGTTATTGCCAATGTTATATCATAATCACCACTACTAGTACTATAACTTTTTATAATCGGATTCTTTTCTGATTCTTTTGTATAAACTTCATCCTCATAAACATTAGATTTTTTACCATCTAAGTTTTCTGCATATATTTTGATATTATATTTTGTATTTTCCTCAAGCCCATCAAATAAATGATATGGGCTTGATTCTTCTATGTAATCATTGTTATTGATGCTAAAATAATACCTTATACCTGCTTCATCTATATTAGTAGTTACTGTTGAAGTAATAGAGTTTTCTGAACTAACATGAACTATTGTTAATTCTATATTTTCATCCTCTATGATTCCAACGCTATTAATTTTCCTACTACTCATTTTTACAATATCACCATTGCTAGATCTGGCATATGCCATTGTATTTTTATCAATTTTAAGACTTGTTTTTCTATCTTGCACATTAATCCATGTACATTTCTCTAAAGAGTCTGATATACAATATTCATTAATGTTATTTGAATTTTTATAATCAATTGTAACACTTTTGACTTTCTCTATTTTTTCTTCATTTTCTACTAAAATAATCGGCTCATGAACCCCTTCTACATTTTTATACTGATCACAATTTTTTATCTTTTCAACTATAAATTTAGTATCAGTATAATCTTTATAAGCACAAAATTTTTTATTTTCAATATATAAATAATATTGTTGTGAGTTGTTGAATATAAGTTCTCCATTCCAATTATTTTGTGAGCCTTCTATCTCTAACTTTTTATCATTTATACCATCTATTACATAAAACTCTTTTTCTTTTTCAATATTCTCCAAATCATTAGAAATTCTATAATTATGAACTGATTTTATATATCCTTCTATTGATCTTGCAAATGCACCTTTTCTTGCTTTCTCTATTGTATCAATTATTTTAGGTATTCCAATTAAAACTATTATTGCAAGTAATACTATGGTTGCTAATAATTCTATTAATGTAAATCCTCTTTTTTTCATAATTTATACAACTCCCTATTCTAAGTTAAATCATACCATTATTGTCATCTTTTTTCAATATATTTTTAGATATATTCTAATTTACAACTTTTTTTAATAATGTTATAATGTCTGTATGAGGTGAATATATATGGTAAAAAATAGAAAAGATTCTTTTTCATTAATTACGGCTATTTTATTTCTAATACTTGGAATTATACTAATATCAAACCCAGGAGGAGTTATTAAATTTATTACTTATATTATTGGTGGTATTATTGTTTTACTAGGTATTACAAAATTAATAAGTTATCTTAAAAACAAGAATAATGAATTATTAAATAATTCAAGCAACTTAACAATTGGAGTTGTCTTAATTGTTATTGGAATTATAATTATGTTCTGTTCATCTGCTATAGAGTTCATTATTAGGCTTATTATGGGTGGATGGTTATTATATAGTGGTATTATAAAATTAATATTATCTATTGGTTTAAAACAACTAGGGATTAACAACTGGTATATTGCACTAATTAGTTCAATTATTATGCTAGTATGTGGACTTTATACAATTATTGTTTCTAATATAATAGGTAGTGCCGGAGGAATTATTCTTGTTATTTATGCTACCACTGAAATTATTCAATTTATTACTATTCCAAAAAGCAAAAATCCTGATATTATTAAATAAAAGCAAGGGCAACTTGCTTTTATTTTTTACTATATTTCATCATCATCAAGTATTTCTACTTTTTCTTGATCTATTCTTTTTAATGAAGCAGTACTTACTTCTTTGTGAACCATCAACTGATTCATTAATTTTTCTATTAAATACGTTTTATTAACTAGTACTTTAAATTGTGTTGTTATCTTTGATTTATCCATATCTATATCTTTAATTTCAATTTCAGTTAATGTTATATATTCTTTATCAGATGCAGATAATATTTTATTTCTTGCCATTTCCAAGGCATCATTATCAATTGTCAATTTTAATATATAATCATCATATATTTCAACTTTTTTCTTAGTCAAAGGAGCTTTTTTTGTAATATATCTTAATACAACATTACAAAAAAGTATAAAAGCTGTTCCTATAGCAGCTTCTACTATTAACCCACCGGCACATAATACACCAATTGCGGCATTGCACCATAGAGTTGCTGCTGTATTTAGTCCCTTTATATTTGTACCATCTTTTAAGATTACTCCTGCACCTAAAAAACCTATTCCAGAAACAACTTGTGCAGCTATTCGTGAAACATCTGGCGAAACCATTTGAATTGAAAAACTAACAAACATAAATGTTCCTACACTTACTAAAACACTGGTTCTAAGCCCAATGGCTCTACCTCTTATTTGTCTTTCAAGTCCAATAAGCAGACTAAGTACAAAACTTAAACTAATTCTATATAGAAAAATTCCATAACTCATAACTCGTCCTCCTATTTCATTAATTTTATAAAACTACTATCTATTTGTGCTACAAAATGCATTTCTTTTTTTGTAATTGGGTGTCTAAGTCTAATTTCTTCAGCATGTAAAAACATCTGCTTTACATTTTTATCATTGGTTCCATACTTCTTATCACCAACAATTGGATTACCAATATTAGCAAATTGAACTCTTATCTGATTTTTCCTACCTGTTAGTATTTCTATTTCTACTAAACTATATTTGTTATTACTTTTTATTTTTTTATACTTTGTTATGGCAAGTTTTCCATGACTTGAATCTGTCTCATATACAAAGAGATTCTTGTTCTCACTCAAATAAGACTTTAATGTTCCACTATTATTAGCATTCCCATGAACTATAGCTATATACTTCCTAAGTGTTACTAATTCATTCCAATTATCTTGAAGAATATTTTTCATCTTTATATTTTTTACAAAAATTACAACGCCAGATGTATCTTTATCAAGTCTATGCACAACAAATATTTGTTGCCTTTTTTTGCTTAAATACTCTAAAGCATAATGATATAATGTTTTTTCCCTTTCTTTATTTGTTGCTATAGTCAAAACACCACATGGTTTATTAACAACTAAAAAATCTTTATCTTCATATATAATATCAATATTATTTAGTTCATTTTTTACTTTCTTTATTATTATTGTTAATTTATCTCCAGGTTTTAATTTATAATCAAATTTACTTATTTTTTTATTATTTACATATACACTATCCTTTAAATAGTTCTTTATATTATTTTTTGATTTTCCTTTTATATTTTTATATAAATAATCTAATAATAAGCTTTCTTGTTTTATAATAAAATTCATATATACCTCTATTTCAAATTAGATGTAGCTATCATCACACCCAGTTTACCATATTCATAAGTTAGTCCGCCCTGTAAATAAGCAATATATGGGCTTCTTATTGGACCATCACATGATAATTCTATAGATGATCCCTGGGTAAAGGCACCTGATGCCATTATAACTTTATCAGTATAACCAGGCATATTCCATGGTTCTGCCTTTACATATGAGTCTACAGGTGAGCCATATTGTATTCCCTGACAAAATTTAATTAATTTTTCCTCGTCATTAAAAATAATATTTTGAACAATATCCGCTCTCTTTTCATTATATTTTGGTTCAACTTTATAACCTTCTTTTTCAAGAAGTAAACTAGCAAAAACTGCTGTTTTTAAACTACTGGCAACAACACTAGGAGCCATATATATTCCCTGTAATATACTTTTATTTATACCAAGTGTTGGTCCTACTTCCCTTCCTTCTCCAGGTAATGTAAGTCTCTCTCCAGCTAAATCTACTAATTCTTTTCTTCCTGCTATATAAGCTCCATTAGGGGCAATACCACCACCTAGATTCTTAATTAAAGATCCTACTATTATATCCGCACCTACACTAATTGGTGATTCTTTTTCAACAAATTCACAATAACAATTATCAACCATTATTATAACTTCTTTATCTATACTATGAATAAATTTTATAACTTTACTTAACTTATCTATACATATGCTTTTTCTTGTTGAATAACCTTTAGATCTTTGGATTTCGATTAGTTTTATTTTTTTTGATGTCAAATACTTTTCAATCTGTTCATAATCAAATTCATTATCTATTAAATCAACTTGTTCATAATTAATACCAAAGCTTTTTAACGAACTTTTATTTTCTTTTATTCCAATTACTTCATCAAGTGTATCATATGGTTTACCTGTAATACTAAGAAGTATATCACCTGGTCTTAGATACGCAAATAAGGCCACGGTAAGTGCATGACTTCCAGATATAAACTGACTTCTAACAATTGCATCTTCAGCATCTAATACATCCGCAAATATTTTTTCGATTACATCTCTTCCTATATCACCATATCCGTATCCTGTTGTTGAATTAAAATGAGCTTCACATACCATATTTTTACGAAAAGAATCCAAAACTTTTTTACTATTATATAAACATATATCATCTATTTTTTTAAATTCTTCTTTTAATTCATTTTCAACACTCTGTGCAAGAATAAGTACATTACTATCTATTTCTTTCATTAATAACCACCATCTACTCTTATTACTGTTCCATTTATATAGCTAGCCTCTTCAGAGGCTAAAAAATATATTACATTAGCTACTTCCTCAGGTTTTCCAAATCTTTTTAATAGTATTTTTGAAATTTCGTTATTTCTAAAATCTTCTGACATTTCATTATTCATATCGGTATCCATCCAACCTGGTGCTACTGCATTAACACGAATATCAGGAGAAAATTGTTTGGCCATAGTTTTTGTTAATGATATTATTCCCGCTTTTGATGCTGCATAATCCATTTCTTCCTTATAATGTGTATCAATTGCATCTGTACTACTTATGTTTATAATACTACCATTTTTCATTAGCTTACTCATGTATTTTGTTACACAAAATGTGCCAATCAAATTTGTATCGATAACTCTTTTGAACTCTGAAATACTTTTATCTTCAATCTGACTATCAAGTGAAATACCAGCATTATTAACTAGGCAATCTATTTTTTCAAATTGATTTTCTACAAAGTTTTTCATTTTAATAACTGATTCTTCCTTACTTATATCACAATAAAGACACAAAACTCTACTTTCATAATCTTTTTCTATTCTATCTTTTAAATTCATTGCTTCTTCTTTTGAATTATAATATGTAATGATTACATCGTATCCCTTGCTTGCAAACTTTATAGCAGTTGATGCCCCAAGACCACGACTAGATCCCGTAATTAATACTACTTTTTTTTCACTATTCATAATAATCCCTCAAAACAATTATAAAAGATGAACTATTAAAAAACAATATTAATTAAGAAATTCAATGAATTTTTGACTCTCCTTTACTATTTCATTTACAAATATAGACCTATTTTTTTTAGGAACAAATAGATATACATTTCCTTTAGTTCTTGTAAGTGCTACATAAAATAATCTTCTTTCCTCATCAAATTCAAAATTTTCATTAATGTTTGACAAGTATTTTAACAAATTATTCTCTTCACATTTACTAGGAAAACCCAGTATTTTATCCTCAAGATTAACAATTACTACTGCATCACTTTCTAATCCTTTAGACTTATGTACAGAATAAAACTTAATAATTTTATCTTTATAGTATATGTTATCTTTGTCACTGTTAAATTCTTTATTATTTAAGTATTCTACATCACTATTATTTCTCCCAAGTACATAAACTGATTTTTCTTCTATATGTTCAAATAGATTTATTATTTCATTTTTATTGTAATACAAATATATTTTTACAGGTTTATTAATCTTCTTTGAAGATTTAAGTTTTTTCTTTAGTTGCATTTTGTTTTTCATAATAAAATTACCTGCTAAATTAATAAGTTCTTGACTATTTCTATAAGTATTATTTATATAAAGTATTTTTGAATCTTGAAACATATCCTTAAAATTTAGAAACATTTTTATATCACATCCTGTAAAACGGTATATAGATTGAAAATCATCTCCAACGCATATTAATTTACTATTTGTTTTATCCTTTATAGACTTTATTAACTGATATCTACAATAAGATGTATCTTGATATTCATCTATAATAATATATTTGTAATTTAGTTTTACTTTATTATTTATTACCATAGTAGTTGCCAGAGAAATCATATCATTAAAATCTATCTCTTTGTTTTCACTTAATTTAGCTTCATATTTATAATATATATTTTCTATTATTTTTAAGATTGTCAAGTTTTTATTTTTTTCAATTTTATTTGATATTTTATTAACACATTTTTCTATTTCATATATTTTTTTATTATCAAAATTATTTGTTTTTAACAGATTTATAAAACTAAATATAGTTTTAGATAAATTTTCAAAAATATTACTTTTACCACCATATATTTTAAATAACATTTTATTATTCTTCTTTTTAAATCTAATATTATTACTTTTAATAATATCATCTATCACCTCAAAAATATTTCCTTCTGTAAAGTAAAAACTATATATTTCATAAACTTTACACATGTACATATTTCTAATTTCTTCTATTTTTTCTATGTTATTATAATATATAATATAAAAATTATATTTAGGTAAGTAAAAGGCTTTTATGGGCTTATTATTATATAAAAGCATAATTTTATATTCAAATAGAATATTTAGATATATCAAATAATTCCCAATTAATAATTCTTCATTACTATTATAGTTACTATCTAATTTAAAATGTATCTTCTCAAGTAGGAAATATTTAATAAACTGATCTAATAAGTACTCATTTTCTAACAAATCTTTATATAAATATTCTAAAATAGTACTAGTCAATAGGTTAGAATCACAGATACTTTTATTTACTCCTGCTTTATGGAGAATCTTATTTGCAAGCTTATGAAAAGTATAAACTTCTATATTATATTTATAATTTTTATATATTGCTGTTTTAATGGAATCTGCTGATAAGTTCGTAAATGATATACAAAGAATTTCTAATGGGTTTATTTTATTGATTTCAATTAAATATCGTATCTTTCCTATCATAGTAAGTGTTTTACCCGAGCCTGCACCTGCTACTACTAAATAACTATTTTCATCGGTTAAAACAGCCATTCTTTGCTCATAATCTAAACTATGACCATTTATATTATCAAAAATATTATTACTTATATTTTTTTTATAAAACCTATTATTATTTCTTTCTATTATTTTACTAATATTTTTGAAACACCATACAAAGTATTTTTTCTTTATATTAAAAAAATATTTAAGTTTTTTATATTCTAGATAATTTTTACAATATCTCTTAATTATTGTACTAACCTCATCCAATGGTATATATGTATTTTGATATTTTATAAATTTTAAAAAATCCTTCATATTCTCACCATATATATAATTATATATATCACCAAAAAAACCTTAAAAAAATAACCAAATTTTTTAGAATTTGATTATTTTCCTTCCTTCCTAAGTAGGCCCGCTTCTTTTAATACATTATATATGCAAGAATAACTTCTTTTCCCGTAAAATCTGCAAAACCTTCTTATACTAGCATGACTTTTTTTATATAAATTGATTATTTTATTTTTCTCCTCTTCACTCAAAGTATTAATTGGTTTTCTATTTTTATTCCCATGTACTAAGCTTATTTTACCTTCAATAATTTGTTTCTTTAATCTTAAAATGTATTTTGGATGAAAACCAGTTATGGTTGCTATCTCAATATACGATAAAAAAGATTTATTATTTAACTTATCTTCTATATATTTAACAGCTTCTTTCTTATTCTTTTCCATAACGCTCACCAATAATAGTATATCACATTATTTTTAAATTTCAATTTTTAATAATTCTTCATCTATAATAGAATACAAATAAACATTGACAGGTTTATTACTAATCGTTTTTATATATTCTTTATATCCCATTAATTGTTTTACATAATGTTCATCATCTATATTTTTTAGCTTATAGTCAATGATTTCTATACTATAGTCACTTTCTATTAATAAATCTATTATACCATGATATTCTTTATTATCTTTTGTAAATATAAATTCCACTTCTTTTAAAACCCTACTAGAATTTTTAAATAAATCAAGATTAAGAAAAGACCTGACTTTCTTTCTCATAAAATCATCTTTAATACTATCTAAATTTGGATTCTTAATATCAATATATTCTAATACTTCATGAAACATAGTACCATATTTCATCTTTTCCAATTCATTTTTAGTAATCAACTTATTAATATTTTTTGAATACCTTACACTCTCTAAAATCTCATAATTGATATTACTTTCTCTAAAAGTCATCTTTCCTAAATCCTTACCAATAAACTTTTCATAATTTTCTTTCTTTATAAAATTATAAGCTTTAGTTAAACCTAATATTGAAGTATCTATATTTTCACTAAATTTTTCAAGTTTTTCATTTTCATAAAAAATATAATCACTAAAACTTCTAAACATTATTTTGCTTGAAACTATTGCATTATCTTTTGGACATATTAAAATCATTTGTTCCTTAGCTCTTGTAAGTGATACATAAAATAATCTTAATCTTTCTGATATTTCTTCTCTTATATATTTTTCCTTTAATAAACTAATTAATATAGTTTTCTTCATTCCATATTTATAATAAGGAGTAATTATGCCATATTCATTACTATAAGTTATCTTCTCTGTTAAATCTCTTAAGTTAAATGTCTTATATAATAAAGGATAATAACATATTGGAAACTCTAAACCTTTAGATTTATGAATGGTCATAATTTTAACAGCATTGGCACCACTTTCTTTTGATGAAACCTTTAATTCACAACTATTATCTATTACGTCACCAAGATAGATAGCAAAATCATTAATTGTATATCCTACCTCTTCGAGTTGTAATGTAGTATTATATAAGTATTCTAGCCTAATTAAACTATCATCTATATTACCTACTCTTACTAACTTCTCATAAAATTTAAATGAAAAAATAATTTTATCTAAGAGTTGTGAAATACTAATTTCATCTAAAGTTTTTGAGATATCTTTTATTTGGCAAATAATTGGATCTGCATATAAAATATTTTTACTCATAATGGTAAATATTTTTTCATCTGAATATTCAAATAAAAAACTACGAGCTAGACTCATAAATAAGTGTTTATATTCAGAATCATATTCTTTATTTTTTTCTTTTAGGCATAACATTATAATATTTTTAATAATAATTAAGTCATGTGAATCAGTTATATTTTCATCTCTATATACGGCAAGAGGAATTTGATTATACTCAAATATTTTTTTGGCCAGTGTAAATGTTGCCACTCTATCTACTAAAATGGCAAAATCATCATATCTTATAGTTCTATACTTATTTTCATCTTTATCAAACACTTGATAATTATTATTAATTTTATCTTTAATATCTTTTATAATACTAAAATATTCTATTTCCTCTTTAGTATATTTTGGGGTTTGGGATTCATCATAATATAATATTCTTGATTTATAGTTTTGATTTGGTTTAAGATTTTCATAAAGCATATTTCCAAACACCATCTGATGACCATTTTTATAATCAGCACCACCAACATCTATATCCATTAATTCATCGAAAAATAAATTTATATCTTCAAGAACTTCCTTTCTGGAACGAAAATTTTTGGTTAAATCTATTTTGATACCACCATCATTATTTTTATAATGCTCATACTTATTTTTAAAGATATCGGGATTAGCGTTTCTAAAACGATATATAGATTGTTTAATATCACCTACCATATAAATATTATTATTTCCTATTAGATTTATAAAATATTCCTGAAGATCACTAGTATCCTGATATTCATCAACCATTATTTCGTTAAATTTGTTTCTTAACTCTTCCTTTACATTTTTATTATTTTTAATTACATCTATTGACATTTTTGCAATATCACTAAATTCAAAAAGGTCATTACTATATTTAAATTGATTTATTTCGAAATCAAGTTTTTTTATAATATCTAGGATAATAGTAACATAATCGAAAGTCATGCCAAAAGAGTCTCTTATCTGAAGATAATTATCATAGATACACAAATCTTTTAAGTTCTTAATCAGATTGGTAAGATAATTCTTTTTCTCCTTTAAATTTTCTTCACTATTTTTAGGAAGTTGGGGTAGCTTGACATCTAAGTTATTTTTAATATCTACATAATTGTTTTGTTCAATTAAACTCCTCAAACTATCAAAAAGTTTTTCATAGTATTTACCATCACATATAAATGATATATCTTCTAAAGCATCTTTTATTTGTACTAATTTATCTTTTATCAATTTTTCATATTCAAAAATATATTCACTTATTTTTTTATCGGAAAGATAATTTTCAAAATATGTATTTATATATTTTTCTTTATCTATTTTCATGTTTAATTTATTATCTATATTTAATATATAATTCTTTAAATCAGTATCATCTTTTTCACAAAAATCATTTATAAATTTTTCAAACAAAGGATTTTTGCTGATATACATTTCATCAAATATTCTGTTAATAATTTTTACCTTTTCAAGATGAATAATAGAATAATCTGCAATTTTTAAATTAGGTGATACATTGAGCAAATAATGATACTTTTTTACAATATTATAAGCATAACTATCAAATGTTGTTATAAAAGCACTATCAACTAGTTCTAACTGTTCCTTTAAGCTTTCATCTTTTTTTATTTCTCTTTTAATACGCTGTTTCATTTCTTTAGCAGCTGCATTAGTGAATGTTAAAATTAATAATTGATTGATGTTAACACCACTCTTTAATTTTCGAATAACCCTAGCCGTTAATACAGCTGTTTTTCCTGAACCAGCACCAGCTGAAACTATTATATTTGTCCCTTCTTTGTTAATAGCTTCTAATTGTTCTTTAGTAAAACTTGGCACTTAATCACCTTCTTCTATTATTTCTATATCTTCTTCTGTTTGATAACATATATCTTTAAATTTGCAAAATGTACATGAAATATTCTTAAATTTTATTTGTTTCGGATTTATATCAAAATCTCCACGAACTATATTAGTAACTGCCTCTTCTATTTTTTTATCTACAATATCTAACATATTTGATAGTTCATTTTGAGAAAAAACTTTACTATAAGCCCCAAAACCATTTTTTGTAATTTTCATACCTTTAATTAACTGACTATCTTGATAGGTAGAATCAAATTGTTCTAAAACAGATTCATCATTAGTACTAATTCCTTCTAATTTATAACTATTACTCTTTTCCAGATCATACTCTTCTTGTGTGGGTGCACTTACTTCTCTTGGAAAAAGCTTTTGATAATAAAGTCCACTTATATATGGATTATCAAAAATATTACTTTTACTAATTAGATAAGCATATACTGGTAATTGAAGTGTTATACCATAATCTATATATTTTAAATTAGTATCAATGTTTCCTGTTTTATAATCAACTATACAAATATAAGTTTTATCTTCTTTTTTCATATACATTATTTTATCTATGATACCAGTAAATTTTATTTTAATTTTGTAGTCTTTTTCAAACTGAATCTTTTCTTCATATAATTCTTCATTAAAATTGGTTAATGCTTTTTGATGTTTTATTTTTTCTATAATATACTTAATAGTTGGCTTTTGCTTTTCTAAAAAGAAGTTTTCTTTAGGACTTAATTTATAGTTACTATTGTTTAAATATTCATTATATACTATATCAAAATCAAAATATGCAGAAAAGGCATTTGACAATATATAATGAATTAATGACCCCAAAAAAGCATTAAATTTTTCTTCATAAGGGTCTATCTTTAATATATCATTTAAGTAGTAACTGAATTTACAATGATAATATCTATCAATAGCAGAATAAGATAAACTTAATTCGTCATGAAGATAGTTTTTTAATTCACTAATATCTATTTTAGTATACTTATTATTATATTTTTGATATTCTAAGTTATCTATACTACAACATAGTAAATCCAAATGTTCATTTTTATTCCCATACTTAATATATCTATCAAGTAATTTTGCACATAAAATTGTTGCTTCTTTTATACTATAAATTTCATCTGTAACTATATTTACATTCTTTATATCATAATTTAGAATTTCATTTAAACCAGATATGGTATATTCTCCAAAATTATCTTTATCTTTATATGTTATAACTATGTTTTCAAAATGGTTAATCATTGAAATTAATTTATTTTTTATTCTTTTAGTATGCATTATACTTGTTTCTTTTGAAACATCTCTACATAATTCATCATTTATATATTCATCATCTTTATATATTTTTGGTATATTTTCTTCATTAAATCCTAACATAAAAATAAAATCATCATCTGTACAACCATTAATATCTGTTATTTCAATCTCATTATCATACTTAACTGGGAAGGTCTTAGTATTTTTCAACTCATATAATAAATTTTCTTTTATTTTCAAAAAGTCAGATTGCCAAGCATAATCATTACAAATACTTATAATTTGACTTACTATATCACTATTAGGATATTCTTGTATTAATAGTTCTATAGTATTATTTATATTTTCAGATAAATTTTCAATAAAAAATTTGCCTACACTAGTACCAAGTAAACTTTTACCCCGAGTCATAATCTTTAAGTTATAATTATTAAATACCCTATTTAAAACAAAAGGATATTCACTTGTAATATTCACTAATTTTATTTTTGAGACGCTGATTCCACTATTTACCAAATCCACTATTTTAGTTGCTACAAAATTAACTTCTTCATCTATTGTTTCAAAATGATATATTGGTTTAGGAGTTACTTCTTCGTACTCTTCATCAATAAATGTTGCATCTAAGCTGGTTGTTACTTTTTTTAAGAAACATGGATCATAATCTAAATTATAGAAAATAAGATGTTTAGTTTTAACATATTCTTTAAAGGCATAATCATATATCAATAGATGCTCATTATCAAGTTCTTTTTTTAATTTTACTAAAAAATCTAATTTATTATTATATTCTATATCTTCAATATATTTTAAATTATCTAAATAAACTAAAGCGTTTTCATATTTAATATGATATTTTTTCATCATATAGTATATTGTTTTTTTATCATACGTAAATAGATATTTATTAAGAAAATCAGTTATACTTAAAAATTTAAATTTTACAAATTCTTTTTCTTCATAAAGATTTTCTAATATTTTCTTTTTGTCTATTGATGAGCAAATCAAAATATCATTACTACATAAATTCTTAAATGTCATATCTATTACCCCTAACTACTTATATTTTATCACAGAACTTTGTTTACCTGGAACAAAATTTCTTTTTCCATAGACCATCATATATTTTATATCAATCTATTATGTCCATAAACCTTCATTGTTATATACAAATAATATCACACAAACATAAGTTTGTAAATCTTTTAGTTAATTTTTTCAAAAAGTGTTCCTAATACATTAAAAAAACTGAATAAAATTATTCATTTCTACTCAGCCCCTTTTTATTTACGATATATTGTTATGTTTTAGTGATAACTATCTTATTATCGATAATTACTCTATAACTGTTAATGGCTTTATATTATCATCTTTTAAATACACATTTATCTTTTCATTAGCATCTAAGGTTGCTAGCAAAATATTACTTATATTTTTATAACCCATTACTTTTAAATTTGATTTTATCCAAGATATATCTTTATTCATATTTTTAATATTATTATTCATAAATTTTCCATCAATTATTATATTAGCAACTAATGATGCTTTCTCAGATTTAACATTCATATCTTTTCGTGTAAGAGGAGTATTTTCAGATTTTGGTAGTATGCTTAATTTCCCATTTGCTTCTAATAATGCATATTCTATTTGGGAAACATCAAAATAGTTATTATTACGGCACTCTTCCAATAAGTCATTAACATCAAATTTTACTTTTTTCATATTTTTATACATAAGATTACCATTTTGAATTAAAACTGTTGGTGTTCCTATAAAAAATCTTCTTAATATTATACTCTTCATAGTACCAACCGAAATAAGATACGCAAATATGCCAAAAACTATAACAGCTACTATACCATTTATATATGGTACATCTGTGTTAATAGATATTTCAGCTGCAAAATTACCAATTGATATTCCTATAACATAATCAAATAAACTAAGTTGTGAAACTTGTTTTTTACCAAGAAGTTTTGTTAAAAAGAAAAGAGTTAATAAAGAAAAAAGAGAACGAATTATTACTTCTCCTATTTCAACCATATCTGCTTTAAATAAGTATTCCATTATTATCACCATACTTATTATTAGCCATTTTATTTATTTTTATTCTTATGTTCAAAAATAATATTTGTTTTTAAAACTGCTAGCATTACAATTATTAATAATACACCATAAAGAACATAACTTAAGATAACATTATTAGTTACATATATTATAGATGCTGCCGCAAATAATAAATCGATTAAATAAATAATTAAAACTGTTGCAGTTTGACTAAACTTACGATTTAACAACTGATGATGAATGTGACATTTATCTGCAGTTGTTATATTTTGACCTTTAATTAATCTTCTTATAATAGCAAACAATGTATCTAAAATAGGGATTGCTAATACAAATAGAGGAATTAATAATGATGTCATAGTTACATTTTTAAATCCTAGTAATGCAATGCATGATATTATGAATCCTAAAAACATAGATCCAGAGTTACCAGCAAAAATTCTTGCAGGATGAAAATTGTGAAGTAAAAAACCTAATGTAGAACCAAGCATAACAAAACATAATATAAAATCTAATCCACGACTGCCTTGCAATGTAGCAATTATACCAATTGTTAGAAAATATATTGAACTAATTCCACCTGATAATCCATCTAATCCATCAATTAAATTTATACAATTTATACACCCTAGGATAAATAAGATAGTTATTGGATAACTGAATATCCCAAAGTGAATATAAAAACCAAATGCCGATAAATCTATTAATTGTATTTGACCATAGAAAACAACTACACACGCTGCTAGAAGTTGAAAAAAGAATTGTGTTTTGGCAGATAATTCTGTTATATCATCTATCATTCCTACAATTAATATTATAAACCCACCTATTAAAATAGATATCATTTGGACACTAGGTGTACCGAAAATCATATATCCAAGGATAAAACCAGCAAAAATGGCAAGTCCACCAAGTTTTGGTATATCCTTAGTGTGAATATGTCTTTCTCTTGGGACATCAACTGCACCTATTTGAAAAGCTAATTTAATTATAAATGGTATTATTAAAGCAACAAATGTAAACATCGTTGAAACTATTAAAAGTATTTTTAAAATTATATCTAACTTCATTTAAACCACCCATTAAAATTATAGCACGAATGCCTTTAAAATCAAAGAAAAAACGTATATAAACATACGTTAATTTCTACTTTCTTTGTATTTATATTATCTCTTTCTAACTAGAATACCATCATCACTACTATTAATAGCCTCATCTAGCATTTTCTTTGCTTGCTCATATGCTGGGGCAACTATGTCATTACCATTCTTTTCAAAAACTTTATCTATTAAATTTTCATTTCTTACTTTCATTAAAACTGGTACTAAATTCATTTGATTAATAAAACTTAATCTAACTAAATGTCCAACATTAGCATTCCATAAACCAGCATTTTTTAAATCAATCATACGTGGTAATTTACCTTGTTTAAATAATTCCATAACATTTTCATCTATTTTATCGGTTGTTGACATTGGTACCCAAATACCTTTTACTATTTTTCTAAATATATCTAATCTATCAACATCTTGTATAATAGAAGTATTAGTGGCAAATAAAACTTCTCTTTCTTTTGAAGCCTTATCAGATTTAAATAGTTCAGATAAGTCATAATTTCGAAAAGCTTCTATATATTCTTTTAAAATGGAATTTAATAATTCAGAGTTTACCTTAGCATGAGCACCTATTACTTTTTCTATTTCTTCATCATAAATTCTAACACCTGGTATTAATTCTTTTAAAAGATTAGATTCTTGCATTACTACTTTTCCTAAGTCACCATGATCTTCAATATTAGGGTAATAATCTTTTAATTCATTATCTTTAAATGAACCTGTTTCTTTCAATTGTCTAAATCTACCAATATCATGAAATAGACTTTCTAGTGCTAGCAAATTTTTAAATGATTCATTGTATTTCGTAAAAATGGCATCAGTAAGCATTGCTTCATCTAAAACAAATAATGAATGATTCTGTTTATCAATATATCCATTTATTTTACTCTCATCATTCTCATTTATAAAATCATTAGTATAATTAATGAATACTTTCTTTTGACTTTCAATATCTTTAATATCCATAAAATTCCTCCAAAACTACTTATATAATACTCTATAAAATGAAAATGTCAAGTATAGAAATAGTAAAGATATGTTTAATTGTTGTACCTCGTTTGAAAATTTAGAACTATTAACTAATTACAATTGTTTCTAATATATTTCATAGGAGCTCTCCAAAGACAATTAAAATGTAATCTATAAAGTGGCCTTTCGAAAAAAGAGAGACCTACTTACAGGTTACATTTTACTTTCCTTATCTATTTTCTAACAAATGAATATTATCAAGTAGTACACCAGTTCCTTCTGCTACACAAGTAAGAGGACTTTCAGCAACAAATACTGGAACCTTTAATTCTTGTGATAATAGTTCGTCAAATCCATTTATTAATGCCCCTCCACCAGTAATAACTATACCTTTATCAATAATATCAGCGGATAATTCTGGTGGGGTTTGCTCTAACACATTTTTGGCAGTATGAATAATAGTATAAACACTTTCTCTTAATGCCTCTTCTACTTCTTTAGAAGAGATTGTAATTGTATGAGGAAGTCCTGTTACTAAATCCCTTCCTCTTACATCCATCTTTTCTTTCTTGGACTCTGGTAAAACAGTTCCTATTGTTATTTTAATATCTTCGGCTGTCCTATCACCAATTAATAGTTTATATTTATCTTTGATATATTTCATAATATCACTATCAAATGTATTTCCAGCTACTTTAATAGATGAACTATTAACTATACCGCCTAATGAAAGAACGGCAATATCAGTTGTTCCACCACCAATATCTATAACCATATTTCCACTTGGTTTAGATATATCAAGACCGGCACCTACTGCAGCTACTTTAGGTTCTTCTTCTAAAAATACCTTTCGTGCTCCTGTTCTTTCAGCAGCCTCTTTAATTGCGTTCTTTTCTACCTGAGTAATATCAGATGGACAACATATAAGTATTCTTGGTTTTGCAAAAAAACTCTTTCCATTAACCTTTTTAATAAAATAATCAAGCATAATTTCTGTTGTTTCAAAATCAGCAATTACACCATCTTTCATTGGTCTTATAGCCTTAACTTTCCCAGGAGTACGCCCTAACATATCTCTAGCCTCTGTTCCAACTGCTAATGCTCTTTTTGTATCACAATCAATGGCAACAACACTTGGTTCATTTAAAACAATCCCCTGTCCTTTAATATAAATCAGTACATTTGCGGTTCCTAAATCAATTCCAATATCCTTTGAAAACACGATATCCCCCATTTCTACTTTAACTAATTACATTATAACATACTATTAATATCTATGGTATAACTTTCTTATATTTTTTCTTTGTAGATTCTCCGCCTCTAATATGTCTAATATCCATATGAAATTTAAGTATTTTATTCACTTCTTTATAAAGATTATAATCATACTTTTTTAATCTATCTTTAAAATCCTTATGTACAGTACTCTTTGATACATTAAAATATTTAGCTATTTCTCTTATTGTTTTTCCAGTATTTAATATATAATTACTTTCATCTATAACCCTACTATAAATGGTTTCACTCACACAAACACCTCTAATTAATTATATATATTATAAGAGCTTTTATACCTAAAAAGGAGTTAA
The DNA here is from genome assembly GCA_934120015.1 of uncultured Bacilli bacterium. Taxonomy (GTDB): domain Bacteria; phylum Bacillota_I; class Bacilli_A; order RF39; family UBA660; genus UMGS1045. Next base: position 19,004 of record CAKOTD010000002.1, read on the forward strand.
ACTCCTTATATTTCACTTACCTTTTTATTATAGTAATCCTCTGGGTTTACATTTTGACCAGATACAATTAATTCAAAGTGTAAATGATCATTTAATTCCTTTGAAATATTACTCATACCACTTTTCCCAATTAAATCACCTTGTTTAATTGTTTGATTTTCTTTTACAACTACTTCTGAAAGGCTTTGATATACACTAATCATTTCATTGTTATGTCTTACTTGTACTGTTTTACCTAAAATATTATCCTCTTTAACAGATATGACTGTTCCATCTAGTATGGAAATAACATCAAAGTTTTCCTTTCCACTATAAGCTACTCCTGTACTTTGTAAATAAGTATCTTCGTAATATAATAAGGCTTTTTTTTGATTTTCTGCATCAGCAGTATAATCGTAATAGTTTTTAACTATTTTAATATCAGAATCACGATATGGTCTTATTATTTGAATACTATCTGTTACTACTGGTACAGTATCTTCAAATATTGTTTTAGACACATAATTAACATTATTATTGTTAAAAGTATTATTTGGTTCCAAACTTTTTTCAATAAAATAAATACTACTAAATACACTTATAAAAGTTAATGCATAAATTCCATAAATAACTGGTTTCCTTAATTTATATTTTTTCATTTCATCACCCTCTAATAAGAGTGTGAACATTATTTAATATTTTTATACCAATTTTTTTAAATTTTTTTAATCTCAACTCCAGTATAATAATGTTTTACTATCTCATCATATTTATAACCATTTTTAGCCATTGCCTGTGCACCATACTGACTCATACCAACTCCATGACCATATCCTTTGATATTTATTACTACATTATTACCTGTTTGGGTAATAGAAAAATATGTAGAACGCAAATTTAATAGTTTAATAACATCATAAGCAGTAAACAGATTACCATTTATTTTAATTTTTTTAATTCTTCCAGTACTTGTGGTTTCCACTTTTTCAATATGTAATTCATCATTATAAGGAAGATTTAATAAATTATAAAATTCACTTAATGATATTGTTTTATATGTACTATAAAGAGGAGATACTTCAGAGTCCCAACTAGAATCTACACTTACTAAGTAAGGAAGTTGTGTTGTAAATATTTCACCACTATTTTCTGTTTCACCAGTACTTGTAGAAAAGAAAAATGCCTCTACAACTTTTCCATCATATTCTAAATATTCACCCTTAGTTTCAATAACTGCTGTTTTTATTTTATTAATATATTTTTCATAATTATCTCCCCAAGCTTTTTTTAATTCTTCATCATTTAAATATACTTGATTCATGATAGTATCAACAACATCATATTCTCTGGTTTTATTATTCTCAATTTTTTTTAAAACATAACTTCTAGCAGCTACAGCTTGGGCCTTTAATGCTTCTAATTCAAAGGAAACAGGCATTTCACCAGCTAATACACCTGTAATATATCCTTCAAATGGAACATATTCTATTTCACCTGTATCTTCATGTTTAACTCTAACATTAAAATTACTTTCATATTTAAACTTTATTTCATTATCCTCTATAAAAATTGAAACTATTATATATGGTGTCAAGAAAATTAAAATACAAAAAAAGAGTAATTTTTTCATATATTTTACCTCCTATAAATAAAACATACAAAACACTACTCTTTATATTGCAGTTCCTATATAAAAATCCATAAAGAAATTTACTACTAGATATGACATAGAAATTGCTACTAACAAATATAAAATTCGGGCTTGATAATATCTATTTTTCTTAAACAGATTTGTTATATTAATGCTATCTAGTGCCCAAATAGAAATAGGTACAAATGCAATGTATAATACTACTCTAAGCATTTCTTTCCTCATAGTCTAATATTTCATTTAATCTGCGGACATACTTTTCTTCTGTTGAAAAAGGAGTATTAATAAAATTATTAATCATTTCAATTGTCTCTTCTACACTATGATTTTCAGATATAGCTAAAACATTTGCATCATTATCATTTCTAGTATAAATTGCTTCTTCCTTATTAGATATTTTAGCACATCTTACTCCTTTAACTTTATTACATGCTATACTCATACCAATTCCTGATCCACATATTAGTATTCCAAAATCGATTTTCTTTTCTTTTATTGCCTCTCCAATTAAAAACGCATATATTGGATAATCAGTTGATTCATCACTATTTGTTCCATAGTCTACTAGACTAGGCATCTTACTTAATAATTCTTGTTTTAACCTATATCCTCTATGATCAGATGCTACTCCTACTATCATTTATACCACCTACCTTATTATATTATATCTAAATTTTATTTATTTAATTATCTAAACGACAAATAACTACATTTCAAGATAATCTTTAACAATATTAGCAATTCTTGAAGCTTCAAGCATTAAATCTTTATAATTTTCTTTTATATAATTAATATCATTTTCTTTGCTTTTTAATTCATGGTTATATGCTTTTGTTGCCAAGTCGGTAAATCCTAGGTACTTGCTATCACTCTTTAAGGCATGAACTTCTACCGCATATTCAGTCATATTTTCATTTTCTTTATATTCTTTTATTTTTAATAATCTATCACCTAAATTATCAAAAAATTCCTTTAGCATTTCATCATAACTAGACATATCTCCAAGAAGTTCTAACGCTTTATTTAAATTAATACCATTTTCAATTAAATAATTCTTTTTGCTTTTTCCTTCTCTTATTGTCATATATGTATTCATAATTCTATCTAATTCCTTTTTATCAATTGGCTTAGACATGTAATCATTAAATCCTTCTTTTAAATATTGTTCACGCATTCCATCTAAAGCATTGGCTGTAAGAGCTATTACTGGAGTATGAAAATCATCCATCTTTTTTAGTTCCTTAAACGCCTCGACTCCACTCATATTTGGCATCATATCATCCATAAAAATTATACGATAATTATTATTTTTAACCATTTCAATTGCTTCTTCTCCGCTTAAAACGGTATCAACAATAACATCATATGGTTTAAAAAATCCAATGGCTACTTTCAAATTTAATTTATTATCATCTACTACTAATACTTTATTATTTGAGCCTTCTTTAATATTATTTGGTGAACTATTAACTTCTAATTCTTTCTCATCGGCTCGTTGATTTTCAATTTTTTCTTCAAAAATATCTTTCATTTCTTTACTATTCTTAGTTGTGACACTAAGATATTTTTTTAATATTTCAATTAGTTCTTCTTTAACAATTGGTTTTGCTAAATAATCACTAAAACCTGCTTTCATATATGCTTCTTTCATTCCTGATAAAGCATTGGCTGTTAAAGCAATAGTTGGTATATCAAATCCCTCTATTTCTTTTAATTTTTGTAATGTTTCGGTACCACGCATTTTAGGCATCATATCATCTAATAAAATTAAATCATATTTATTGCCATCTTTAATATTTTCAATAGTATCAAAACCACTTTCTAATAACACAGTATGAATATCATATTTTTTAAGTAATTTATCTGCAACTTTTAAATTTAATTTATTATCATCAACAATTAATACCCTTGCATTTGGAAAGTCAATTAATTCTTCTGTTTCAACAGGTCTTTCTTCTTCACCATCATGTAATTTAACAATTTGCTGTTGCAAATAAACGGTAAAAGTAGAACCTTGTCCATATACACTTTGAACAATTATTTTTCCACCCATCATTTCAACTAAACTTTTTGTAATGGCAAGTCCAAGACCAGTTCCTTCAATAGTTGTATTTCTATCTTCTTCTAGTCTATTAAATTTTGTAAATAACGAATTGATTTTATCTTCTTTTATACCTCTTCCTGTATCTTCTACTGATATAACAAGAGATGATTTATCACCTTGATTTACACAACTAACATTGAAATTAATATATCCTTTTTCTGTATATTTAACAGCATTAGTTAAAATATTAGTTATAATTTGTTTAATTTTGCCAATATCTCCAAATAAAACACTTGGAATATCAGGGGCAAATGATGTATTTAATTCAATTGGTTTATCACCAATTCTAGGTATCATTAATTTAGCAAGATTTTCTAAATTAGGAAGTAATCGATAATTAGTATTTACTATTTCCATTTTATTTGCTTCAATTTTACTAATATCAAGAATACCATTAACTATTTCAAGTAAGTTGCTACTTGCCATAATAATATCTTCAGCATCTTTTTTAGCATCTTCAAGAGTTTCCTCTGTCTTAATACATTCACTAAAACCAACTATTGCATTTAGAGGAGTTCTTATTTCATGACTCATACTACTTAAAAATTCAGATTTTGCTCTATTAGCCTTTTCAGCATGATCTTTTGCAAGTTCTAATTCATTCATTAATTTCATATCAGGATTTTCTATTGTAAAATACATAAGAAAAGTTATAAATGTTTCCATAGCTGTCATTAATAGCAATTCTGGATGGAGTGATTGAATTAAAATGACAGCTCCACTTATTGGTAAATACATAAATATTGGCAAATATTTCTTTGTTTTGATATTTTTAAAATTCATAATCATGCAACTTAACATAACAAATATGCAAAATCCTGAAATTATATATAAAAATTTTACACTTGGACCGGCAGTATAAACTACACCATTTCCATTATTATAAATTACTATAGGTAATAAAATCATTATAATAATAAATATTATGTAAATTAAAGCCATAAAAATGAAAACTTTTTTTAAATACTTTTTTAATTCAACAAATTGTTTTTTTTGCTCAAATTTTCCCTTTCTTGAAATAACAAAAATGTATATCATAAACAACATAATCCAAGTTATTAAGTAACCTAAGTATAGTTTACTAAAAACTATACTCATCATATCACCATCAATCATAGGAGTAACAATTCCACAAGAAATGTGTATTATTAAACCAATTAAATTAGTTATAATAAGCAAAGCATATAATTTATTTTCAATTATATTTAACCTTTTTTTTGAAAAGTATACTATTGTTAGAAGTAAACTAAAAAATAAACTGCAAACAGTAAAAGATATTGCACTATCCATTTAATCATCCCCTTTTAATCATATTATTCTTAATTAAATCTTCGCAATTTTCATTTATTAGTCTAATTGCTTCTGATTCCAAACGAACTAAATCTAACTTATTATTTTTTGTATAAGGTAAGGTATTTACTACGATAAATTGACTTGGCAAATAGTATTCAGGTAATTCTTTTTGACATAAGGACTTAACTTCAACAATTATACTATTAACATCATCATTTTTTTCTTTTAATACAAGATATACAAATGGTATTTCACCATCATCTATATCTGGTGCCTTTACTACAGCACAATTTTCAATTTTTGCATTTTTCATGATAACATTTTCAATAGCCTTTGCAGAAACCTTAAAACCCCTCCTAATTATTAATCGTTTGTATCTTCCATCTATGCTTAATGAAGTATCATAATGACCCATATCACCACTATATAACCATCTCTCTCCATAATTATTAGTTTTTATTGTTTTAGATGTTTCATGTTCATTATTTAAATATTCCTTCATCATTGTAGGAGTAGATATGCATATTTCACCTTTTTCACCATATCTTAATTCTGATCCAGTCTCAGGGTCAATTATAGCAATATTATTTTTTACCATTGGTATTCCAACTGTACCAACTTCACTTGATTTATTAGTATTTGTAACAGCACAAGCTGAAACTTCTGTCATTCCATATCCCTTTACAATTTTACTTTTAGCATTATGTTCTTCCAAAAATTTATTTAATTGTTTTTCTAACTCAACATTGAAACTATCTCCACCACATGCGGATGTTTTCAAAAAACTTAAATCAAATTTTTTCATCTTTTCATCTTTCAATAAAAATTCCCAATGCATTGGTATTGCTATAACATGATTTGGTTTAAACTTTCTAATAATATCAGTAAAATCATCATTTACAACTTTTGGATATACGATATCAGTCATTCCAAGGCAAAGTGGCATATGTAGAGAATTAACAACCCCATATGCAACAAAAATAGGAATAATATTTAATACACTATCACCTTTTTGATAATCAAACCCAGACATGCCATATTGTAATGCCATTGCATTAAAATTTTCGTTTGTTAAAACGACTGACTTAGGCATACTTGTTGTTCCACTAGTATGAACTATGACTACTGGCTGATCTTTTTCATATTCACTTTCTATGACCGGTTGCATCAAATCTCCAATCTTGTAAAAGTCATTCCATTTTATAATCATAGGATTTGTCTTTAAATAATTTTCTATTCTTATATGTTCCTGTTTTACTTTCTCTTTTTCAGATGATGACATTTTCTTTTGTTCTTGATGCTCTGATATTTTTTTTGCAATCAACGGAACTTCATCCGTTGGATTTAAGAAAATTATTTTTTCTAAATTTGTCTCACTAATTATATCCTTAAACCCCTCATAGCAAGAATCTAATGTAAATATAAATTTTGAATTAGCTTCATTAATATAATGTTTCATGCCGCTTGCATCTGTTCTTAAATCAGTTAAATTAGCAATTGCACCTATTTTATTAAGTGCATAAAGCAAATAAACAGTTTGTGGTAAAGTAACAGAATTAATTAAAACAACATCCCCTTTTTTTACCCCAAGTGCTGTCAAAGATTTTGAAGTTTGTTCTATTTTTTGAAACAATTTTTCATAACTTGTTTTTAGACCAAAAAAATTTAATGCACATAACTTTTTATTATCTTTATTGCATAATCTGAGATACTGATACGCAGTCATTTCAGGAATATCAGCCAATATAGCCTGATCTGAATAATTTTTCAGCCAAGGCTTATCTAAACTAGAAAAACCTGTACTTGGGCCCTGTATTTCTCCATTACTAATTCTCTTCAAATATAAATCTCTTTGTTTTTTTTCTTCTTCTGTTAAACTAGCAACATGCACTCTATACTCTTTTAATTGTTCAATTATTTTTTCTCTATCCTCAGTCATCTAAATCTCCTCATTTTTTATTATAAATTTATTTATTTTATCCCAATATTCTTCTTTTGATTTAAACATTGATCCAATATGACCTGCATTTTTTATTATTAATTTATCTTTTATGCCAGCATTAGCTTCGTATAATTTATTAATCATATATGTTGGAACAAGTTTATCATCATCACCATGTATAAATAAAATTGGCACATTATTATATTGCAATGCGTTTATTGCACTTCCATCATTTATAGTAAATCCATGTTTCATTTTTATATATGAATTTGCAAGCATTAAGGTTGGAAACGTTGGGAAATGAAACACTTTTCTCAATTGATATTGTAGTTCTTCTTTAGCAGATGTAAAACCACTATCTTCTATTATAAATTTAATATTTTTAGGCAATGTGAAATTGGCAGTCATCATAATTGATGATGCTCCCATAGATAATCCATATAAACCAATTTTAGGATTATTGTACGAATAATTTATATAGTCTATCCAATTTAATATATCATATCTAGACTTAATACCAAAATCTATATACTTTCCTTCACTTTTACCATGTCCTCTTAATTCAATTAACAATAAGTTATGATTTTTTATCAATTCTATGGCATATGGCATTAAATGTTCAGCTTTACTAAAATAACCATGTGTTATAATTATCCAATCTTTATTTAATTCACTTTTTAATTCTAAAGCATGTAACTTTAAATTATCATTTGATTTGATATATACATCCTTAGCAGTTTTTAAAAGTTCTTTTTCTTCTGCAGTAAGTTCAGGGATAATTACCTGATTTTTTCCTTTTTCAAATTGTTTTGTTCTATCTTTTCTTGTGTTAATAGCAAAATCATAAAAAATAATTGCTAGTACAATTTGAAAAATGGAAAGAATAATTACACAAATTAATACTACTGAAAATATTGTCATAATTTGTCTCCTTATAATACATAACCATTATAATATTTTTTTTTATGATTTACAAGGAGTTTAGATAGTTTTTGATATCTTAAACAATCATTTTTATGATAATACTTATATAATTTTGAAGAATATTATAAGTTCAATATTAACAATTTTAAAAAAGTATTAAACGATTGTGAACAATGGAAAATGAATGAAAATTATACAGAGAAAATATTAAATATATTGAAAACTCATTTAAATATGATATTAAGGTACTAATAATTTAATTAGATTTAGCAAGATAATTGCTTTTGGATATGGAAAATTCGATTATTTTATAGCTCGTGTATTTTTTATTAAAGGTATTAAAAAAAGGGTGATTTTGAACTGCCCCTATAATCAACTCATTTATCAGATTTATTGTCTACCAACACTATTTGACAAAGAGCTCATTTTTTTATAAATTCAATTCATTTAAAAAAATTGCCACTCCATCTTCGTCATTACTCTTAATTTTGTATTTTGCATTTTCTAATGCTTTTTTTGTTGAATTACTAACTGCTGCACTTATTTTAGCAACTTTAAACATTGATATATCGTTATTGTCATTCCCAATGGCAATTATATTTTCTTTGGATACATTTATATATTTAGACAATTTTAAGACAGCAATCCCCTTAGATGCTTCATTACTCACAACACTAAACCAATTTTCTTCGCTATTTTCCTTAGAAGAATCAAGAATATTCATTTTATATTCATTTTGAACTATTTCCTTAAACATATTTATTTTGTCCTTTTCTTTACCTATTACCATTACTTGTTTAACTTTATTGTTAATAACTTCATCAAAATTATCATCAGTTAACAATACTTGATTATCATTTCTCGTAAATTGAGTTACATATTCAGTATTTTCCAATACATACATTATTCTTATATTGTTTAATATTGCGTAATCATATAGTAATTTACAACTTTTTTTATCAATATACTTAGCCCAAATAACTTTTTTCTTCTGAACATCATATATTTCTGAACCATTCGAGGAAATTATAAAATTATTAGCACCAACCTCGTTGCTTATTTTTTGTGTATGGTATCGTGGCCTTGCTGTACAAATTACTACTACGTTTTCTTTTTCTATTTGTTTTTTTATTACCATTTTAGTAAAATCGGATATTGTACCATCTGTTTTTCTAAGCGTACCATCACTATCAATAGCAATTATATATTTCATTACACTCACCTCTGTATACTAAAATATCAGTTCAAAGAGAACTGATATTAACTTGTAAATTATTCATTTATTATTGTTTTATATACATCAAACAAATCAATCATTTCTCTTGCAATCCCTTTTTTATCACCATATTCTTCTGCATTTGCGCTTAATATATTTTCAACATTTGATAATGGTATATATCTCAATTCAAAATTACCTTCTTTTTCATTTTCTGTATATTCAGTATTTTCTAAATTAGGTTTTTCATCTGTTTTTACTTCATAATAATAGATTTCAATTTTCCTATTTTTACCTTCTGCAGGCCAATCTTTATAATAACCAATTGCACATGCGAAAGGTTCAATGTTAGTTATTCTTAATTCTATTCCTGTTTCTTCTAATACTTCTCTATTAACTGCTTGAATAAGTGTTTCATTATCCTCCACATGTCCTCCGGGAAATTGATAATTGTTATGCGAGTATCCCAATAACACATCATTATTAGAATTTACCAATAATACCTTTACTCTTTTTACAACCTCTGTCATATCTGAATCTATTAAATTATACTTGTTAGTAATTAATTGTTTCATTATTATCACTCCCTTTTTTTAAAACTTTCGTTTTGTTAATTGAAACATCACTATTTATTCTACTGCTGATTAATTCAGTAATTCTTTGAAAAGAGTATTGGTTATTTAAAAATAAATTTTCAATAGAAAATAAATCTTTTAAAATATCCAAATTTTCGCTTTTTTCAAGAACTAATTCTAATAAAGTTAAAACTAAAGATAAAGTTTCTTCCAATAATAAGTTTTCATTATTTATTAATAAATAAGGCATATTATATTTTTTTAACGCTTCAAAATATTTATCATAACCATCAACATATAATCTTTTCTTTTTAAGATCATCATCTGAAATATTTCTATTTTTAATTCTTTTTATACGTTCTTCAACTGAAGCATACAATACAATTGTTAAATCTGGCACTCCATAATTCATAACAAACATATCAAATAAGACTGAATTTTCTTTATTGTATGAAAAATAATATGTTGATAAAAATCCTCGATCCATTAATATATCATCTTTTTTAGCATCCTCTAATACGGATAGAAATCCCATTAAATAATACATTGCTTGAATATTACTTGAATAACGGCCATAAATTTTTCCTGTTATTTTTTTTGATTGTTCATCATCTAAATACAATAATTTTTTTATTGGTTTCTCTATTATTGTCATATTTAATGAAGATGATAAATAATTTGTAACCGAAGTCTTTCCTACACCATCTAATCCTTCAACACTTACTAGCACATAATCACCTCCCATATAGAAAATTATAATAATCATCTACATTATAACATAAATTGGTTTATTTAATAAGTTTTTTGCTTTTAACAAATAAAATATCACGATATGGTTTATATTCTGGATAAAATTTTAACCATTTTAATGAATTTATACAATCATAAATTAATAATCTATTTTCAAAATTATCCTTTTTACAAACTTCAGGATAATCCTTAATTAAATAGGGTATAATTCTTTCATAATCTTTTGGATTTACAGATAATTGCAATCCTTTTTTTAGTAAACTATTTGGATTTCTAACCATCCTATTTATAGAGTCAAAATCTTTATCTAACGGAGCAATATCATAACATTCAAAATCTATTAATCCCAAACCTTCCTCTGAGTATATGATATTATTAAAATGAATATCCCCATGGGTAAACCCAAAACTGGCATTTTCAAAATAAAATGTCAAAACATTTCTTAATTCATTTAAATAACCAACTTGGTCAGGTAATAATAAACCAGATAATTTAAGTCTACTTAAATACTCATCATATTTTAAAAGTATATTTGCAATAGCTTCATTTTTTTGTTTTGTTGGTTTATGTATTTTTTTTAGTATTTGAACTAATTCATTTAAACAATGTTCTCTCTGTGTTTCATCTAAATTACCCCACACATTAAATAAATTATTTCCGTTTATTTTTTCTTCAATAGTGTAGATAAACGGGATTGCTTCTTTTGAAATATCATATGTAATTAATCTTGGGGTAAAATAATTTGGATTATCTACATAATATTGAATTTCATTTATTATTCCAGATTCTTTTTCATAATTTATACATATTTTAATTACAAACATATCATTTACATTATATACTATTCTATTAAACCCTATATTCTGTCGTTTGCAACTCCAAACTTTTCCAAGACCATTCTTATAACATATTTCTACAACATAATTAATCAATGCTTCTTCATTATTCATTGTTTAACCCCCCATAACTTATGCAATTCCTTTTATCTAATTGTTTTTATTAATTTTTTTATATTTGAATCATTAAGTTCTTGCAACATCTAACTCCTCTATCTTATTACCTAAACGCCATTAACAATCATTATAAAAATCTTTATATAAGAAGATTCATCTATCAATAATTTTTCCCACTTCATATCAATGTTTACATATGCAAGTATACCCATATACTTTGTTATCAGGAGTTACACATACTTTTTTCACCCCCTGCACTACAATAAAATCTATCTAGTTCATTAATAATATCTAAGCAAAAAAGTATTATAATCATTTAAATTTAAACCTATATTAGTTAAATTTTTGGCTCTTCCTTGAATAAATATTTTATTAAACTCAATTTCAGATACTCCAATTTCATATGTTGTATCACATATATTTAAAGTATCTTTAGCATTTTGACTTGTTATTGTAGTCATTAAAACAACTCTCATATCTCTATCTCTTAAATTTCTTATTACATTATTAAGAATTTAATTAGTAATGCCATTCAAACTATCTTGAATACAAAAATGATAAGACATAAAAATATTTTTATTCCAACACCTTTTAGCATATCAATAATTTCTTTTTTTAAATATTCTTAACCTACTAGTCATAATCCAGTCTTATCCTACTATTTTATGTTTTTCGGAGTAAAAAACATAGCTAATCCTTTTAACTCTTCATAAGTTCTATTACCTGTATGACCAATATAACAATGTTTACAGGCCACATTACATTTTGAACAAGCCATTAAAATAACTTTATTTCATTCATATTTTTTTAATTCACACATTTATATCTTCCTCCTTACCCTTATATCTTTATTAAACCAATTAGGTATATCATTTTAAAAATAATTAGTATAATTTAAAGATTCATTTAATTTTTGTTCACCGCTTGTTAGCGGATTTCCGCTAGTCCTTAACGCGTACAAAATACAATCTAATATACGTAAAGAATAAAAATAAATTATATACTTTCCAAAAATCTCTATATATATTATTTTGGAAATAAAATTCAATAACGCCTGAATAAAAATTAGGAAATCCCATATTACAAGCATTAATAGTTAAATTATACCAATGGTGTAAAATATTACAAACACCCATATCAATAAATGTTAACTTATTATCAACTATAATATTTGCAGGACAAAAATCACCATGAATTATACTATTATCTTTTAATTTTTAAATTATATTTTAATGTTTCATTACAAAATCACGTAATAACATCACACTTTCTTTTTCTATTTTCAAATCTACCAGTTTTGTTAATTTTTTTGAAAATGATTCTATAAATCTATCATAAATTATTATTTTACTAGACATATTAATATTTTGCATTTTTAATAATTCACTTGCACCTACTTCACCATACTGAATTTCTATTTCAATATCAGTTAATTTTTTAAACTTATACCATCTATCCGTTATAATAAAGCATATTCTTTTTCTTGATTTAATAATTCCTTTGAATATATTTTAGGTACAAATATACCATTTTTCAACTACTTTTCCACATTTACAAAAGCTTTATATCTACTACTTATAAATACTGCATCAAAATTCTTAACAAATAATACTTATCATCTTTATATAATTTATATTTTTCGACAGATGAAGCTCCAGAATTATTTTTTTAATACCAGATAATCTTCAAAACTCATTTATTCTATTTCTTTCTTTTTTATATTATCATATATAATTGCTTTGCCTTTTTGTATATAAATTATCTTATCAGATATTTTATTAACAAATTCTTCTTCGTGAGAAACAATTAATAAAGTCATATCATCTTTAACCATTCTCATAATTAAATTTATTACTTCTTTTTTCATTTCTTTATCTAATGCACTAGTTGGTTCATCTAATAAAATCAATTTTGGTTTCATTACTAAAGTTCGTGCTATCGCAACTCTTTGCTTTTGACCTCCTGATAATTCATTAGGATAACTATTTATTTTATCTTCTAATCCAATTTTTTTCAAAATTTTCATAGCTTCTTTTTTTGCATATATATCAGAATATTTCTTAATTTTTGTTAGACCAATAGTTAAATTTTGCAAAACTGTTAAATGTTCAAATAAATTATATTCTTGAAAAACTATCCCAACTTTTTGTCTTAAATCTAATATATTCATTTCAGTAATATCGATACTATCAAAATAAATATTACCATTATCAATAGACTCTAATCTATTTATACATTTTAACAATGTACTTTTGCCACACCCTGATTTTCCAATTATGGAAACAACTTCACCTTGGTTTATTTCAAAATTGATATTCTTTAAAACCTTATTGTTATTATACTTTTTTGAAACATTAACCAATCTCAACATTATTTATCACCCCTTGCATAATTTCGTGGGTTTATTTTTTTATATAATAAATCTAAAATTTTACCTATAAAATAACATAATATAAAATAAATTATTGCAGTTATTATCAAAGGGAAAAATGCTTCATAAGTCCTATTTCTAATTATATCACTTGCCTTTGTGAGATCCATAATAGATATATAACCAGCTATAGAAGTTAACTTCACTAATGATACAACTTCATTCTTATATACTGGAATTGTATATGTTAAAGCCTGTGGCAAAATAATATATTTAATAGTTTGAAATTTACTAAATCCAAGAGCATAAGCTGAATGAATTTGTGAAATGTTAATAGAATCCATAGCACCTTTAACAGTTTCAGAAACATATGCAGAAAAATAAATAGAAAATGTAATAACAGCAACCAATATAGGTTCAATATTTATTTTTCCAAAAACAACATAATAAGAAGTTAAAAGTAATACAGTAATTGGCACACCTTGCATAACTTGCACGTAAATTTTTCCTATTTTTCTTAATATTTTCAATTTATTTTTGCTTATACAATAAATTATTATCCCTAACAATGTTCCTAAAATAATAGATGCTATAGAAATAATTGTAGTTGATATAAATCCTTGCAACAATAATTTGTATCTTTGTTCTTCTATTACTGTTCTAAAAAAACTAACTACTATATTATTTATTAAAACATTTATTTCACTTTTAAAAATAATAATCAAAATACTCAATAACAATATTATTAATAATATCTTTAATTTCTTCTTCATATTTTACCCATTATTATTGTCTTGTAACTAATACTATTCCACCTGTATAATTTGGTTCTGAGAATAAAACTACTTTTTTTCTTTCTTCTGTAACAATTATAGAACAACCAGCTATATCCACTTTACCAGATACTAGAGCCGTTATCATACCTTCAAAAGCCATTTCAACTATTTCTATTTTATATCCTAACTTGTAACCAATATAATTGATTACATCAATATCATATCCAACAATTCTATTATTTTTCATATATGCAAATGGTGCAGATCCAGATACTGTTGCAAATTTTATGGTATCAGTATATTTATAATCATATTTTTCTAATTCTTTTTTTTCTTCAATATCTCCAAACCATTTCTCTTCTAATTTTGTTAATGTACCATCATTTTTCATTTCTAAAATAATTTCATCCACTTCTTCTTTTAAAGTCGTTTTTTGCGGATTTATAGCAAAAGCATAACTATCTATTGTCATCTTTTCATCTAAAATTTTTAAACCTTCATTATTTCTTAAAATTTCTTTGGCAAGTGGTTCATCTGTTAAAAAAGCATCTATCTTTCCAGATTTTAGAGCTGATATTTCATCACTATAACTATTATAATAAGCTGTGGTTGCACTTTTTATATTATTTTTTAGTATAATATCATATTCTGAACCTGTATATACACCTATTTTAGCATTTGACAAATCTTCACGACTATTTATAGATTTTACATTATTGCTGCATCCAGAAATTAACAAACAAAATATTATTAATACTATACAACTAAATTTTTTTAACATGTTTTACACTTCTTTCCTTTATATCTTTATCTGTTTCAATGACAAATTTATCAAATATGGATTGCATTTTTGTTAAAGTTTCTGTTTCATTTCTTCCCATTACTTGAACCCAACCAGAAGCGTCGTTTCCTACTCTTCTTTTAACTTGATACTCACCTATTTTTGCAAACATTTCACCTTGTATAACACCATCCATTCTTAATAATTCATCTAATGATGTTACATTTGTTATAATACCTTCCTTATTAGGTAAATATAAATCTCCTACACTAATTATCTTATCACGATAATTTAGTTCAACTTTTTTATCCATCATAATATCTATTAACAATTCGTAAATATTTATTCCATAGGATAAACTATGATTAGTAGTTGCTTGACACCCAGGTAATCTCCAACCTAATTCGCTAGGCATTACTTTTCCATCTTCACTTATAAAAACTTCAATTGTCATAACACCGTTTTTTAAGTTCATTCCAGAAACTATCGTTTGAATTAAATCTTTAGGAACAAATTGAAAATATTCAGGGATTTTAGGAACTGTCATATGGCAATTTAAATTATTGGCAATTGAAGCCCATATAGTAGCATTAGGAATATATGTAACATAAGAATCCAGGACTTTACCATCTTGCACAATACTTTCAATAGACCATTCATGATCATCACAAAATGATTCTACCATATACTTATTAGGTTTTATTGATACTGATAAATTTTCAATATCTTCTAAAGAATTTATAATATATGTATCTACACTATTCATTCCTCTTCTTGGCTTGAAAACAATTCTTTTTTCACCATGATTATTAAAAAAATTCACTATATCTTGTTTATTTTCTATTGCAGAAAAAGTGACAGTATTTAATCCTATTTCATTAAATCTTTCTTTCATATTAACTTTATCTCTTACCCACAATACTTGTTGTTCTGTTAAAGATGGTAAATTTAATAATCTAGCAAAATTATTAGCATATTCTAAATAATACTCTGAATCATTCAAAAAATTAGTTGGATTAAGTTTTTTTTCATCACACCATTTTTTTAATTTACCAACTTCTTGAATGATGTCATTTTCATAATTAGCAACAAATACATTATATTCTTTTGTTTGTTCTAAATATTCTTTTGAGAAAAATTTTAAATTTTTAGTTGTTCTTAAAATTATTATATTTAAATCTTCTCTTGCAAACAAAGTCTTCGATAGAGGACATTCCATTTCCTCAAAATATAATAAAGTTTTCTTCATCTATATTCTTCTTTCTACTTTTTTGACCAATTTATTTAAAACCTGCCCTTGAATTTCTTCGTCAGAAATATATTTTATAAGTAAATCTGGTTCTGTTAGTTCCACTTCCATTATATATGGTCTATTGTTTTCTAAAACAATATCAATTCTTGCATATAAATATCCAGAAAACTCAGGAATATTTGAAACTTGTGTTGCCAAATTTAATACACTTTTGGGAACTGTCGTTAAATATTCAGCCCGTTTTTTTTCTCCTAAAACTCCAGGAAATCTTAATATATTATGTGTATTAATTCCATCTATAAAAATACAAGAATATTCACCCTTATTAATTCCAGAAACAAAAGGCTGTATCATTAAACCATTATCAGATTGTTGAAGTATTATTTCATATTTTTTTCTAATTATTTCATCTACTTCCTCATTTAAATCAAACTTATATGTGTTATTTCCACTTCCCGATATTATGGGCTTTACAACAATTTTTTTTCCATAAAAGTCTAGCTTATTCCAATCAATTGATTCTTTAATTATTGTTGTAGGAATATATGAAATACTGTATTTTTTTAATATTTCAAATTGTACATCTTTCCTTATATTATCCATTATTATATTCACATCATTAAATAAAGTTAAATTAATTGCTTTAACAAACAATAACCATTCTTTAAATTTTTCGTAACAATCTTGATAGCCCCAAACAGATCTTAAAATTAAACAATTATATTCATTATAATTAATTTTGCTATTTTGCCATGAAATTATTTCAGCATCTATTCCATGTTTAATTAATTCTTTTTGAAGTAATAAATCTTCTTTAATTTTATTCTTCCATTTGTCACAAGATACAATCCCTACTTTTTTCATAATTCATTTCAACTTCCTTAAACATCTATTCATTGCTCCAAAATGTTCAACTAAATCTTCACGTGATAAAGCTGTAGTAACTCTTCCTACTAATTGCTCTGAATTGGGCCATGAAATAGATTGCCCTAATATTATTTTTATTTTTTCTTGTTCATACATATATTTTAATAATTCACTTTCATTTGAAATTATTCTTCCATAATCACTTTTTTTATTTTTTAATCTCGTATAATCTAACATTGCAAAAAATCCTGATTCTGGTATTGTTCCGTTTACAAATTGAACTCCAGGAATACCTTCCATAATTTCTTTTACATTAAAATCATTTTTTGCATATTTTATAATATCTAATTCTATTTGATGTCTAATTTGTGAATCTTCAATTGTGTCCAAACCTTGTATTAAAGATTTTAATAATTCTAATCTATATTTATATTCACCAATAATTGGATTAAAATATTTTTCATATTCTATATTTCTTTTTTCTGTTGCATTAAAAGCACCTGCTAATGCTTTTCCTTGTAGAACCGGAGAAGAATCCATCGTTTGAAAAATATAATTTCTTATTCCTCTTATTATTATTTCATTTGCTACTACCATGCCGGAACGTATTGAAGCCATTCCGTAACTTTTTGATAATCCAGTTATAGTTATTGTATTATCAAAATATTTTTTATATGTTCCCATAGGCTTTGATAAATTATTTCTATCATATGTTAAATCTCTATAAATAATGTCGTCTATTACAAACACACCTTTTTCTAAACATGCATTACCTATTTGTTCTAATAATTGAGAATTTTTTTCACTCATAACTTTACCTAATGGATTATGTGGATTCTCATTTAAAAAGGCAACAACTTGTGGAGTATAAGATAATTTACCATTATATTGTCTTTTTAATTTCAAATTAATCTCATCAATTTTTTCAGATAATTTCTGAGGATTTACATACCAATTATCATCTTCCGACAAAGGTAAAATTTCTACAGTTGCTCCAACTGTTCTCTCAGGAACAAATGTAAACAATCCATAGTTAGGGCCTGTCATTAAAATAACATCATAAGGTCTTGCAATAATTTTCATAATAATATTAAATGCCTGCGTTGTTGATATAGTAAAAATAATATTATCATGATTAATACCATTATTACTCTTAAATCCTTCTTTTATTAAATACTCAGCTATTATTTTTCTCGATTTTTCATCGCCAGCAGCCATAGGATAATCAGACAGTTTATCTAATTGTATTTCTTCTATTAATGCTTCTTTACACAATGGAAACGCAGGAGTTCTCATTGGACTTCCTCCACCTAAAGATCTAGAACTTAAATTTTTTATCCTATCATTTTCCAAAACATATAAATCATTACCGTACAATTCAAAAGCATTATAAATTTTTAAAACTTCTGGAGAAAATGTTTTTCCATCTTCTCTCCCCCCTAAATTAGGCAATCCCCTAACAAAGGATTTTAATACTGGATTCTTTTCAATTACTCTTTCTAATGATTTAAATTTTTCCATAATTAGTTTCCCCCTTCTTAATTCTTTTTAACTATAATACACATTGAATATTCAAATTTAAGTATATCTTTAGAAAACCATTTTTCTTTGATACTTAAATTATTATTCTTTATTTGATTTTTTAAATTTTCCCAATTCACTATTTTACGGGATGTTGCAGCAATTTCTAATTTGTTATTATTATTTTACTTTTCTAGATGCTTCATCTATATCTGAAACATGTTCATACTTAACATCATTTAATACACAAATCAAGTAAATAAATTGAATCTCCTCCTTCTCCACAACCTAAATCTAAAATTTTATCCATTTTGTTTATTTTATATTTTTTTATACATTTTAAAACTTCTGGTGTATTTTCTTTTGAAGACAAAAACATACCATTTTTATAAACTTGTGAATATCTACCTACATAAGTTTTATAATAATTAATTTCTATTTTATCATCTTTACATGTATCGAATTCTTTGTTGAAAATTATATTTGCCTTAAATATTTTTGTATTTTTCATAATACACCTCTTATTTCACCAAAAAATAGGACATGAAAGCGCAAGTGCTTGCCATATCCCATATTCGGTATCTTATATTGCAATTATTAAGGGCAAACACCCATCAAAACTGTGCTCTATTATACAATCATTTCTTTAGTTTGTCAATTGTTTTGCAACAAAAAAAATCTATCGTTTTGCAACAAAAAAAATCTATTGCAACAAAAAAATCTATCCTGCAATTTTTTTCACACAATAACTTATGAATTCCTTTTTATTTTATATGCTGATATAATAATTTTAGAAGGGATGATTTTATGGAAACAAGAGATTTATATGATATTCACCGCAATTTAATCGGTAAAACAATAAAAAAGGATGATAAAATCCCAGATAATGCTTACATAATGATGGTCGTGATTTTTATTCAAAATAATAATAATGACTTTTTAATCCAAAAAAGATCATTAGATAAAGGGGGGAAATGGGCTACTACAGGTGGGCATCCTAAATCTGGAGAATCAAGTTTGCAAGGTATTATAACCGAAGTCGAAGAAGAATTAGGAATAAAAATTAATAACCCAACCTTATTCAAACAAGCGAATGGGAAAAACACTATTTGTGATTTATACTATATAAAGGATGATATAGACATATCAAAGATGACAATTCAAAAAGAAGAAGTTGAAGCCATAAAATGGGCTTCTATTGATGAAATTAATAATTTAATGAATAATGGTGAATTTAACAAGGGACATTACATGATGTTCAAAGACTGTTTGGAATTTTTAAATAAAACTGCTTGAATAGTTTTATTTTATTATATAATAACTTCTTCTTTTATCAGCAATATATTTACATTTAACAACTCAATAATCAAAACCTTAAATATGCTTTTTATAATTTGTAACTATTATCAATTATTTTATAAATTTGATTACTTCATTTTTATTTTGAAAAGACTTCCTGGCACATAAAAAGAAGACTATTTGTCTTCTTTAGTTAAACCATATTTACGATTAAATTTATCAATTGCTCCTGCTTTTGATTTAGTTTTTCCTTGTTCACCTGTAAATGCTGGATGACACTTGTTACATACTTCTAAATGTAATTTTTCACTATTTGATTTAACAGTAAATGCATTTCCACAAGCACATGTTACTTGAGTATCCATATATTTTACATTAGTTTCTTTTGCCATTACTATTCTCCTTTCGCCATGACTTTTCATGAAGTCATAGATAAATACTAACTTAATATATCAAATATTTATTTATTTTGCAAGTGTTTTCTCATTAAATATATAATTTTTACAAATTATTAATCCAATATTTTCTTTTCAATTAATCCAACTATTTTTTCACCTATTTTTATATATTCATTTTTATTAGGATATAGTGCATTATCTTCTACAAAAACAAAATCATAAATATCTACATATTCAATCTTATATTTTATTGTAAGTTCTTTTGCCTTTTCATTTAAATACTTATAATATTTGTCAACATTTTTATTATTTATAACATTATAATAACCGATAAACATTATATCTTCTTTACAATACTTACGGACTAATTTGAATAAATTATCTAAATCCTTCAAGAATTCATCTATATAATTATACATTTCTTCTTTAGTAAAATTTTCATACAAAGTCATTTTATTTAAAATATCATTAGATCCTATTGATAAAGTTACTAAATCTGCTTTTATTAATGCATTTTTAATAGTTCTAACTTTACCATTTACTTTTATTTTCTCATTATCTTCTATTTTTCTGATTAAGTCTATTGCTCTTAAATCTTCATTAAAATAAGCATTTGCATATACTTCAAGTATATGTTTTTTATCAAGATAATCCTTTATATAATCAGTATATCCATAATCTTTTTGATTATATATATTATAGCCTACAGATAATTCATCACCGACAGATAAATAATATACTTTTTTATCTAGTGTGCTTAAATAAATTAAAAATACCCCTAACAATATACTAGCAACAAATAATATTTTTTTCATAAATACCTCCAAAAAAAGTAGATAATATATCTACTTAATTATATTTATGTTTAATTTTTTTATTCATCTACTAATGTTATATCTGCTCCAACATTAGTTAATTTTTCTATTAAGTTTTCATAACCTCTTAATATATGTTCAACATTGGTTATAGTTGTTGTTCCTATAGCTTTTAAACCAGCTAGTAACATACAAGCACCTGCTCTTAAATCGGTTGCTACTACGGATGTCCCTTTTAATTTTGTAGGCCCTTTTATATATATAACTCTTTCACTTTTTATAGTTATATCCGCACCCATTTTAACTAGATATTGTATATTTTGGAATCTATTTTCATATATTGTCTCTTCTAACCTTGAAGTTCCACTACACTGAGTTAATAGTGTTGTAAGTGGTTGTTGCAAATCAGTAGGAAAACCAGGATATCCTAATGTTTTTATAGAAGTGTTTTTTATTATATCAACACTTGAAATTATTAGACTATCATCATTAATTATAATTGGTACTCCCATTTCTTTTAATTTGGATAATAATGATTCTATATGATCTGGTATTATATTACTAATTCTTAATTCTTTACCAATTAAAGCACCTAATATTGTATATGTACCAGCTTCTATACGATCTGGTATTACTTCTGAAAAACATCCGTCTAAATGATTTACACCCATTATTCTAATTTCACTTGTTCCAGCACCTGTAATTTTAGCACCCATATTGTTTAAATATGTTGCTACATTTACAACTTCTGGTTCTTTAGCAGCATTCTCAAGTATTGTCAACCCGTCTGCTCTAACAGAAGCAAGTAAAGTATTTATAGTGGCACCAACACTGGGCATATCCAAATAAATATGGGCACCTACTAATTTATCGGCAGTTATTGTATACCTATCATCTTGTTCTATTATTGTTGCACCTAGTAGTTTAAATGCTTTTAATGTTTGGTCTATGGGTCTTGCACCAATTGAACATCCACCTGGAAAATACATTTCTACATGTTTAAATTTTCCCAAAAGAGCACCCATAAAGTAATATGAAGCTCTTAATTTTTTAGACAATGATTCTGGTATTACTTTATTATCAATAACTGTAGGATCTATCTCCATTAACCCATCATATCTTTTAACTTTTGCACCTAAATATTCAAGAGTTTCAGTTAATGCATCAATATCAGAAACATTTGGAATATTATCTATTTTAACAACACCATCTGATAATAATGAGGCAGGTACTAATGCAACAGCACTATTTTTAGCCCCACTTATTTTTATTTCTCCTGTAAGTGGCTTACCTCCATTAATTATAATCTGTTTCATACTACCTCCACCTGTCTAATATATTAATATGTTATTTTTTCAAATTGGTGTTAAACCTATCTGATATAATTATATAACGAATTACAGTTTGAAGGCAAGCATTATTAAATTATATTTTATAAACCATATATAAAACCTAGTATTATTAAAACTACTCCTCCTATTAATGTTGCTGTTTTTCCAATCATATTATTAATTTTTTTACCTAACATTAGTCCTAGATATGTAAATAAAAAACTTGTTATTGAAAATAATATTGCACATATAACAGGAGAAACACTTACTGCATTTAAACCTATTCCTACTGAAAAACTATCTATGCTTACTGCAAAACCAAATAAAAGCATTTCTGTAAATTTTAATTTCTTTACCCTTTCTCCCTCTTTAAAACTCTCGATTATCATTTCAATACCTATAAAAGAAAGGACAATTAAAACAATTATTTTTGGCTCTATTTTTATATATTCAATTATAATATCTCCTAATTTTAAGCCTAAAAAGGGCATAAAAAAATGATATAAGCCAACAATTATAGATAGTAATATATTATTTTTTCTTTCGAAATTGAGTGTCCCATAGGCAAGTGATAAAGAAAATGCATCCATTGATAAAGATACTGCCATTATAATTACTAATATTAGTTGCATAAAAAAACCTCCTATAAAATTATATTTATAAGAAGAATTCTTATACATTTAATACTTAATCTTTTTACCTTTATATCTGTTTTTGTTATAAATTATAATATATTTAATTAACTTTAAAGATGTTTAGTATATAATCTATCATATATTTCTTTTGAAATTAATGGTCTTTCACTTGATAGTTTTCGATTGGTTCTTGTTGGATGAATTCTATTAGTCATTAGTACAATTCCTATACTTTTATCACGGTCGATACTTATACTTGGACCCGTAAAACCATTAAACGAAATAATATTTTTTCCTTCCTCAATTACAATATCGTTATTACCAACAATCCAACTAAAACTTCTTTCCCAATCACTTTTTTTATCATAAACAATAGGTTCAAACCACAAATCAATAAATTCCTTAGGTAAAAATTGTTTATCATTATATAATCCATCGTTTAAAATCATCTTAACAAAGTTCATTAAATCATGTACATTTGAAAATACACCAGCATGACCTGCAACGCCATTCATGGAGCATGCCTTTTCATCATGAACTATTCCTTTAACAACTCCTCTTTCCTCTACTACCTCAGTTGCAGCACATTTTTCAGCATCAAGAGGATTATAACTAGTATTATACATTTCTAATGGTAAAAATATTTCTTCATTTGCAACTATATCAAGTGGTTTATCATATACTTGTTCTATTATTTCACCAAGTAAAATATATCCTAAATCGGAATATACTACATTTTTACCTGTTTCACATATCTTATCTTTACTGTAAACATCATCTAAAATGTTTTGCTTTGACACAATTTTTTTATCGTCTAAATCAGCTGGCAATCCTGATGTATGCGTCAACAAATTATATATTGTTACATCATCATATTTAAATCTGGATAAATACTTTCTAACCTTATCATTAAAATTAATTTTTTTGTTAGCAATCATTTTACAAATTAAAGGCACAGTTACAACTACCTTTGTTAAAGAAGCAATATCATATAAAGTATCAATTGATGTAAACTCTTTATTTGGAACTAATTGTTTATATCCAACAGAACCTATTATAGGTTTATCGAAAACTATTCCATAATTCATTCCAGGTATTACACCATCTTCTATTTCTTTTTTAATTTTTTCATCTATAAAACTCACAATATCACCTCTTATATAAAACCCAAATCTATAATTTCTTTATCTTAATTGATAAAGCATGTTTAGTATAACACATTTTAATTTTGTTAGCAATTACTATGAATAATGAAAACAAAGAAGAGGAAATTCCAGAAATAATTTGTACTTCTATAGTGTAACTAAAAATGTTGATCTTGGCATCGAATATGTAAAAGAAATATTAAATAGGACTAAATAAAATATCATGTGTAAAAACACATGATATTTTATTTAATTCCTATTAAACCTACATATATCTATCAATTAATTCTTTTACAAGAGATGTATATTCTACCTCTGTACTCTCTTCAGCTTCTATAAGACAAAGTGGAGGAAATAAGACACACCACCAATTATCACCTTCACCTTTACCAATTGTTACTACTAATGATTCATAATAACCCTCATCATATTTTATTCCTTTATATTCTTTTTCAGGAAAGTAATTTAATCCAAAATTAATAGTATATGATTCATGGTACATATTTTTTTCAAATAAATTACTTATTTTTGTATCTATATTAGAAATGTTATTATTAATTATTTTCTTAGCATTATCTATTCCATTTACATCTTTAAGTAAATTATACATATCTTTTTGTAAGATATCTTTTACTTGAGATTTCATAGTTTGATCTATATCAGAATTACTATTTGGAATTACTCTAATTCTAATTGCATCTGCTGGTATTAAATTTTTACTAACAACTACATTACTAAATAATATATAAAATAATATTATCGATATAAATAATAATACTGACTTATTCAAAAAAATCATCTCCTAATTAATAGTGGATGATTTTTCCATGATTTATTCATCATTTATGATAAGTTTCATTATTTTTTATTTTATATGCTCTATATATTTGTTCAAGTAACATAACTCTAAATAGCTGATGAGGAAATGTCAATTTAGAAAAAGAAATAAGTTCATTTGACATTTCTTTTATTATTGGGTGAAGACCATAAGATCCACCTATGATAAAAGTTATATTTGGATAATTGATAAAAATCTTATCAATATGATTGGCCAATTCTATTGAGTCATACATTTTTCCATTTAAATCAAGAGAAATTATATAATCACTTTTATTAATATACTTAATAATCTGTTCTTTTTCTTTTTCAAGTATAATTTTGTTATTATCTAAACTTATATCATTTAGTTCAACTATTTCAAATTTTGTATACTTTGATAACCGCTTTATATATTCTGATATTGCATCCTTTAAATAATTCTCTTTAATCTTGCCAACAGTTATTATTTTAATCATATAGTCATTAACTCCGTTCTTTCATTTGGATGTGCAACTATGGGTTCTATACTATATTGTGTCTGTTTTATCATTTCATTAAAACTTTCTATTGCTTTTTCTTCTGTATTATTTTCTTTACTTAAATGGGCAAGTATAACTTTTTTTGTACTACTTCCTATTATTTTAGATAGATAATAGGCACTATCCTTATTTGAAAGATGGCCTCTATCACTTAGTATTCTTTGTTTTAAATGATATTGATATTTTCCATCCATTAACATTTTAATATCGTGATTACTTTCAAATATATAAGCATTTTTATTTTTTAATAATTCAAAATGACGATTATTTAGATACCCAGTATCTGTTACATAAACTATAGAAGATTCGTTTGATTCTACTAAGTATCCATTAGTATCTGGGGCATCATGTGATACCGAAAACTTTGTAATAGTCATATCCCCCAAATAAATTTTATCGTCAATAAATTCAAATTCATTATCATACAGAAATTCTTTTAAATCTGGATACATTTTTCTTGTAATAAAGACAATTGGATGATATTTTTTGATAAATACTCTTAATCCTGAAACATGGTCTATATGTGTATGGGTAATTATTATAGCATTTATAGTACTAGGGTCAACATCTATACTTTTAAGTTTCTTTTCTATATATAAGCTACTCATTCCAATATCTATTAATATCTTTGTTGTTGCTGTTTCAATAAAAGTTGAATTTCCTGTACTACCACTTGCAAGTACACTAAACTTCATCAATATACACTAAGAGAATCAATTCTACACCATCTACATCCATACCACATTTCATAATGTAAGTGAACACCTGTTGAATAACCTGTGCTACCCATATATCCTATTATATCTCCACGGGCTACTACTGAACCAACTTTTTGTGGACCAAAATCAGCTAAATGTGCATATAATGTCCAATATCCATTATTATGATTTATTAATACATATTTACCATAGTCATTAACTATTTTCTTGGCTTCGATTGTTCCATTATTTGAGGCATAAATAGGTGAATAATAACCAGTTCCAGCTATATCAGTTCCCGAATGAATTTCACGCATACCAGTTACTGGATTAATTCTCCAAGCATGTCTATCAGTAATAATCCAACCCGGATTAGTAGGCCATCCCCAGCTTGTAAGTGATCCAATATGAGGTATTACTTTTCCACCTTTTTCGATTATTTGGTCAACAGTTGGTTTTAAAACTTCTCTTCGATCTGTCTCTGAATAAATAACAACACCATTTATCTTTTTCGTATTTCTTGTTACTCTTGATAATCCCTCTTCACCAACTTGAGTAATAGTATCATCACCAACTAATTTTTCCTGATTTATTACTTCTATAGTTTCAAATCTATCTGCTTCATCTTCAACAGTTGTTTCTTCAATTACAACACTTAATTGTGGAGCAGTTTCACTAATAACAACTTCCTGTCCAGGAAACAATAAATTATTTTCACTCGTAAAACTTGGGTTAGAAAGTAAGAATTCTGATATACTAATCTTATTATTAAAGGCTACTTTTGTTATTGTGTCACCAGGTTGTACAACATAATTTCTTTCTACTCTATTTTCACCAAACAATAAATATTGTGCAAGTTCATCTGATGTCGTAAATATTTTTTCATTAATAGGAATATTAGTTTCTTTAATAGTAATATTTTCATCTATATAAATATTATTTGTATAAGAACCTGTTGTTTCTATTTCTTTCTGTAAATCATTTTTAAAATTATTATATTTTTCTTCACCAACATAAGTTTCTATTAGAGTTGTTACAGCTTCTTCAAATATATTTTTATCTAAAACATATACTTTTTTTACTACGTCACCATCTGTTATTGTAAATTGGTAACCTTCTATTGTAAAATCTTTTTTATCAAGTATTTTATTATATATTTGTTCAGATGTAAGAACTTCTTCTGCATAAGTAGATGTTTTTTTGATTTCTAACCCATTTGGTTTATATATTTTTTTAACATTATATTTATTCTTTATATATTCTCCACGCTTATCAATATATTTTTCTAAATCTTTAGCAGATATAACTGTCCCTAAAAATTCATCATCTAGGTATACTTCATAGTAGTGATTTGGTTCTATCCCATGTCTATAATTATATGACAGATAGAATGTAGAACACGCTACTAAAGTAACAAAAATTGCTACTAATATTTTTTTCATAACTACCCCTAACTTTCTTCTTTATTTATAAAGTTAACAAATGTACTAGTATTTCGTTTAAATATCAAATCAATGGTTGTTGTTGGTCCACTACGATGCTTTCCTATTATAAATTCACTTCTACTAGTTTGTTCATCAATGGCACTTTCTTTATTGTAATAATCATCTCTATATAGAAAGGCAACTATATCTGCATCCTGTTCTATTGATCCAGATTCTCTTAGATCACTAAGTATTGGCCTTTTATCATCTCTGCCTTCAACACTTCTTGATAATTGGGCAAGGGCAATAACCGGTATACCAAGCTCCATAGCCATTGTTTTAAGTGATCTTGATATTTCAGATACCTCTTGTTGACGATTACCGGCATATTTATCAGAACCACTGATTAATTGTAGGTAATCTATAATAACTATTCCAAGACCATCTTCTGTGGAAGCCAATCTACGACATTTTGATCTAATTTCACCTATTGTCATACCTGGTGTATCATCAATATATAATTTTGTATCTGCCAGTTTACTAATTGCTTCATTTATTCTTTTCCAATCAGAGTGCTCTAAACGACCATTTTTTAATTTATATCCTTCTACTTGACCAACAGATGAAAGCATACGAACCGCAAGCTGTTCTGCACTCATTTCCATATTAAATAAAGCTACTCCTTTATCACTATTCATAGCAATATTAGTTGCTAAATTAAGAGCAAAGGCGGTTTTACCCATTGCGGGACGAGCTGCAATTATAATTAATTCATTAGGATGCAAGCCTGTTGTTACCTTATCAAGATCATAAAACCCTGTTGAAAGGCCAGTAACTTCTCCCTTATTTTGGGCAAGTGTCTCTAAATCGGATTGTGTTTTGAATAAAACGTCTTGAATGCTTCTAAATTC
The DNA here is from genome assembly GCA_934120015.1 of uncultured Bacilli bacterium. GTDB lineage: Bacteria > Bacillota_I > Bacilli_A > RF39 > UBA660 > UMGS1045. Next base: position 47,973 of record CAKOTD010000002.1, read on the forward strand.
TGTACCTTTTCTAGTTTTTACAACACTAAATATTTTCTTCTCAGCTGTATCTAGTATATCTCCTATAGAATCTGATGATGTATACCCTACGGTTGCAATATCAGTCGCTTCAGAAATAAGCTTACGACGAATTGCTTTTTCTTCAACTATTTTAATATACTCATCAATATTAGCAGCTGTTGGGACTATATTAATTATTTCCGTTAAATATTCAACATCTCCCACTTGTTTTAATATATTTCTATTTACTAACTCTGATGTAACTGTTGTTAAATCAATGGGTGTTCCTTTATCACAAAAATCTGCTAGTACTTTAAATATTTTTCCATTTGCATCTGCATAAAATTGTTCACTAGAAAGAGTTTCTACCGCTCTTTGAAGTGCATATTTTGATAAGAACATAGCACCCAAAACTGATTTTTCAGCAATTAAGTCATGAGGTAATTCTTTACCATTCATACTAATCTTCCTTCTCTAATTTTACCTTAATAATTGCTTCCACCTTTTTATGTAAATTAATTTTTACATCATAATACCCAAGTGATGATAAAGTAATATCAAGATTTATTTTCTTCTTATCTATATCAAATCCTTTGGTTTTTAGTGCATCTGATATTTGTTTTGTACTAATACTACCAAAGACTCTACCATCTTTACTAGTTTTTACTTTAAATTTAAGCTCTATCTTAGCCAATTTATCTTTTATTTTTTCACATTCTTTAATTAAAGAAGCTTCTTCTAATTTACGATTTTCTATCTCATTTTCTAAACGTTTTACACCAGTTTTTGTAGCCATTACTGCATAACCATTCTTTATGAGATAATTCATTCCATATCCATCTTTTACAGTTATAATTTCATCTTTTTTACCTTGACCCTTTACATCCTTTAATAAAATTACTTGCATATTAACCTCCATTTATTATCTCTATCAATTTATTCTTTACTTCTTCTATTGTAGTATTTTCTACTCTTGTAGCAGCTTCAGTAACATGTCCGCCACCACCTAATTTACACATTATTGCTTCTACATCTATATTTCCAAGTGATCTTGCACTTATTCCATAAGTATTTTCTTTTAATTTTCCTATACAAAATGAGGCTTCCATATTTTGAAATTGAAGCAGGCTATCAGCTATTACAGCTAAATCCTTTGCTGTAACTATTCTATCATCTATTTCACATAAAATCATTGTACTATTAATTTGATAACTTCTTTCAATATAAGTTTGATGCTCTAAATATGACTCTCTACTTTCCCTTAATATTTCTTGTTTAACAATTGTATCTGCACCTATTTTAGTCAAATAAGCTGCTGTTTCATATGTATATTCAGTAGTTTTAAACTTAAACCCATTAGTATCTACCTCTATAGCTGCCAATAATAATGTTGCAAGAATCGTATCTGGAATATAATTCATATATCGACTATAACTTGTAATTATTTGGGCAACACTTGACACATTTGTATTAATATACATTAACTTTGTATTTTTAATATATTCAGGGCTTTTAATATGATGGTCAATTACAATTATATCAAAACATTTATCTATTATTTCTTCTATTTCAAATAGGGAAGGTCTATGACAATCTAATACTATTGTTAGGCAGCCATCAAAATCAAATTTACTAAATTCATCTTGGTATAAAATATTAAAACTGTTACTATTTAATTTTTCGAATGATCTTATAATAGTATCATTTGTTTGTACTTCATTCAATACAATATAACATTCTTTTCCCATTTTTGTATAAATATTATATAAACATAATGCGGATGAAAAACCATCTAAATCCATATTTTTATGAGTTGAGATTATAATTTTTGAGTACCCTTTAACAAGTTTTGTTAATGAATTAAAAAATTCTTGCATATCATCACCTCACGTATATATATTATACTATAAAATAATTACTATGTCTAACATGAATGAAGGTAAACTATATTTTTATCTAATAAAACAAAAAATCAATATATAGTCAATGCTACATATTGATTTTTAAAATTGGTTAGTACGGTATTTCTAAAATTGCATCAAGTTTATTCGAAATATCAAAACTTAATATTTCTCCACCTGTTACATTCCCTTTTTCAGTGCTGCTCACTTCTAAGCTTACCTTTGGTGGAGATTCATTTATGTCATATATATTGATGATATATGTCCTTGATAATGTTGCTGATTCTGAAAATCTTCTTACAAAATTTTCAACAAATTTTTCCCTATCAATCATTAATATTCCACGGGAATATGCAGAAGTATCTACAGCATCTAACATTGCTGCCTCTGTAACATCTTTAAGTAAGTTATAATTATGCTCATCTGTATTTGTAATATTTTGAAAGAAATAAACAAAGAATATAGCTATTATACCTATTGTTACTATTGCTATTCCCCAAAAAGATTCTTTCATTTAATTTACACCTCTATTCCATCGGTAATAGGTTATTCCTAGCATCACCAAGCAATGTACTATCACAAGCATACCAGTCATTTCCCATTGCACATGAATTATCAATATTTACTATATGACTAAAATTACTATTCCTTAAAAAATTACTACGACAATATAAACCATTTTCACATTCCAAATTAAAATCACTATAACTATTTTTCTTATTATATTCTCTTATACTTTTGATGTCTGATGGTGTAAGTGTAATACTATACATTGGAGTTAAATTATAAACTTCATAGTCATTAACCTCACGATTTTTTGTGATAAATAGTTCCGCGGATTTTTTATTCCATAACCCTAATGTTTCCCGATAGTTGTTACTATTTTTATCTGGAAACGGATTTGTTAAAGATATTGGTCTATAAATAATATTACTTGCTATTTGGCTATCATCATCAGGAATACATGAATCATCATCACATGTAATTGTATTATTAACCTTAAATGGGCACTCTACCTCAAGATTTTGGGCATATTTACTATAACCGGTTGCTACTGCCATACCCGTTGTCTTATTTGGTATATAATTTGGTATGACAAAATTATAGGGATTTATTATTGAGTTAGGCACTAATGATTCAAGTAAATTACCTGAATTTTTTTCTATAGCTTTAATTGAATTAGCCATTTGTGTATAATCTCCAATAATGATTTTAGAACTTGTAGTACTTGCAATATTATTTTCTACTTTTGTAGTCCTTTTATAATTATTTGCCTGCAACAAACACTGATTTAAAACTTGTATATTATCCTGAGCTGCATTTATTTGTACTTCATATTGTTCATTTACTTTATCTATTGCTTTTTTGGGTGCAGTAGTAATTTCCTCATATGCTTCAGAACAAACTGTTTCAGGTGATCCTGAAGAGCAAGCTTGTTCATTTCCATGTGAATTTTTCATACATTCATTATATCCTATTGCTGCCTCTGCCGAACACTCTGCTGCTGCCTTCTTAGCTTCCACTCTGGCCAAACAAGCTTGATATTTTGCTTCAGCGTTCCTTTTTGCTACTAATTCATTCTTAGCATCTATTTTGATTTGTAACTCGGCGGTTATATTTTGCTTACTACCTGCGTATGTAGTAACAGTTGCATAACCTGTAAACTGATCATACCAGTTAAATCCTTTACCAGCAAATATTGTCTTTCTTGTCAATTCTTGAGGAAATGATATTTCAGTATGGGTATGTTCTATAATATTTACTAATCCATCACACAGGCTTTCCTTTACTTTATATGTATCTGAAGAATAATTTTCTCCACAACTTCCAGGAATGATAACATCGTCAGGTAAAGTTTGAGGATTCTTTACACACAAACTTGGATTAACTTCACAATTTGGAACAAATGTATATTCATAAACACATACATCTGGTTCTGAATTTGGATCCGGATCGGGATCTGGACTTCCACCATTTGAAGTTACTGGTGGACAAGTTGGATCTGTACCAGCTCGTTCACTTATACAACTTGTGAAACAACTTCCCTCCATCGTATTACATTTTTGAGCACATATTGATACACAATTTGGACAAGTTTCATCAACCCCGGCATTTTTAGTAATACAGCTTTTAAAGCATGTTATTATTTCATCTTTCTCATCGTATCTTCTAGCACAAGTTGTTTTACAATCATCACGACAATTTCCTGCGTCTGGATCTACTGTACTATCCCAAATGCATATTCCTTCACTCCAAGCTGGAATTTTTTCATAACCACTCATAGAACTACCATAATAAGCCGGTTTCTTATTTACACAAGCACCGCATAAAGTTCTTATTACTCCATTGACACCATAATAACTTAGTGTTCCGTTTTTTACACCTGTACACAAAGTACGATCAGCAGTATTAAAAAAGACATATTCGTTTGTTAATACATTGCGTGCTCTTAAGACTTGATATATATTAGCATCTACTAAGTCGATATTTTCATCATACTCAGCGCCATCCGCTTTCTTTAATAAATTATCAAGTACAATTTTAGCAGCTTTTTTAGAGCATTCAGCAGGTATTGACTTATTTTCATAAAAATCCCCACAAATCTGCTCGGCAAGTACATGAGCAAACAAACTATCACTATTTAATTCATTATCTATTATCGTTTGTTTTAGTAAACTTTCCATCTTTGGTTGATATGCAGCATTTTCTTCTCCTTTACCATTTTTATAAAGTATAGGCCTTATAAATTCTTCATCAACATAATCACACCCAAAACCATTTTTAGCTTCCAAATCGGCATTTGTTTCAGGATCACACATGGTAAATGATATCGTACTATAGCTTCCATCTTCGGTCTTATAAACATTTTCAAAATAACTGTATGATGTAAAACTAGTTAAATAATCCCAATCACCTGAAATTACCGCTGTACTTCTATTATAACTAGTATTCATAGAATCATTTCTATAATTCCAATTTTTTGCTCCTGCAATTATGGGTAAAAATAATAGTAATGACACAATTATTATTTGTCTTCTTTTCATTAATACATCTACAACCTTTCTTTTTTATTTTTTCTGAACCACTTAAATACCAGTAATATAAATAAATTTATTGTTACAATTAAAGTAAAAAAATAATACTTTTGATACAGCTTTAAGAATTTTAAATAGTTTTCTTCATCTACATTATTAATAATTGAATTATCATTACTTTTTTCTTTATTTTTAATATAGTTAGTAACTTTCTTTTCAAATTCATTATAATCAATATTTACACTTGTATACTTTTGACACAAATAATATTCCATAGCATCTTTACATACTTTACTTCCATAGAAATCATTAATTTTTGGAATATTTACAATGATATTTCTTAAAGTAATTGTATTGCATCTCAAAGTGCCAGATATATCAAACATGTATTTATTGTTATCATTAATATTATTAATTAATACTTCTCCAATACCATTATTTTCCATATCAAGATAAAAATAATATTTATATGTTTCAGCATTAAAGATGGCTATTTCTTTAGAAACTCCAGCAAATATTATCTGAAATTTAGTATTTCCTTTATTATCAATATAGCTATCTACTGTATATGTAATATTATCTGCTAATTTTTGTAGTCTTTCTCTATCGGCACTAGAGCATTCATAACCAATAATAGTACTAGGAAATAATAATAAAATTGTAATTACTAAAATTATTTTTTTCATCCAATCTTCCTTTACAAGCATTAATAATTAAGATTATTTTATGAATATTTACAAGGTAATTTTATCATTAATGTCGAATGTAGTCAATATTTGTATTACAATTATTAAATACATTTTATAAATATATAAATAATTTTTAAAAAATATTACAATTATATATAAGAAAGGTGTGAATATATGGACGCATTCAAACCTAGTAAAAAGGCAATTAACAATGACAAAATTGTTATATCAATTCGTATGGATATAAACAAAATCAATGAAATAGATAAAATTGCTAGTAAAGTTGATATTAGTAGAAATGAATTCATAAAACAGTGTATAAACTATGCACTTGCTAATCTTGAATTTGATGATAAAAATTTTGTAAAAGAAAAAGAATTATAGTGAATTGATCCGCTATAATTCTTTTAATTTTTCAAACGATTTGCTATTTCTTTTATTTTCTTAAAGCGATGATTTAACCCAGATTTCGTAATATGATTATCAAGTTCATGACTCATTATATCACTAAGTTCTTGTAAAGAAACTTCTGGATATTTACATCTATAATCTACTAAGACTTTTAACTTTTCATCAAGCATGTCATAAAAATCATTTTCTTTTATTATTTCTATATCTTTTATTTGACTACTTGCAGCCATGATTGTTTTATCTACATTTGCCTGTTCACAATTATTTAATCGATTAGTCATATTTTTATTTTCACGATATATACGAATATCTTCATAATATAGCAAAGCATTTGATGCACTTATTATTCTTAAAAAGTCACCTATTTTTTCTGCTTCTTTTATATATACCATAAATTTATTATCTCTTTTTATAATTTTACTATTGAGATTAAATTCATTCAGTAAATTCTTAATATTTTCTGCATAGTTCTCATCATTTATCAAAAATTCTAAATGATACCTAGACTTTTTAGGATCATTTATACTTCCAACTGCAAGAAATAATCCCGAAAGATATGCTCTTTTTAAACTATTATCTGCTAACAAATAATCAGGTATAAATGAATAATCTAAACCCAAATCTTTAATTATATTTGATATCTGATTTTTAATTTCCAATATGTATAAATAATTTTTATTAAAATTATATCCTCGACGAACTACTATTCTTGCCGATTCATGGTAATTATCTTTAATATTTTTAAATATCATTCTTGCTAAACTAGCATTTTCAGTTGTTATTTTTATTGTTTCATTAATTATTCCTATATTTTTTACTACAGCAGAAAGCATGGAAATGGTTTCTACTTTATTTAAATTTAACTTGCTTACTTCGTTTTTTATATTACTTGTAAATGACATTATAATAAACTTGAAAAAATATAGGTTGATAATTTAATAACATCATGTCTTATTGTACCTTCTTCAAGACTAACAAAATTTGAACATATCAAATTTATGTCTTCTGGTATGTTTTCCTTATCCAAAATAACGGGATCTTTTTGTTCCAAAGAGGCATATTTCTCTACTATATTTTTATCAATATAACCATTATTAGCTACAACAATATTTACCTTTTTCTTACCTAAATAACTATTCAATAATTTAACATGATCACTTACTTTAAAATCAGCTGTTTCACCAGGCTGAGTCATCATATTACATACATACATTATTTTAGCACTGCAATTATCAATTGCATCTATCATTTCTTTACATATTAAATTTGGAATAATGCTTGTAAATAAACTGCCCATACTAAGTATGATTAAATCGGCATTTTTAATTGCCTCTAGAGCTTTAGGATTTACTTCTGGGTTTTCTTTATAATAAACTTCTTTTATTACTTTTCCTGCTTTAGTTATATAATGTTCTCCTTCTATAATTGTCTCATCTTGCATTCTACCAACTAATGTTACATTATCTTCTGTTAAAGGTAAAACATTACCTCTAAGATTAAGCACTTTTGCTAATGATTCTATTCCATCTGACATATTTCCTGTTATATTAGCAAGTGCAGTTAAAAGTAAATTTCCTATAGTATGATTATTTAAGTCACTTGATGTAGAAAAACGATAATTTAAAAGTTTTTCTATCAATGGCTCCGTTTCGGATAAAGCTACTATAACTTTTCTAATATCTCCTACTGCAGGTATATTAAATTCTTTTCTAAGTACACCTGTACTTTGTCCATCATCACACACTGATACTATTGCAGTTATATCAAGAGGGAATTGTTTTAATCCTCTAAGTAAGGCAGAAAGACCCGTACCTCCACCTAAAACTACGACTTTTTTGTTCATATTACCACCTTTATACATTATACTATATTTCGAAAAAAAATAATACCTTATCTGGTATTACTTTTTAAGATTATTGAACTTGCAGCAGTACTTCCCTCTCCTACAGCTGTTGTTAGTTGATAAAGATTTTTAGATACTATATCACCACAGGCATAAATACCTTCAATATTTGTTTCCATATTTTTATCAACAACAATATAATTATTTTCCAAATTTATATTCAAATTTTTAACTAAATCTATATTTGGTACACTTCCTATATAAATAAATAAACCAGATACTTCTACTTTTCTTTTATTTAAGGCAAGTCCTTTTAGATAATCATTTTCAACAATTAATTTTTTTATTTCTTCATTAGTAATTAATTCTATATTGCTTTTACTAAAAACTTTTTCCTGCAACAACTTACTTGCCCTAAAAGTATCTCTTCTATGAATCAAATATACTTTTTTACAAATATTTGATAGAAAAAGTGCTTCTTCAAACGCACTATTACCACCACCTACAACACTTACTATTTTATCTTTATATAAGTAACCATCACAATAAGCACACCAACTTATACCATGTCCAACTAAATTTCTTTCATTTTCAAGCCCCAGTTCTTTAGGACTTCTACCGGTTGCTAATACAATATTTTCACATTCATACTCTGCACTTTCTAATTTTACATATTTTTTGTTGCCATTTATATATATTTCATTTACATATCCAAATGTTATTTCAACTCCTAATTTTGTTAATTGTTCATAAGTATTTAGTGCCAGTGTTGGGCCATCGACTGATTCAAAACCAGGATAGTTTTCGACATTTGATGATCTATTTATTTGTCCACCTGGAGCGCTACTTTCAATAATAACAAAATCAATATTTGCTCTCTTTAAGTAAATAGCAGCAGTCATTCCTGCCATTCCAGCTCCTATTATTACAGTATTAGTAGAATATTTCATTTTCTCTCCTTCTATAGTTTAATTTATATTTTTTTATTACAGATGATATTACTAAAATTATTATACCTAATACAATAGCAATTAAAGATACTAATTGTGCTACTTTAATATTTCCAACCATTAGACTATCTGTTCTAAGTGATTCTATATAAAATCTTCCTATTCCATACCAAATTAAGTAAAATGAAGTCAAATTACTAATATGGATACTTTTAATATTTCTAAAAATAATCATAAATAGAAACCCGGCTAAACACCAAATAGATTCATAAAAAAATGTTGGTTGATAATATACACCATTAATTAGCATCCCATCTATAACAAATTTAGGAATATGTAAACTCTGTAAATATTCGAGTGTAGTTGCAGGTCCGTAGGCTTCACCATTTAAAAAATTACCCCAACGACCTATTGCCTGGCCAAGAATTAAACTAACTACCATTATGTCTGTCAATTTGAAAAAATTTACTTTATACTTTTTTGTATAAAATATTGTCCACAATATTCCTGCTATTACACCACCATGAATAGCAAGTCCACCTTTCCATATTTTAATAATATCGATTATACTATCTTTATACTGAGAAAAATTAAATATTACGTAATATAATCTTGCACCTATTATTGAAATTGGAACTAAATAAAAGAAATAATTATACATATAATCTTTAGGTATATTCCACTTTTTTGCTTCTTTTAGAGCTAAAAAAGCTCCTATACCAAAGCCCAAACAAATTAAAACAGAATACCAATATATCTGTACTGAACCTATTTTAAAAAACACACTATTCATACTATTTTCCTTTCAATATTCTATTTATTATATGTTCCATAATTATATGCATTAATGAAATTAAGATTGCTAATATAAATGGCATAATATAACCATTTATTGAAAAGTGATATCCTAAGATTATATCTGTAATTTTTAGTATTAAAACATTTATCACTGGATAAAATAAACCAAGTGTCAAAGCCGTTATTGGAAGTGTCAACCAAATTAATAATGGCTTTATTGTTCTGTTTAATATAAATATTATTATTGATGCTAAAACGCTATAAAGACCAAAATAACTATTATCAATTTGAATAGTATTTTGAAATAATAATGATAAACCAATTAGTATAATAGAATAACTAAGTATTGATATGGCAAAATCAATAAATTTTATTAAAATGTCTTTTGTTTTTGTCAAAATTCACCATCTCCTATGATTAGTATAACATATATAAATATCTTTTAACAACTAATTAGATTTTAATTCAAACAAAATATCTCTTAATTCTGTTGCTCTTTCAAAATCAAGATTTTTAGCGGCTTCTTTCATTTCTTTTTCTATTTTTTGAAGAAGATTACTCTTTTCCTGTTTTGTCATTTTTATTTCACTTTTTTCTTCTGTTTCTTTGTTATTAGTAATTACTTCTCTAATTTCTTTTATAATTGTTTTCGGAATTATACCATGAACCTGATTATACTTTTCTTGAATATCTCTTCTTCTATTTGTTTCACTTATTGCTTCTTCCATAGAATCACTTATAGTATCTGCATACATAATTACTCTTCCGTTTGCATTTCTTGCTGCTCGACCAATTGTCTGAATTAAACTTCTAGTGCTTCTTAAAAATCCTTGTTTATCCGCATCCAATATTGCTATAAGACTAACTTCTGGTATATCAAGACCTTCACGAAGTAAATTAATTCCCACTATAACATCATACTTTCCAATTCTTAAGTCTCTAATTATTTTTAATCTTTCAAGTGTCTTTACTTCACTATGTAAGTAGGCAACTTTAATATCTAGTTTCTTCAAATAATCTGTCAATTCTTCTGACATTCTTATTGTAAGTGTTGTTATTAAAACTCTTTCATTGTGCTCTTTTCGTGTATATATTTCAGCAACTAAATTATCTATTTGATTTTCTGATTTTCTTACTTCTATTATTGGATCAAGAAGTCCTGTTGGTCTAATAATCTGTTCAACTACATTTTTGCTTTTTGATAATTCATAATCACCTGGAGTTGCTGATACATATATTACATTATCCAATTTTTGCTCGAATTCTTCAAATTTTAAAGGTCTATTATCCATTGCACTGGGTAATCTAAATCCGTAATCTACTAACACTTTTTTACGAGCTTGATCACCATTATACATTGCCTTTACTTGGGGTATTGTTACGTGTGATTCATCAATTACAAGTAAAAAATCTTTTTTAAAAAAGTCTAATAGAGTTGTTGGTGTTTCACCTGGACCTTTTAAGGCAAGATGTCTTGAATAATTTTCTACACCATGACAAAATCCTGTTTCTGACAACATTTCTATATCATAATTAGTTCTTTCCATAAGGCGTTGATATTCTAATAACTTGTTTTCAGATTTAAATTTTTCTAATTGCTCACTTAATTCAAGTTTAATATTTTCTATGGCTTTTTTTAATTTTTCTTCACTTGTTACAAAGTGACTTGCAGGGTATATTGTAATGCTTTTTTTACTTTGTGTAACTATGCCCGTAAGGGTGTCAAACTCACTAATTTTCTCCACTTCATCACCAAAAAGTTCTATTCTTATACCTTTTCCATGTTCACTTATGGGAATAACTTCTATAATATCTCCCATTACACGAAAAGTACCACGCTTAAAATCAATGTTATTTCTTTCATAAAACATATCAATAAGACGTTCTAATATTTCATCCCTATCAATTTTGTCTCCTTCATTTATAATTAACAGCTTTTTACGATATTCATCTATTTCACCTATACCATAAATACAGGATACAGAGGCTACAACTATTACATCATTATGATCTAATAATGCTGCTGTTGCTGCATGTCTCAATTCATCTATTTCATCATTAATTGAAGAATCTTTTTCTATATATGTATCTGTCTTAGCAACGTATGCCTCTGGTTGATAATAATCATAATAAGAAACAAAGTAACATACGTGATTGTCGGGGAAGATCTCCTTGAGTTCCGCGTATAATTGCCCTGCAAGTGTCTTATTATGAGCTAAAACTAAAGTCGGTTTATTCACTTTTTCAATTACGTTTGCAATCGTAAAAGTTTTTCCAGTTCCCGTTGCACCAAGTAAAACTTGGTATTTCTCACCATTTTCAATTCCTTTAACTAATGAATTTATTGCCTCTGGTTGATCTCCACTAGGTGTATATTTTGAGTGAATTTTGAACATTTTTGTATCTTTTTGTTCCATATTGTCCTCCTTACTACGATTATTACCAGCCTAAAATTCGTATCCAATTATCAAAAATTCGTATCCTAATTCAGTTTTATAACCCCAAAAATGTGTCTTTTTTGCTTGGATACGAATTTCAGCCACAAATTGACTAAATAAGACTAAATAAAACCAAGTAAAACTAAATGTTTTCCAGTAACTTATTTTAACACTAATTTAACAATAAAACAAGGAAAGCTACAACAGTCTTTCCTTATTATTATGTATATATTTAATATAAATATTTTGCCAAAATATTATTTGTATCTATGTCTATTATTGTATCTGATGAATACAAGTTTTCATCTGGTTTAACTAATTCAATAAATGAATTTAATTCTTTATTACAATCAACAATTATTTTATTCTTATCAAAATATGTGCTTGATGTAATTATTGTTGATGAGTGTCCCAGTAGTTCTGATACAGCCTTTAAATCGTGATTATTCATTAATAATAATGTGGTATATGTATGTCTTAAATCGTGAAATCTAATTTTTGGTAAATTATTTTCTTCTAATAGTTTATCATAATATCTTTTATGAAACCCTTTACTTCTTGGATGCCCATAGGTAGAACAACAAATAAATCCTAAATCAGTAAAGGGAGTTGTTTTATCATTTATTCTCCTTCTTCTATTTGCTTCATAAATTTTTCTTTGTTCTTGTATTGCCTCAAAAACCATATCAGGTATATCAAGTACCCTTTCACTTGAAAAGGTTTTTAATTTTATTTCCTGTTTCGTGTATGTTTTTTTCTTACAATCTTCTTTTGATTTATTTGGATCAATTCCTAGTTGTCTTTTTAAATATAATTTTCTATTAACATAATCAATATCTGAATATTTTACTCCATTAATTTCTTGCTTTCTTAATCCCATCAACAACGCAAATAATATATGTAAATATATTGGTGTTTCTTTACTTTTCTCAATTATTAATTTTATCTGTTCAATATTAAATGTCTTTTCTATATCAATTACTTGAACCTTATTATATGATGTATCAATTCCTTTCGGAAGTCTAACATTTAATGTTGGATTAGTATTAATTAAATTATTCTTTTTAGCATATTCAAATGCTGAATTTAATACTACTTTTGATAACTTTGCTATCGATTTATATTTAATTGAAACTTCATTATAAAATTTTTGAATATGTCCCATATTTATTTGATTAATGTAGTAATTTTTGAAATATGGGATAGCATAATTATTAACTACATTTCTATATGACATATAACTATTATATGTTAAATTAGGTTTCATCACTATTTCTAACCAATATTCAAAATACTCACTACTTTTTATTTTTGGATAAACAACATAGGAGTGGTTGACTAATTGTGCTACAACTTTGTCTCTTTCTAGGTTTGCCTCTTTTTTTGTTTTAAAACCACCTATTTGCCTTATTTCTTGCTGTCCATCTATAAATGTCAGCTTAACCTTAAATCCGTATTTATCTTTTAATTTTAATACAGAATATACTGTATAATCATTATAAACTTTCAGCATTTGTTCTTTTGTTAGCATTTCGTATCACCATCCTCAATAGCAAAAATATTATTCATAAATGCCAATATTTTATCTTTTTCATCCATTACCTCACAATAATATTCAAATGTTGTATGGATTGATCTATGCCCTAGAAATGCTTGTATTTTAGCAAGTGAAGCTCCACTTTCTAATAGAATTGTTGCACACATATGTCTTAAACCGTGTACGGTCAAATCCGGTAAACTTAGTTGTCTGCATATTTTTATTATTCTAGCATTTAAAGCTGATTGAGAATGCACTACCCCTATTTCTGTGCAAGATATATAATTATTATCTATATATTTATTTTTATAAATTGCTTTATCTAAATTTACTTTTTCATTTCTTTTCTCTAATTCTTCTATAATTATATCGGGAACTTTAAGTGTTCTTATACTTTCAGGAGTCTTTGGATTTCTTTCTACTAATGAACATTTTGTAATTTTACTAGTATTTTTTTCTAATTCATATTCTTTTGCTATTTGTCTTTCCACTTTCACAGTTCTATTTTCCATATCAAAATCAGAAAATTTAAGTCCCATTATTTCACCCTTACGAAGTCCACAAAATAATCCTAATAATATTTCAAGATACCAGTTTGATGATTGGGATGCTGTTAAAAATCTCTTTAGTTGCCTTTTAGTATATACTCTAATTTTAGGTTTTTTTCTTCTGTATTGTTTAGTATCTAAAGATGGATTGTGTGAAATATATCCACCGATCAACGCATCTTTCATTGCCATAATTATAATCATCCTTGCAGAATACCCGCCACTTTCTGTTAAATTAGAAGCTCTTTTTATTATATCGTCTAAATAATCAGTTGTTACTAAATTTATTTTTAAATTATATTCAATACTAGGCACGATTAAATTATATATAATATATGAACTAACCATTTTTGTTGTTGTTTCTATTCGTTCAGAATATATATTTTCAAACCAATAAATCAAGTAATCAACAAACATTATATCTTTGTTAATGCTTACTTCATATTCTCTACTTTTTTCTTTAAATTTTTCTTCATATATATTATAATCTTTTACAGCATCTTGTTCCGTTACATATCCCTTAACTTTTCCATATTTAGTTGATCCATCTTCTAACCTTTCTTTATATCTAAATCCCCACGATGAACCTTCAAAGAAAGCTATCCCACTTTTTCCCAAAGTTAGTTTTGTTTTTCTCATAAAATATCTCTCCTATGACACTTGATATGACTCTTGATAACCATTTATCCAATTATCGAAGGCTTGTTTTGGAACTTTGTATATTTTTCTGTTGCATTGTAAACTTTTTTTCTATGGGAAGCTTTACAATTTTATATTGAAAATTATAAATTTACATTATATTATTCAACTATATTTTTTAAATTTTCTTTTTTAATATTGAAATTGATTCCAATAGTTGAAATCATAGATAATATAAATATTATATAAAATACCTTATCTTCAATAAAAATGCTTACTATTGCAAGAAGGAAAAATACAACTACTTCTGTAAAACATAAACTCATTTGACCTACTGCTGATAAAAGGTCACTATCTTCTTTTGAATTTCTGATAATATTTTGAATTGATGTCTGAATAGATGTTTCATATACCTTTGTAAAATTATTGCTTAATGTATTATTTATAGATATTATTACTTTATTTTTAGAAAATAAATATATCCCTGTTATTGTAGTCTTAATAACTGATACTAAATTATTTGATTTTGATAAATTTTTATCAGAATATTTTCCAACCAATGTTATAGTAACTATTTGCAATAATAGTGATACTATAACTATTGAAGAAAACACTGAAAAGTTTTTTAAACCTATATATAAGTAAAGTGGTGCAAATTGTTTTTCTATTATTTGATTTGTAGTTAAAGCATAAATTCTTTTATATCTGCTTTTAGTTGTAAAAATATATTTCATAGTGCCTTTAAATGCGCTTGTTTTATTCTCTATTTTATAATCTATTTTTTTAATAAATATATATTGTAATACAAAAAATATAGTAATTATTGTAAATAATATTATATTATTTGCTGTTATTACACTCCATGCAACTAAACAACTTGCTAATGCAGTTCCTATTATATTACTTATGTTTATAAAACCATTATATCTTCCCATATGCTCTGTATCTACATACTTACTAGATAATGAATCTTTAGATGGATTAGAAAATCCCATAAATCCCATTGCCAATATAAATATAATTATATTTTTGTATAAATTTGTTCCATCTAACATCATATATGCACAAATAATATTAAACATATTAGATATTAGGATACATTTTGCTATTCCTAATTTTGAAGATATTGTTACAAATAGTGGTGTAGTAAATGCTGTTAGTCCAAATCTTAACCCATATATTAATAGTATAAGCCATATTGGTATTCCATTTTTATATAACATAACTGTTCCAAATGTTCCTATCAAAGTATTTGCAAAACTATATGATATAGTACTCAAATACATATATTTATATTCTTTTTTTTTAAAATATTCCTTCATATTGAACCTCCTATAAATTTGTAAATTATATAATACATTTATTCAAAGAACATGGACACGAATAATTACAAACTATAACAACAAATTTACTAAATAAAAATAAGAGTTTCCGTAGCTGAATCATAAAATATTATAACTCAAACCTTTTTTTATGCTTTTCTGTCAACTAAATTTAAACATCATGAAAAGTTTTATAGATATTTTACACTAATTATTCTTGTTTTACTTAATATCATCAAATATTTATCTAAATCAAATAAAATGTAAGAGCATTAGAAAAACTTTTTTTCTGTTTAAAGTAATTTAATATTTCTATTGAAAATATGGATTTAAATCTATAAAAATAGGTTGTACCCATGCTGTTTTACCATTTTTATCTATTACTTTTGCCCATACATAATATTCTTCTCCTTGTAGAATATAAGATCCATTTATTATTTCACTACCATCTTTAGAATAAATATTCTTACAATGTCTCATATTTGAATAAAATATTATTCTTTCAACAGGTGTAGTTTTAATACTTATTTCTCGGCCACATATTCTATAATCTAGTATTGTTGGACCTGTTGAAGCATAAAATTTACCATTTTTAATAGCACTAATTATACTTTCATAATTTTTGGCTGCTTCAACCATTATATATCCACCAAAGCATTTATCATTAATAGTTTGGCTGTAAGGTCCATGAAAATCATCACCTGCTGTTATACAAAATTCTTTATGATTATTTAATAAAGTTCTTATCAAATGCTCTGAACTATACTCACCAAATTCTTCCAAATAGTCTTTATGATTATATACTTCAATCATATTATATCCTGAAATCATTAACCATTCTGTATCTGTTAATCTTGAAAATAATGGATGATTTAATTGTATCAATGAATATTTTTCTTTTAATTTGATGAGATTTTGTTGAAGTTCAGCAATATTGTTATAATATAATATTTCATCTACAGATTTATTATTTTTTGAAAAACAATTAAAATGGACATATGGTCCCTTTTCTTTACTCATACTATTATAAATACAAGATGATTCAATTCCTGGTAATAAAACTAGATTTTCGTGTTGCTGATTATTATTAAAGAATTTATCATGATCTGTTATACCAATAAAATCATATTTTTTGCTATCATAAATTTCGGCTAATTCTTTTATACTATACATTCCATCTGATTCAATGGAGTGAGTGTGAATATTACCTTTAAGATATTTTTTATCCTCATTGATAAAGACCGTATTTTGAAAACTTATTTCTTTTTTATTTTTCTTATATATATCATAAAAATATTTTAGATGTGGAACGATTAAATTAGAATTACAAATATTTATATATTCTTCTTCATTAACAATTTTTACATTAATACATTCTTCGTTTTGAAGAATAATATCAGCCAAATTAACATTCTTCTTGCATAAATAAACATCTGTAAATTTTGGATATTCTAATTCTTTATCTATTTTCAATTTATATATTTCATTTGGAAAAATATCAATTCCAATTTCTTCCTTTACCTCTCTAATTGCAGCATCTAAACTACTTTCATTATAATCAACTACACCTTCTGTACATTCCCACATATAAGGATATGTCATTTTATCTGCTCTTTGAGTAAGTAAAATTTCTTCATTACTATTAATAATCCATATTTGAACGCTCAAATCAAATTCATCATTTTGCTTTTTATATTCAAATCTATCTACAACTTTATTTGTTTTATTTCTATTTTTATCATATATGTTAATTCTTTCCATTATACAGCAACTCCTTTAAATGAGTACAAATTAAATTGAATTTGGATACTTTTTCTATCAACTTATTTTAACATTTATTTAACAATAAAACAAGGAAAGCTACAATAGTCTTTCCTTATTATTACATATACTTAATACAAATATCTTATATAAAATCTTATTCATATTTATATCAATAAATTTTTCCTTAAGCATTTTCAGAATTTTATCTATGTTTTATTATATATTTTGCTTTTTCTTCAGCATAATCACTTATCTTTTCACGATAATTAATACCAATTTCTTGTTCTAACTCTCTTTTGAATGTATAAGAATTAGACATCTTCTTTACCCAGTCATTTAAAATTTTACATTCTTCTTTTGTTAAATCCTTACATTTTTTCATTTCTAAATATAAGAATCTAGCAATTACATAATTAAGTTTAGCTCTATTAATATCTTGTGGTCTACTAGACAATAAATATCTATCCATATCACATATATGCATAAAATCACAGGAGAAAAGATAACTACCATCATTTATATCCTTTGCTTGAACATGTTGTTCATTTAATCTAGCAAAATCTACCTCTAAATCATTAAATGAATCAACTAATTCACCACATGTAAAACCTCCAATTTTTTTGTAAATAGGTATTTCTTTATTTTTATCTAAAGTTATATCTTCAATATAATCCATGACATATCCAACATAATTACCATCTATATTATATATAATATCCCTAGGCTGAACAATTCTATTTAAATCTAAATTATTAATGAATTTAATAAGTTTTTCATAAGTCATTTTATTATTCTTTTTCTGTAATTCTGTACTATCCTTTAATATCTTTATAACTCTTTTTTCATCGAGTCTTAAAACAATACCATCAATACCACAACCAACTAATTCAAACTCTCTTACATTCATAATAGTTTTTGATTCCTTACCAATGACTACTTCTTTAGGTACAAAATAATAAATATATTTATTATTACCCAAAAAAATCACCCCTCTTTTTTGGGCATACTATACCATAAAGTTACACTTTAGTCAATTAGTTTGTTTAATGTTATCGTTTAATGGTAAGAAAAAGATTAATATGTTAGATAATCTTTAAATTTATGAGTTTATTATTAATATAATATTTGATTAAATTTTAGATTACTAATTCAATAACTTAATTATATAAATTTACATAATATATTAAAGGAAGGAGAATAATATGGATAACTGCAATTGCAATTCTAATTATGATAGGATTAGAAAAAAAATAGAAGAATGTAATAAAAATATTAAATATCTCTACATCCAAGGACCAACTGGTCCTATGGGACCACAAGGAAAAGAAGGCATTCAAGGACTTGATGGCAAACAAGGTCCTACTGGACCTACTGGGCCAAAAGGTGAACAGGGTCCTACTACTATTGATATTGGTAAAACTGAAACAGGAAATCCAAATACTGAAGCAATTGTTCAAAATGTTGGTACAAATAAAAATGTAATACTAGAATTTACAATTCCAAAAGGTCAAGATGGTATTGATGGTGATAAAATAGTTATAGGTAAAACTGAAACATTAGATGCTAATGCAAAGGCAAAAGTTGTAGATAACCAAGTTGGAAATATTCATACACTAGATTTTTATATACCTCAAGGGTTTGATGGTATTGATGGTGATGTAGGGCCGAAAGGTGATACTGGTGAAAGAGGTGAACAGGGGCCGAAAGGTGATACTGGTAAAAGTGAAGGCATTGAAGTAATTAATACCAAGACTATTGAGCCCGGTGAGTTAGCTGAAGTAAACGATAATTTTGATGGTAATACTCATCATTTGACTTTTTCTATTCCAAGGGGTGATAAAGGTGACCCAGGTTCACTAGAGCCTGCTTTATATAATGCTTTGATCTTTGTTATTGCACCAGAAACTACTGTAGCTGGTATTGCCAATTTAGCAACACCAAAAAAAATACCAAATACAAATGAATATTTTACAATTAATAATAGTCGTAATATTAATATAATAAAAGATGGTACTTATGAAATAAACTTCTGTGGAAAAATATCAGGTGTTACTTCTACTATCGGTGCTTCATTTTATCTATATGACGTAACAAATGATAAAAAATTAGATAATTTTATATTTGAACTAAAAAAAGGTAACACACCTGAAATGAATTTTTCAAGAGTAAATATATTAGAAATTACAAATCAAGTAGAATTACAATTAAAAACAGAAATTGAAAATAATGCAGCTGCTGATATTACTTTTTCAGATATAAGTATATTAATTAAAAAATACAATATCTAAAATATTCAAGATTATAATTAAAAATATATTAAATAAGGAAGCTAAGCTTCCTTTTGTTTTATTATGTTATTTTTACAATTATTTATAATGATTTATGTTCTTTATTTGCATAACTTTTCATATTTTCAAGTATTACATTTCTTTTTTCTTGTATTTCTCTTAACTTTATAGTAAGTTCTGTTTCTTTTCCTTCTTTTAATTCATTGAGGCATACAAAGAAATTCATTCCTCCAAGATATTTATTGAATTCGAAAAATAAATTATTTAAATCGTCAAAATTAGCTTGTCCTACCATATTATATATTGCTTCCATATTATTATTACTTCTACTTTCAATAATTTGATTTTTATATAAATTTATAAAATCACTAACAAGCATTTTTGTCGTTTGATAACCAGTAGATCCAAATCGTGCCACATTTATATCTGATATGATATTTACACCATTATTATGCATACCTCTTGCTATTTCTTGGGCAATCATATCATTTACTATTTCCGCTAATAATTCATACTTTCTCTTACCATCAATTAAGTTAGCTTGTTCTTTGTACATTCCTGTAATTGGATCATAAATAACATTCCAACCATCCCAACCTCCTCCTACTATTATTTCATTTTTATTTTCACTTGGAATGGATGTAAATTCATATAAGTGATTAAATTCATGTATTATAAATGCATCTAAATCCTCATAATCATTAGACATATTAATAAGCATTGTTGATTTTTGAATAACTTTACCTTCTTTATCTATTATATTTGGAAGAATACATGATGTACCAGATTTATAAAAAGAATATAAATTACCTCCTTCATCAAGAAGACTATTTTTATTGAACTTATTATCATTATAAACATAATCATAATATTGCTCATAGATTTTCAAATCAACTAATCTCTTAGCTTTTTCTTTATATTCTTTTACTTTGTCTATTAAATCTTTACTTGGTACTATTGTTTTACATTTTTCATCAGTTAAATAATTATTATAATCATTTCCTAAATCAATGCCTTTTGATTTAAAATACATAATTCTATTATTAATTATAGTTTCTTTTTCATATTGATAACCTGTTTCTAATTTTTTATCATTGTTATCACTAAATGCCTCTATTAGAGAAGATGAATGTAAATTAAAACCATACATTAATTCAAATGTTTTTGATAAATTTTTTAAAACATTACCTGTTTTATTATAATAACCTATTATTGCTTCATATTCTTCTTTTGGAATATAATTACTAAATTCCTTTAAAAATTTAATTTCTACTTCTTTTTCTAATATTTGTGTTAATTCATCTTGCTTTTTTAATGAATCAGTTTGCTTTTTTATTGTTAATAAGAAGGAATTATATTCTTCATTATATCTTTCTATAATAGGTCTAATTTTATCTAATAAAGTTATTTTATCATCAGAAATTTTCAATGAATAAGGTATATTTACATCTATTCCATTTTTAAGGTCATCCATCATTTTATAATATGTATGTACAAGTGAAGAATCATAGTTGTTAGTATCAAACAATATATTTAAATCATCCATACTTATACTTTCTGAAATCTCATTTTTAATTTTATTAACGATTTCTTCTGTTTTAATTCTTTTCATAAACCTTATTATAGTTCCTAAATTTTCTATTGGTAAATATGTAATATAAGTAGTATTTTTAAATTTTTGAGTAATATATTCCCTTTTATCCTCACCATAATAGTTTACGAATGCCTCTATTATTTTTGGCAATTTTTCTTCAATTAAATTTTTATGATTAAGTATTTTATAATATCTATCTAGCATTAATTTCACCTAACCAATCTATAATTTTATTTAAATTATCAACATTATTACCAACATATTTACTTTTATTACCATCTATTAATACATCTATTTCATATTCATTACTATCTAATATATTTTTATCATAGCTTTTATCATCAAATGATACTAATATATTTAATAGATTTGATATTTGTTCTTTAGTAATATTTATAATTTTATTTTCATAATATACTTTTGATTCATCTATTTTTATAATAAATATTTTTAAACTTAGTTTACCATATACAATAACTATTTCATTCATTACTATTCACCATTATTAGTATAACATTTTTTTCTTTTATACAAAGTTTGTTTAAATTAATTTTACATTAGTTTACAAATTTAAAAATCTAAAATGCTATTTTTATGATATACTATAGTTAATAAGGTAAGGAGATGTTTATGAAGGAACATGAAAGAGAACAATTTTTAATTAGTATTGAAGAAAATATAGATAGAAGTAATACTTTTTTAGATTCTCCCATTATCATTACTAAAAAGAAAGAAACTATTAAAATTAACACTAAAGAAATAATTCTTACGCCAAATCCTTTAAATTCTATTAACTTAAAAAATTCATTAGATAATGCTCAAAAGAATTATGTTGGTATTATTAAGTATAAAGATAGTGATATTCCAAAAGATTATTATGAAAAATGTATTAAAAACTTTACAAAATATATTAAAGATATTATTAATATGTGTTTTTATGATTTAAAATTCGATGAAAATAATATGAACTTAATATATGTTTTAGCTTTAAAAAATATGGAATATTTAAATAATTCTATTGCTGATACAAATAACTCTTATAATGAAAAATTAGATAAAATTGAAACAAAATATAATGAACTGATTAAAAATAGACAAAATCAAGCAATTATAGATTCCTTAAATGCACCTAAAACAGTAACCTCATATTCATATGATGGACTTTTTGGAGATAAAATTGTTAATAGTTATATAGGAACTTCTAAAAAAATAGATGGTAGTGGATTTAATTCTTTTGATTTATTAGATAAAAATTATGATAATAATAAGGCTGCTGAAGATACTATTAATAATATATACAATAGATGTATAACAATTGTTAAAAATTTTAATGAGCAATTATTTAATTTAATTGTTGTTAAAAAATCTGATGTTTTTAAAGAGGAGAAAGATAATTACTTTGACTATAATTTCTGGATTGAACTTATTAAAATAGCAAGGAAAGATGAATATAAAAATATTAATAAATGTTTAGAATTCTATAATATTGATATTGCTAAATATATTAAAAAACTTGTTATTGAGAATGCTACTAATGAAAAAACTTTAGATGAAAATTTAATTAATTTTTATGAAGATAGTTTTTGTAAAATAGATGTTAGTAAAGAGCTTATATCAACACTTACAGAAAATATTATTAGTGAGATTAATAAAGAAAAAGATATTAAATCTAAAGAGAAGATAGCTAATAAGTCTTTTGAAACATTAACTAATATTCCATATTTAAATAATGATAGTGCTAATACTATTATTAAAAATGTTAATAATGTGTTAAATGACTATAAAGAAAGCATTAGTGATAAAAAGAAGCTTAAAAATAAAAAAAGAATAAAAAAATCTATTCTTATTATTAGTATTATATTAATTATTTTAATATTAATATATTTTGCTTATAAATATATTAATGAAATTGTAAATTTTCTCCCACTATTATTTACAATTTTGATTTTATTCTTTATTATTTCCTGTAAATTTAAAATTCTTAAAAAAATTATAAGCTTTTTTCGTGGATATTAAATGGTAACTAAGTTATCATTTTTTTATTCATGTAGTGCATTATTATATATTCTATCCATATTACCATCATTATACTAATTATTTATATTATGTGTAATATTACTAAAATTTTTTAATTTTTTTAGTTATTTTATTCTTTCTATTATTTTTTTACATTTATCACAAATTATTTTTTCTTTATCATCTAACAATAAATAATTTTCCATTAATATTTTTCCATTTATTATAGTTGTCATTACATTATTTGACTTTACATTATAAACAATTTCTGAAAATATATTATTTAATGGTTTTAATTTTATATCGTTCATATCTATTATAATTATATCTGCACATTTTCCTATATCAATACTTCCTACTATATCATCTAAACCTAGTGCCTTTGCACCGTTTATAGTTGCCATTTTAATTATTTCGTAGGCACTCATAATTGTAGGATCTTCATTTACACCTTTTTGAAGTAAGGCTGTATATTTCATAGTTTCAAACAAATCTAAATTACTACCACTTCCTTGTCCATCAGTTCCAAGTGATATATTAATTTTCTTTTCTTTCATATATTTTATATTAGCAATACCACATCCAAGTTTCAAATTACTAACTGGGCAATGGGAAATGCTTATATTTAATTTTGATAATTCATCAATTTCTTCTTGTGTTAATTTTACACAATGTGCAAGAATTAACTTATTTGCACTAAAATTATCTTTTAAAACATCTATTGGATTTCTTTTATATATTTTTATTATATCTTCTACTTCTTTAGTATTTTCACAAAAATGAATATGTACTGGTAAATTATACTTATTTGCTAGTGAAATACATTTTTTTATATAATTTTCTTCAGTAGTATATAATCCATGAATTCCTATATTAAATGTTATTCTGTCATTATTATCATACTTTTTTATTAACTCTTCTAATTCTTTTATTCTGCTGTTATCAAACTCATTAGAGCTATTTCCCATAAGAGTTCTTGTTGTTTGTAGTCTAATACCACTATCTAATGCAGACTTTATAATACTATCTGTCATAAAATACATATCATTAATTGTTGTCGTGCCACTCTTAATCATTTCTATATTTGATAGATAGGATGCATAATATATATCTTCAATAGTTAGTTTATCTTCCATAGGCCATATTTTCTTTGTAAGCCAGTCTTGAAGATTATATCCATCTATTGTTTCTCTAAATATACTCATTGGTAAATGGGCATGTGTATTTATTAAACCGGGCATTACTATTTTATTTGTTGCATCTATTATTTTTACATCTGAATTAACATCAATATTTTTAGCAATCTTAACTATTTTATTTTCATCTATTAATATATCTATATTATTTTCTATTTTTTCGTAATTTTCAGACATTGAAATTAATGCTGCATTTTTAATACATATTTTCATACATTCCTCCATTATCTAAATTTTTTAAATTTCTTTTTATTATTATTGTCTATTATTATACTTAATTGATTTTCAAAACATTTAATATCAGGGGCATCTATTAAATTTTTTAATTCATCAGTACTTGCTATTTTTTGTAATTCTTTAATTAATTCTATTTCATTATTAGTTATAAATATTTTTAATAACTTATCTTTCCCTATTAAATCCTCAAGATAATTCCATGGTTCAAAATTTATAATTCTATTATTCATCCTATACTCTATCATCCATCTATAAACTTTAAAATATTCAAAAATTTTATTATTACTAATATCTATTTTTAAATCCTCATTTGGATAATATTTCTTCTTTAATAAAATCAAAAAATTTATATTATTAATTTTTTGATATATTATATCAAAATCTTCTTGCCATTTACTAATATAATTTTCACCATATAATTTTTTATACTCATTTATATTTAAATTATCATATAATTCATATAAATATATATATTTAATTACATTCTCTAAGGTAAAATATTTCTTTAGTTCATCTATCATACTATCAATTCCATTACATAAACAAATCTTTTTTAATGTTTCATATCCAAATATTTTTTCTATTTCACTTTGAAACGAATGATTATTATTTTCTTCATATTTAGATTTTAGTGTTTCTAAACATACTCTAAATAAACTTTTTCCAATATTATTTTCACTTTTTTTAGATACTCTTTTATAATATGTAATATCATCCTTAAATTCATTATTTTTTTTTAGTTCTAAACTTAATAAAGCTATCTCTATATCTAACAATGTATCTTCAATTTCCAATCTTACATCTGGATTTGTATTACTTTCTTCTAAATATAGTATTTTATCTAAGTCCATTAAAATTTTTACTACTTCATGGACATCTAAATATTTTTTCATTTCGTTAATTAAGCCTTTTAAATCGGCTTTTAAATAAAATTCTTCTAATTTACTCTTTCCAATTAACTTTTCTATTTTTTTACATATTTTAATTTCATTTATATAGCTTGATTCTGATATATTTGTTCCGAAATATCTATTACACATTATTTCTGTATATCCCTCATTAATTGCTCTCCCTAATTCTACTTTTCCACTATAAAAATAAAAACCACAATTATACATATTTAAATGTTTAAATCTAGTTGCCATATGAAATAGTTCATGATAAATATTATTATAATCAAAATTTTCCTCTGATAATGTAATTTTATTTTCTTTTATATTATATTTTCCAAAACAATCGTTCAATGTTATCTTCTCTATTTTAATATTATTTAAATTACTATACATATTTTCTAATAAATCTTTTAAAAATTTTTGCTGCATTATTTTAATAAATTGATCTGATGACAACTTAAAATTTTTTGTTAATATATCATTTTTATGGTTAAATAATTCTTTTTTTAACTGTTTCATACTATCACCAATTACAAGATTATCTTTCTGTATATAATTATATCAAACAATTTTATTTTTTTAAAGTTAGCAAAATCAAAAATCTACATGGATTCATGTAGATTTTCTTTATCAATGTATTATTTTTTTATTTTAAAAATCACTTGGTACATATCATCAAAATCAAATTCTTCACTATCTATTTCAAAATTCATTTTTTCTATTTCATCTGCACATTTTCTAATTTTATTTATAACATCCCTTAATGTAGGTATTTGTGTATCTTCTTCTTCTATCGAAGGAACTTCTGATTGCTCATCATCAATATCTAATGTTTCTGTTTCAAGTGGTGTTATAACTTGAGCTACTGGAGGCTCTACCTCTTCTGTTTGATTTACACTATCTTCGTTTTGATTATTATTTAATGTAGGCTGCTCTATATTCATATCATTAAATTGATTTAAATTAAATTGTGGAAAACTATTCATATCATTTTGAGAGTTATTACTTTCATAATTACTTTCTTGACTATCAGATACAACATTAAAATTTTGACCAAATATATTTTCTACTGAAGAAGAGGAATCTATTAAATTATTATTAATATTATTTTCTGGATTATCAATGTTTTCTTCTATATCATTTTCAGTTTGAAACATATTAAAGAATTTATTTTGTCTTGGATGTTCATTTACTTCAGTTTCACTTACCTGATTTATATTTGTGTCCATATTTGTATTTTCTGGATTAAAATTTTGTACACTATCATTTATTTGTTCATTATTAAATGAAACATCGTCTATAATTGGCCCTGGAATAGGATTTTGATAACTCTGTTCTAATGGTTCTACATCATTTACTATTGGAGCTACTGGTATATCAGTTTCATTCATTTCAGATTGTTGTATATTATTTTCGGTTGGTAACATATCATCTGTTATTACTGATGCTTGGTCATTTGTATTTTCTGGATTAATATCTTCAAAACCAAAATCTAACACTTCTACATCGGCAGATGCATTTGAAGTAGAAACACTATTGTTATTTTGAATAACATTTTCATTGATTTTTGTACTATCATTTGGAATTACAAATGGATTTGCTGTGTTTGTTAATGATATATTATTTTCTTGAAAATTTTCTTCTATTGGATTTTTATTAAAACTATCAAATACATTTTGTTCTTTTGAATTCAACATATTATTTATCTCCTCATCTGTTTTTCTTACTGTAAGTCTTTCGTCAATTATTTTTTTTAACATCTTTTTTTGATCTGATGATTTAAGTCTTAATAATGCTCTTGCATGACGTTCTGAAATTTTACTTTCCAATAGTGCATCTTGTACTTCATCATCTAAATTTAACAATCTTAATTTATTTGCAATTGTTGATTGTGAAACACCTAGTTTTTTGGCAAGTTCTTCTTGTGTCATATATCCCATATCAAAAATTTTACGATATGATATAGCTTCCTCTATGGGAGTTAAATCCTGTCTTTGAACGTTTTCTATAAGAGCTATTTCTGAACTATCTTTATCATTTAAATCAACTATAATTGCTGGTATATTAGTTTTTCCTGACATGACACTAGCTTTATATCTTCTTTCACCGGCTATAATTTCATATTTATCACCCATCTTGCGAACAATTATGGGCTGAATTACACCATGTTCTCTAATTGATTCTGACAATTCTACTATTGCTTTTTCATCAAATTTAATTCTTGGTTGAAAACGATTTGGCAATATGTCCTCTAAATTTAAAAGAACAACCTGACGATCTTCTTTCATATTTACTCCTCCTATTTTATTCTTTTACCCTACATATATAATACTATATTTTGGGAAATAATTCAAGAAAAATATTTCCCAAAATAAAAAAGCCATATTTATAAAGGCTTCTTTTTAATTTCACTACTTGATCTGGGATATTTTTTTTCTGTTGCTTTTTTCTTTTTAAATAGTAACAAATTTCGTTTGCTTTCTTCTTTTGGCAAAATAAATTCTTTCCTGTCAACTAATTCTAAAGATAATTTTTGCATAGCATTTTTACAATTTTCTAACTCTTCATCAATATTAGCTTTCATTGCTACAAAATTTTTATTTATTTTGATTATTGGAGCTGAATACTCTAATAATATATTTAAAGATGCTACTGCACGGGCTACTACTAAATCATATTTTTCTCTATTTTCTTTTGCATAGTCTTCTATTCTACTATGAACTGCTTCTATATTTTTTAAATCTAACTCTTTTATTACCTCATTTAAAAAGTTAATTCGTTTATTTAAAGAGTCAACAAGTGTAATATGAATTTTGGGAAATAATATCTTTATAACTATTCCTGGAAAACCTGCTCCTGTACCAAAGTCACAAATATTTTCAATATTATTTAGTTCAATTATATAATTTAATGTTGCACTATCATAAAAATGTTTTAGATAAACATCTTCTTTTTTTACTATTCTTGTTAAATTAATCTTTTCATTCCATATACATAATAATTCATAATATTTATTTAGTTGTTCTAATTGTTTTTCATTTATCTCTATATTAATTCTTTTTAATTCTTCTATAAATTCCTTAATGTTCATGAGAAAATTCCTTCTTTATATATATACTTAATATAGAAATATCAGCAGGATTTACTCCACTAATACGAAGTGCTTGACCAATTGATGTAGGCTTTACTTCAGTTAATTTTTGTTTTGCTTCACTTGCTAAATTATGAATTTTATAATAATCAATTTTATCTGGTATTATTTTATTTTCAAGTAATAACATTTTTTCTGCTTCTTTGATTTCTTTTTGAATATAACCCTCATATTTAATATTAATACAAACTTGTTCTAATATTTCATCATCATAAGATAAATCTATAAATTTTTTAATATGATTCATTGTAACTTCTGGTCTTTTTAATAATTCATATAATTTAATACCATCTTTTATTGGACTTGTTGGGATTTCTAATAATTTTCTATTTATATTTTCTGTAGGGGTTATTTTATTAGTCTTTAATATATTCATCAGTTCTTCTATTTTTTGCTTTTTAGTTATTAATTTATTATATCTTTCTTGCTGTAATAATCCTATTTCATGTCCTATTTCACCAAGCCTTAAATCAGCATTATCATGTCTTAATAATAATCTATATTCTGCTCTTGATGTAAGCAATCTATATGGATCCCTTATTCCCTTAGTAACTAAATCATCTATTAATACTCCAATATAAGCCTCATTTCTTTTTAATATTAATGGTGATTTTCCTTCTAATTTTAAAGATGCATTTATTCCAGCTATTAATCCTTGACAAGCAGCTTCTTCATAACCACTTGTTCCATTTATTTGACCTGCTGTATATAGATTTTCTATTATTTTGGTTTCAAGAGTCTGCTTTAATTGTGTAGGATAAATTGCATCATATTCAATTGCATAAGCATATTTTAATATTTTGGCCTTTTCAAGCCCCGGTAAACTATGAACCATTTTTTCTTGTATATCATGTGGCATGCTTGTAGAAAAACCTTGAATATATATATCATCATAATATAAACTTTCTGGTTCTAAAAATATTTGGTGTCTTTCTTTATCTCTAAATCTTACAACTTTATCTTCTATTGATGGACAATATCTTGGCCCTATTCCTTTAATATCACTAAGTCCACCATACATGCTAGATTTATTTAAATTTTCAAGAATTATTTTATGTGTTTCTTCTGTTGTATATGTTAAATAGCAAGGAATTTGCTTATCTTTATCATAATAAATATTATTATCAAAACTAAATGTTAAATAATTATTATCACCTGGCTCTAATTTTAAATTTTCATAATTTATAGAGTCTTTTGCTATTCTTTGCGGAGTTCCAGTCTTAAGTCTTTTAATTTGAAATCCTAAATTTTCTAAGTTTTCACTTAAATAGTTACTTGGTTTTTCTCCATGTGGACCCTCTCTTCTTCTAGTATCACCTACTAATATATCTGCTTTCATATAAGTTCCTGTAGTAAGTATTACACAAGAAGAATTAATGGTTTGTCCATCCTCTAATTTTACACCAATTACTTTTTTGTCTTCAACTATTAGTTCTTTAACTAATGCTTCTAATATTTCTAAATTTTCTGTATTTTTTAATGTATTTAACATTTCTTTTGGATATGTAATTTTATCAGCTTGAGCACGTAAGGCTTGGACAGCTGGACCTTTTTTATTATTTAACATCTTAATTTGTAATAATGATTTATCAGCATTCCTACCCATTTCTCCGCCTAAAGCATCTATTTCACGAACGACAATTCCTTTTGCTGATCCTCCTATAGATGGATTACAAGGCATATCCGCTATATTTTTTATATTTCCAGTAATTAATAAAGTTTTATGACCCTTTCTAGCTGCTGCTAGTGATGCTTCACAACCAGCATGTCCACCACCTACAACTATTATTTCATAATTCATAAAAAACACCTTCTTTTTGACTTAATTATTATACTATTAAAAAACAAAATATACAATAAAAAAAGTAATCAATAATAATTTGTTAGTGATTACTTCAATTCTAATATTTTAATTTTTCTTGTTTCTTTATCAAATAATTTTATTTCTTTATCAGATGAAGATATCTGATAAAAACTATTTACATTTTTATTATCATCTAAATCAAATATTTCACCAGTTTCAACATTAATTATAACTGATGAATTATAAATAGGAATAATATCAGAATTTTCTTGTTTTATTTTATTTATTTGATGTTTAACAGATCCCATTTTTGTTAATAAACATACTTCATTACAATGATTAATTTTATTATCACATAACTCTATTCCACAAACAATAAGTGAACCTGCTAATAATGCTGTTCCAGTAAATAGTGTTAGTTCGGTAATTATTTTTTTTCTAGCAGATTTTTCTTCAGGTAAATATTTATTTAAACTTTTTTTATTATTCATATAAATCTTGTCACCTTCTTTTTTTGACAACTATATTATCACATAAGATTTTAATTGTAAATTATTTTCCTAAACAAAATTTACTAAATAATTTATCTATTAATTCATCTTGATAAGAGTCTCCTGTTATTGTACCAAGTAAATTCCATAATGATTTTATGTCTATTTCAACAATATCAATAGGCATATTATTTAATATACCACTTTTTATATCTTTAATTTTATTTAAACATTCTTTTAAAGTTGCAACATCTTTAGCATTTGAAATATATGTAAAATCTCCTGTCTCTATTTTTTCTAATTCATACATTTTTTTTATTAAATCTTTTAATTCTTGAATTCCTATATTAGATTTTAAACTCATTTTTATTATATTGTTTGTTGGAAATTTATATTTTAAATTTTTTTCTAAATCAATTTTATTAATAACTATTATATAATTTTTATATCTTATTTTTTCAAATATACTTATATCCTCAGCTGTTATTTTTTCGTTACTATTAAGTATATAAATTATTAAATCAGCTTTTTCAATATATTCAAGACTTTTCTGTACTCCAATACTTTCTACATAATCATTAGTTTCCCTTATACCTGCTGTATCTATTATATTAAGAGGAATTCCATCAATATTAATAATTCCTTCTACTATATCTCTAGTAGTTCCTGGAATATCAGTAACAATTGCTTTATTTTCATTTAATAATTTATTTAATAAACTACTTTTTCCAACATTTGGCTTACCAACTATGACAGTCTTTATACCTTCTTTAATAATTTGACCATTCTTACTTTCTTTAATAAGATAATTAATTTCTTTTTCGACTTCATCTATTTTAGGTAATATAATTTCATTTGTTATTTCTTCTATATCATCATATTCAGGATAATCTATATTAACATTTATATTTGCTTCTATATCAAGTAATTTGTCTCTTATTTTTTTTATTTTTTTAGATAAATTTCCATTTAAAGTATTCATTGCAAGTTTTCTAGCATTCTCACTTTTGGCATTTATCATATCCATAATACCTTCTGCTTCTACTAAATCTATTCTTCCATTTAAATAAGCTCTTTTAGTAAATTCACCTGGCTCTGCTAAACGACATCCGTTTTCAAGCAATAATTCTAATATTCTATTAGTTACAGCTATTCCTCCATGACAATTAATTTCAACTATATCTTCAGTTGTAAATGTTTTTGGACTTTTCATTACAGAAATTAATACTTCATCTATTAATTCATTATTATAAATAATGTGGGCATAATTTATTGTATGACTATTTTTACTTTTTAAGTCTATATCACATAAATTATTAACTATATCAAAGGAATTTTCTCCACTTACCCTTATTATAGAAATTGCACCAACACTTGAAGATGTAGATATTGCTGCTATTGTATCTTTCATTTTATTACCACCTTAAACATTTTCTTTAACAAATATGGAAAAACTTCACATGAAACATATTTGTCTACTATTGTTATTAACCATCCCTCTATATACCTTGGAGGAATTATATTTAGCGGAAACATATGTCTTAAAATAGAATTTTCTACTCTCTTATTCATATATTGTGGAAAATATTTTTTTGAATTTTCCATTGCTTCTCTTGCATGAACAAATCCATGTTGCTCAAAAAATTTTTTCTTTTCATGAGGTTCTGTATATGGTTTATAATAAAAATCATGTAATAGACCACTTATTGCTACATCATATTCATTAAATATAATTTTCCCAAATAAAATATTAACCTTCTTGGCAATATTATACGAAAGAATTGAAACACTAAGTGAATGTTCATAAACACTAATATCACCATGATGACGATATTTTTTTCTTTTTTCAAATTCCTTATTTTTTAAAATTTTGCCAACTATATTATAATAATCATCATATTCAGCATTATATTTTGACATAGTTCCTCCTATAATAAAAGGTAAGTAAAACTTACCTTCCAATATATTTAATTACAACATAACGATTAGGGCTCTCACCTTTACTTTCTGTTGTTAAATTATCATATTTACTTACTAAATTATGTACTATTCTTCTTTCATATGAATTCATTGGATCAAGTTTAACATCAACTTTAGTAGAAATAACTTCTTTTATAATTTTTTCCACATCTTTTTCCATTTGTTCTATTTTTCTTTTTTTATAATTTTCAACATCTATTAAAACTCTTATATTTAATCCCGTTTGCACATCAATAAATTTTTTTAATATAATTTGCAAAGAATTAAGCATTTTTCCATTTCTTCCAATTAAAGCTGAACTATTATCAGAAGTCATTTCAATTTTAATATCATCTTTAATATCGATTATTGAATTAATATTGATATTAATTCCACTACCAATTTGCCTGATAAAACTATCTAAGGCTTTTTTTATTTCATCTTTTAAAAATATTTTTACTATTACTTTATTAGATTTTAATATACCAACTTTTTCTATATTATAACAATATAATATATCATTTTCTTCTTTTTTTGTCTCTTTATAAAATTTATCTAATGCCTTTTCTAATGTCTTATCTTCATATACATAACTATTTAATAACATAATTCTTTTTCTTCTTTCCCTTTACCAATAAATTTTGAACAATTGTAAATGTACTATTAAATATCCAATATAATTCAATTCCTGTAGACATAGTAATAGATGCTACACTAATCATAACAACTGATACAATTGACATTGTTTTCATTTGTTTCTCTTGTTCTGCACTCATAGTAGCATTACTATTTAATTTAAATGAAAAATAAGTAGTAACTGATACTAATATTACAAAAATTATATAATAATATTTTCCATTAGTGATTGCTGTTATCGGACTTGTTCCTAATTGAAAACCTAAAAAACTTTCTTCAAATATTACTGGTAAACGATTCATAGCCTCATAGAATGCAAAGAACAAAGGTATTTGTATTAACGCAAATATACAGCCAGATAGTGGGTTAATATTATATTTCTTATATATAACCATCATTTCTTGACTTTTTTGCATCATACTTTCTTGATCTTGTTTTCCTTGATATTTCTTTTCGATTTTTGACAAATCTTTTTGAGCTAATTTTAAATTTTCTGATTGCATTGCTGCTTTTCTTGTCATTGGATATAATATTAATCTTATTAATAGCGTTATTATAATTATTGATAAACCATAATTTTTAACAAGTAATCCTAATTTTATAATAACCCATGCCAATGGTCGAACAAATATCGTAGCCCATATTCCATCATAACCACCACTTGTAATTTTAAAATTTTCACATTTTGGAAAATTTTCCATTTTTACATTATTTTTTTCATATATTTCTTTTGTTAATTTATCTTCTGGTCTACACAATATATTTGATGGCAATACTTGCCCAGTTTGTTCATTTCTAACAACCTTTTTATTTTCGTCTTTTAATTGTTTAGTACAACCAGTAAGTGATAATACCAACATCATTAAAATAAATATTTTACCTATTCTTTTCTTCATTATTTTTCTCCTTTATTATATTTATCTTTTTTAAAACTATATCTAAATCTTTTTCCATTTCTATAAATGATTTAGATAAGATTCCCTTCCTTACCATTATAATACAATTGAAACCATTTTTAAAGGTATATTTGTCTAAAATTGCTTTTGTTTGTCTTTTAATTTTATTTCTGGTAACTGCATGCCCTATTTTTTTCCCTACTGAAAATCCAAAATGATAACTTACATCATTATTTTTTTCATAATAAACAACATAATCGTTATATTTATATGAATGACACGTTTTAATTATTCTGTTATATTCATCATTACTTTTAATTATATTGATTTTTTTCATTTTTACCTCCTTTAAAGAATTAAAACGCCACTTTTTTAAGTGACGCTTTATAATATTATTAATGAGATAAAACTTTACGCCCTTTACGACGACGATTATTAATTATTTTTGTTTCCATTCTTGCAAAAAAACCCATTTTTTTTGATTTTTTTCTATTATTTGGTTGATATGTTCTTTTCATTATAATCCACCTCCTGTATCTTATAAAAATTGCCCATTGGTTTAATTATATATATATTTATGTTAATTGTCAAATACTTTTTCTATTTTTTTATTATTTTTTTCCACAATAAAATTTTATTATTTTGAAGGATTTATGAATTTTAAACATAGATTGTGGAAAACTTTTATTTTTTAAAACACATGTTAATTATAATTTACACATTATATGTGGAAAACTTATTTTTCTATTATAATTTAATGTTTTTTTATTGTGGAAAGTGTGTTAATTATCTTTTTTTTCTACAATTAAAATTATTTTTCCACAATTTTTGTGTGAATTTTATATTTTTTGTTTGTTTTTTGTAGAAAAATAAGATAAAATATAGTTATAGTGTTTATCAGGTGGTGGTTTTATGAATTTAGAAAGTATATGGAATTCTTTTTTAGAAAAAATAAAACAAGAAATTG
The DNA here is from genome assembly GCA_934120015.1 of uncultured Bacilli bacterium. Lineage (GTDB taxonomy): Bacteria > Bacillota_I > Bacilli_A > RF39 > UBA660 > UMGS1045. The sequence continues at coordinate 83,976 of CAKOTD010000002.1, forward strand.
CACCAATGCTTTTTGAAACTTGGTTTGAAGAAACAAAACTAATATATCTAAACGAAGGAATTGCTAAAGTTATAGTACCAATGCATATTCATAAAAAACACCTAAAAGAAAATTATAATGATTTAATAACAGAAATTTTTTCCACAGTTAGCGGTTCAAATTTTCAATTTGAATTTTATACTGATGATGAAATTGAATCAAATATTGAATTTGATACAGATAGTGTAGGGGTACCATCAAATTCATTTCTGGAAAATAATCTAAAACCACAATATACATTTGAAAATTTTATAATAGGGGAAAGTAATAAATTTGCTCATGCTGTAGCACTTGCAGTAGCTGAAAAACCTGGTATTATGTATAATCCTTTATTTATATATGGAAAAAGTGGATTAGGAAAAACTCATTTGATGCACGCAATAGGAAATTATATAGTTAAAAATTCAAAGAAAAATGTATTATATGTTACCAGTGAACAATTTGTAAATGATTTTATTGATTTATATAGAAAAAACAAAGAAAATGATAATATAAATGATGTAAAATTTTTTAAATCGAAATACCGTGATATTGATGTGTTAATGATTGATGACATTCAGTATCTACAGATTGCTAATAAAGCACAACAAGAATTTTTTAATACTTTCAATGAATTATATGGTAATAATAAACAAATTATAATTACTTCTGATAGATCACCAGATGATTTGAAAGCATTAGAGGAAAGATTACAAACAAGATTTAGTTGGGGAATAACAACTAATATATTTCCACCTGATTTTGAATTAAGAATGAATATTATTGATAAAAAAATAGAAGGAAATGATATGGTTAAAGAATTTCCGCAAGATGTAAAAGAATATATTGCAAGTAATTGTAATACAGATATTAGAAAATTAGAGGGAGCTATTACTAGAGTAGTTGCTTTTTCAACAATGATGAATGGTTCAACTATTACTATCGATTTAGCAATTGAAGCACTTAAAGATTATTTTGTAAAGACAATTATATCAAAAAACAAAATAGATATGGTACAGCAAATTGTTGCAGATACATATAACATTACAATAGATGATTTAAAAAGTAAAAAAAGAAATGCTAATATTGCTGTACCACGACAAATAGCAATGTATATTTGTAGAGTAATATGTGAAGAGTCTTTCCCAAAAATAGGAATGGAATTTGGTGGAAAAGATCACACTACAGTTATGCATTCTGTTGATAAAATAAAAAAAGCTATTAAAAAAGATAATAATCTTGATATGGTAATAAAAAAGATAATAACACAAATAAAATAATTGTGGAAAAAATATTTTTATTAACATTTGATGTTTATAAAAATATACAATTTTTACTTATAAAATAAGACTTTATAGATTTTTTCCACTTTTTCCACACTAATAATAATAATATTTATATAAAAGGAGAATTAATATGAAATTAAAAATTAAACAAAATAAATTAATGGAACATTTAAATTATGTAATAAAAGGGGTATCTAGTAAAAATTTGATTCCTATATTAAATTGTATAAAATTAGATTTAACAGAGGATGGATTATATTTATTAAGTACCGATAATGAAATAGCTATAAAATCATTTATACCTAAAAAAGATATAGAAGAAATAAATGAAGTAGGGCAAATAGTAATATCAGGAAAATACATATATGAGATTATCAGAAAGATGCCTAATGATTTTATTAATATAGAAGAAGTTATGGATTCTAAAATATATATATATAATAATAATTCATCATTTAATTTAAATTGCAACAATGTAAATGATTTTCCAGATTTAAATTTAGAAATTAGTAAAAATCCTATTTGTTTGGATAAAAAAATATTTAAAAATATTATTTCTCAAACAGCATTTGCGTCTTCTACACAAGAATCAAGACCTGTATTAACTGGGATTAATTTTAAAATTCAAGATAGTGAACTTGAATGTGTAGCAACAGATTCATATCGTTTATCTAAAAAAATAGTAAATTTAAATTGTGCTGTTGAAAATGAAATAAATATAATTATACCAACTAAAAATCTAAATGAATTAGTAAAACTTATTAATGATGATGAAGAACAAATTGAAATGCATATATTCAATAATAAAGTTATTTTTAAATTTGATAGTATTTTAATGATGACTACTTTAATAAGTGGTTCTTACCCAGATACATCAAAATTAATTCCAAATGAATTTTTAATTGATTTTAAAATAAATTTAAATGAATTATATAATGCCCTTGATAGAGCTTCATTGCTTACTAATCAGGATGATAAAAATACTATTAATTTGGAAACATTTGATAATAAAATTAAAATTTCATCTAATATTCCAGAGATAGGAAATGTTGAAGAAACTATTTCTATTAATAAAAATACTGATCAAAATATTAAAATAGCATTCAGTTCTAAATATATGATGGATGCTTTGAAGGCATTTAATTCAAATGAAATTACATTACATTTTAATGGTGAAGTAAAACCTATAATTATGAATAGTGAAGATAATCAAGATTTAACAGAGCTTATATTACCAATTAGAACATATTAAGCTCTTTTTTTTGCAAAATTTTACTTTTTACGACAAAATTTGATAAATTTTGACAATTTTGTTTGTTATAAGAAGGATAATATATATTTTTGTTGAAATATATATAAGAGGGGGAAATATATTGAAAAATGAATATGAAATTAATTCAGAAACATTTGCTGTACTGGCTATAAATAATAATTTGTCAAAAGTAATAGAAAACAATGATGAATTTTTAGTAAATAAAGCAGCAAAAAAAATTATTGATAATAGTTGTAAATTTTTTGGAAGTTCTTATGATGGAAGATTTGAAGGTACTAAAAATTTAATAGGTGTTAGTTATAAATCACCTATTATAATTGAAGAAAGTAAAAATATTATATTTTTTCCAACATCATCACCAAGAGTTAGTGATTGTTCTTGGATATCTTTAAACAACATTATTAATTATAAAAATAGTTCTGGCAAAACTAATTTAGTATTTAATAATGGTTATAATCTATATTTGGATATATCCTATTCGATTATTGAAAATCAAATTTTAAGGGCAACTAGATTAGAAGCAGTTTTGAGAAAAAGAAAAATAGGCAATTAGCCTTTTTTTTGTTAAAAATGCCTCATTTTATGTTATAATATATATGTATGTAGGAGGATACTTATGATGATAAAATTTAAAATAATGAGTTTAAAATGGAAATTTTATGATAATTAAAAATTTGACTTTACAAAATTTTCGTAATTATGATAGTCTTGATATTTCGTTTTGTCCACAAATTAACATAATATATGGAAATAATGCTCAGGGTAAGACAAATATATTAGAGGGAATATATGTTTTGTGTCTAACTAAATCTCATAGGCCTTATGTTGATAATAGATTACTTAAAATAAATACAAATTATCTAAAAATAAAAGGCTCTTTTGATGAAAAAATATTAGATAAAAAAATGGTAATTACTATTGATGAAAAAGGAAAAAGGTTAGAAGTTAATAATCAAAAAGTAAATAAAATAAATAAATATATAGAAAATTCTAGTGTAATTATTTTTTATCCTGAAGATTTAAATCTCATAAAAGGTTCTCCACAAGAAAGAAGAAGATATCTAAATATAGAAATGAGTCAATTATATAAAGATTATTTAATTAATTTAAATGATTATAATAAATTATTAAAAATGCGTAATGATTGTTTAAAAAAATTAAAACTTAATTTATCTGTAGATTTAAGTTATTTTAATATTATTACAAATTATTTAGCAGATAGAGCAGATATTATATATAATTTACGCACTAAATATTTTGATGCTTTGAATGAATATTGTACAAAAATATATAAGAAAATTAGTAAATATGATAATTTTAAAGTAGTTTATAAACCTAATGTTTGTGAAAAAAATATTAGTTACAAGGAAACATTATTAAATTTATTTAAAGAAAATTATAAAGAGGAAATAAGAGTGGGAAATACTCTTTATGGACCACATAAAGATGATTATTATTTTTATATTGGAGAAAAAAATTTGAAAGATTATGGTTCACAAGGACAGCAACGAATAGCAATTTTAACTCATAAATTATCAGAAATAGAACTTTTTAAAAAATTAAAGAATGAAAAGCCTATATTATTACTTGATGATGTTTTTAGTGAATTAGATGAAATAAAGAAAAATTTACTACTTGAATATATAAATAATAATATGCAAGTAATTATTACAACAACAGATTTAAATAATATTAGTAAAGATATATTAGATAAATCAAATATATATCAAATTGATAATGGTAAATTGATTAGTATGGAGGAAAATTATGGAAAATAAAGAACAACATTATGATGCTTCGGATATACAAGTTTTAGAAGGATTAGAAGCAGTTAGAAAAAGACCAGGAATGTATATAGGGACAACAGATGTAAAGGGATTACATCATTTAGTTTGGGAAATAGTAGATAATGCTATTGATGAAGCTTTAGCTGGATATTGTAAGAATATTTTAGTTATAATTAATAAAGGAAATTCCATTACTGTTTCCGATGATGGTAGAGGAATTCCTACAGATGTTCATCCGAAAACTAAAATTTCAACTGTTGAAACAGTTTACACTGTATTACATGCAGGTGGAAAATTTGGTGGAGGCGGATATAAAGTATCCGGTGGTTTACATGGAGTAGGGGCTTCTGTAGTGAATGCTCTTAGTAAATGGGTAGAGGTAAAAGTATATAAAAATGGAGAAGTAAATTTTATTCGTTTTGAAAATGGTGGACATACTGTAGAACCTCTTCATGTTATTGATAAATGTGATATTAATAGAACAGGTACAGTTGTTACTTTTAAACCTGATCCTGAAATTTTTGATACAGATATTTATGATTATGATACTTTAATGGTAAGAATTCGTGAACTTGCATTTTTAAATAAAGGTTTGTCTATAACATTAAGAGATGACAGGGATTCAGAGGATACTACTGGTACAACCTTTCTTTATGAAGGTGGTATAAGTGAATATGTAAGATTTATAAATAATGGTAAAACACCTATACATAATGAAGTAATACATTTAACTGGTGAAGAAGATAATGTTATGTTTGAGGTTGCTATGCAATACAACACTAGTTATAACAGTAATATATATTCATTCGTTAATAATATAAATACACATGATGGTGGAACACATGAAGAGGGAGTTAGAAGAGCACTTACTAGGGTAATAAATAGTTATGCTAGGAAAAGCGGAATGTTAAAAGAAAAAGATGAAGCTTTAACCGGTGATGATGTAAAAGAAGGTTTAACTATGATTATTTCTTGTAAACATCCAAATCCACAATTTGAAGGTCAAACAAAAGGCAGACTTGGTAATTCAGAAGTTAGAAAGCTTGCAGATAATGTATTTTCTGAAGGATTTGAAAGATTTTTAATGGAAAATCCCGATAGTGCTAAACAGATAGTTGGAAAAGCTATGCTTGCATGTAGAGCAAGAAATGCAGCTAAAAAGGCAAGAGAGATTACACGTAAGAGTGATTTAGCAGTTTCTACTTTTTTTGGAAAATTATCAGATTGTAAAAGTAAAGATCCAAATGTTTCTGAAATATTTATAGTCGAAGGAGATTCTGCCGGTGGGTCAGCTAAAAAGGGTAGGGATTCAATGACACAAGCAATATTGCCTCTTAGAGGAAAAATTCTTAATGTCGAAAAAGCAAGACTTGATAAGGCTCTTGGAAATGAAGAAATTAAATCAATAATTACTGCATTTGGCACTGGTATAGGTCAAGAATTTAATATAGAAAAATTAAGATATAATAAAATTATTATTATGACCGATGCTGATGTAGATGGATCACATATTAGAGTTTTATTGTTAACACTATTTTACAGATTTTTTAAACCTATTATTGAAACTGGACATGTATTTGCTGCTCAGCCACCATTATTTAGGATAACTCATGGTAAGACAAGAAAATATGTTTTAAATGAGCAAGAAAAAGAAGATTATTTAAAATCTTTATCTGAAAATGTTCGTCAAAGAGCAGAAATAGCTCGTATGAAAGGACTTGGTGAAATGGATCCAGAGGAATTAAATGAAACAACAATGGATATAAATCAACGAGTTTTAAGAAAAATTACAGTGGAAGATTGTGTTGTTGCAGATGCAATGTTTAATAAATTAATGGGTGAAGAAGTAGAACCAAGAAGAAATTTTATTGAGGAAAATGCTCAATATGTTAAAAATTTGGATATATAGGAGGTGAATATTATGAATAATAATAATGAAGAAATTAATAAAAATGAATATAATGGTGTTTTTCATGAGAGAGATTCTCATGAAACAAATGATATAGTAAAAGAAATTAGTGATTCTTTTCTTGATTATTCAATGAGTGTTATAACATCTCGTGCTATTCCAGATTTAAGAGATGGTTTAAAACCTGTACATAGAAGAATTTTATGGTCAATGTTTGAAGAAGGAAATACTCCAGATAAACCTCATAAGAAGAGTGCTACTACAGTTGGATATGTTATGGGACATTATCATCCACATGGTGATAGTTCAATTTATGAAGCTATGGTACGACTTGCTCAAGACTTTAATCAAAGATATATGTTAGTTGATGGTCATGGTAATTTTGGTAATATTGAAGGAGATTCTGCAGCTGCATATCGTTACACAGAGGCAAGACTTTCTAAAATATCTCTTGAAATGTTAAGAGATATTCGTAAAGATACAGTAAATAAGATTCCAAATTATGATGAAACAAGTCCTGAACCAGTAGTATTACCTTCAAGATTTCCAAATATTTTGGTTAATGGTTCAATGGGAATTGCCGTAGGTATGGCAACAAATATTCCACCACATAATTTAGGTGAAGTAATTGATGGATGTGTTGCATATATTGATAATCCGGATATTGATACGTTAGGATTAATGGAATATATAAAAGGACCTGATTTTCCTACCGGCGGTATAATTCTTGGAAATTCTGGGATAAAAAGAGCATATGAAACTGGTAGAGGATCGATTACGATTAGGAGTAAAGCAACAATAGAAGAAAATAATAATCATAACCAAATTGTTATTACAGAAGTTCCATATGGAGTAAATACAATGGAATTAAAAAATAAAGTTGCTGAATTAGTTCATAATAAAACTATAGAAGGAATTACTGATTATCATACTGATTTAAAAGATGGTGTAAAAATTACAATAACTTTAAAAAAGGATGCAAATGCACAGGTTGTTTTAAATAATTTATACAAACATACTAATTTTCAATTAAATTATGGAATAATTTTCTTAGTTATTGATATGGGTACTCCAAAAACATTAGGTATCAAAGATATAATAGCTAAGTATATAGAACATCAAAAGGAAATAATAATAAGAAGAACTAAATATGATCTTGGTAAGGCAGAAGAAAGAGTTCATATATTAGAAGGTTATAAAATAGCTCAAGATAATATTGATGAAGTTGTTAGAATTATTCGTAATGCTGATAGTGATACAGATGCTAAGGAAAAGTTAATTAGTAAGTTTGGTCTTGATGATATACAAGCCGAAGCTATTCTTGAATTAAAATTAAGAAAACTAACTGGATTAGAAAGAGATAAAATAATTGCAGAATTAGAAGAACTTATGATAGAAATAGCTAAATATCGTGAAATATTATCTGATATTAATAAAGTACTTGCAATTATAAAGGAAGAATTATTGGAAATTAAAGAAAAATATGCTGATGAAAGAAGAACAAAAATAGATATGACTGCAATTGATTATATTGAAGATGAGTCTTTAATTCCAAATGAAGATGTTATTATTACTCTTACAAATAAAGGTTATATAAAGAGAGTAAATTCAGAAAATTATAAAGTTCAAAATCGTGGTGGTGTTGGAATTAAAGCAATGACAACAAATGAAGATGATTTTGCACAATATTTGGTAAACATGCATTCACATGATTATTTACTATTTTTTACAAATAAAGGAAAGGTATATCGTGTTAAAGGATATGAAATTCCTGAATATAGTAGACAATCAAAAGGATTGCCAATAATTAATTTATTGGCTTTAGAAAAAAATGAGGTTGTTAAAGGAATGCTTCAAGTTAATTCTGAAGAAAATTGTAAATATATTGTATTTTGTACACAAAATGGATTAATTAAGAAAACAAATATAGGAGAATTTGATAGTATTAGAAAAAATGGTAAGATTGCTATCACTTTAAAAGACGATGATGAATTAATTTCAGTATGTAAGACAAATGGTGAAAATGAGATTTTAATAGCTTCATCGAATGGTAGAATGATTAGATTTAATGAAAATGAAATCAGAATTATGGGTAGAACAGCATCAGGTGTAAAAGGAATTGATACCTGTGGTGGTATTTGTGTTGGATGTGAAATAGCATCATCATCTCAAAATGTATTAGTAGTAACTGAAAATGGTTATGGTAAAAAAACTGAAATTGATGAATATCGTATGACACATCGTGGAAGTAAAGGTGTAAAAGCATTAAATATTACTGAAAAAAATGGAAATATTGTTTCATTTAAAATAATTAATGGTGATGAAGATTTAATGATTATCACTGATAGTGGTATAATGATTAAGTTATCGTTAAATCAAGTTTCTCAAACAGGACGTGTTGCTCAAGGAGTAAAACTAATTAATTTAAAAGATGGACAGAAAGTAAGTACAATTGCTGTTGTTGATAAAGTTGAAGAAATCAGTAATGAAAATTCAACAGAAGAATAAATGTTTCACGTGAAACATAATTAAAAAGAATTAATTTAAAACAATGTTTCACGTGAAACATTGTTTTATTATTATGAAAAATAATATTTTAAAGAAACTATTATAATAGATAATAACAATAAAAATAAATTTTAGCTATTGTTACCTAAAAAGGTATATTTTGTATAAATATTTATTCTAATGTTTCACGTGAAACATTACTTTAATTTAATAATAAAAAGAATACTTGCTGACATATAATATTTAATGTTGTAGTATATTCAAATAAGAAAGGAATTTTAGCTATGGAAAATGAAATATTATTTATAAAAAATTATCCAAATGCAAAAGATTCATATTTGGAAAGTACAATTTTGTCAATGAAAGAACTTGAACTTTTATTTCATAAAGTGTTAAAGAAGAATAAAATTATATGCTCCACAAATGAATTTGCCAATGTTATGAATTTAACAATTAATAATGAAAAAAGTAACGAATATATTTTCGAGCTATTTGAAAAAAATTATTAAATAATGCAATTAAAAAAAACCGTTTTTAAGAAAAAAATAATAACAGAAATAGAAAAAAATTTTAAAATAAGATTAAAAAAAGGTCGATTAAAAAATTTTGAAAAGTGTCATTCGGATGCAATGAATTATAATGGATATGATATATTAATAAATTATTTAAGAATATATAAAATGTGTACAATTACAAAAATTGTAATAGATAATCATATGTTTATAAATTGTAATGAAGAACCTTATGATATAGATGATGTAAATACTCCTATTTCTTATACTGATATGCAAGCGTTTATGTAAGAAAAATAATAATATAAATCAATGTTTCACGTGAAACATTGATTTTTTAATAAAAGATTACAATTATTATTATAATAATTAATATATGATAAAAATATTAGATATTATTATATAGTTTTTTTAACTTGTAATTAATGTTTCACGTGAAACATTAATTATTATATTTAATATAGTTGCCAAAAATTATAAAAAATGCAATAATATAAATGCACAACATTAATGTTTGAAACAGGTCAGAATCGGAAGGTAGCAGCCTTAAAAACCTCTTAATGTGTGTGCTTTTTTTTATAAAAATACTGAGGTGATTTATGATAGATTATATGCAAATAGCTATAAAAGAAGCAAAAAAGTCTTTAAAATTTGATGATGTACCTGTTGGATGTGTAATAGTACAAAAAAATAAAATAGTAGCAAAGGCTTATAATAAAAAAGAAAAAAATAAGTGTATTACAAGACATGCAGAAGTTATTGCTATAGAAAAGGCATGTAAAAAGCTTGGTACATGGCATTTAGATGATTGTACAATATATACTACTTTAGAACCATGTTTAATGTGTACTACTATTATTTCTCAGAGCAGAATAAAAAATGTTATATATGCTTTGAAAAATGATTTCCATGAAGATTTGTTTGATTTTATTGGAAGAGTAGAACCATTAGCTAAAAAAGTTAATAAGAATAAAGGAAGTTTTGAAAAAGAATCATTAGAAATGATTCAAAATTTTTTTCAAAAAAAAAGAAAATAATGATATAATTCTATAATGGGAAGTGGTTATATGTATCAAGCTTTATATAGAAAATATAGACCTAAAACTTTAAGTGAGATAGCAGGACAAGATGTAATTGTTCGTATATTAACAAATGCTATTAATAATAATCAAATTAGTCATGCTTATTTATTTTGTGGACCAAGAGGAACAGGAAAGACAAGTATTGCTAAAATTATAGCAAAAATAATTAATTGTTCTGATTTAAAAGATATGAAACCATGTGATAAATGTCAAAGTTGTATAGAATTTAATCAAAAAAGTAATACTGATATAATTGAAATAGATGCAGCATCAAATAATGGTGTTGATGAAATAAGAGAATTAAAAAATAAGATTAATTTAGTCCCAAATTTAGGAAAATATAAAATATATATAATTGATGAAGTGCATATGCTTACAATTGGAGCATTTAATGCTTTATTAAAAACATTAGAAGAACCACCTGCACATGCAATATTTATATTAGCAACTACTGAACCACATAAAATTCCTATTACTATTCTTTCAAGATGTCAAAGACTAGATTTTAAGAAAATATCACAAAATGCAATATATGAAAGATTAAGATATATATGTGATGAAGAAAAAATAAATGCTACGAATGAATCTTTAATAAAAATAGCTTCATTATGTGATGGTGGAATGAGGGATTCAATAAGCATGTTAGATAAGTTACTAGCGTATACTAATAATAATATTGATGCTTCTGATGTCATTGAAATCAATGGATTAGTTTCAAATGAAGAACTTGAAGAATTATTAAATCTAATTGATAATAAAAATTACAAAATGATTTTTGAGGTGTTAGAAAAATATAATAGTAATGGAAAAAATTTTAGTAAGTTATGTGAAGAACTAATTTTATGTTTAAGAAATAAAATGGTATCAGAAATAGAAAGTAATAATAATATTAATAATGTAGATAGATATGTTAAGTATATTAATGTATTTAATGACATAATTACACAAATTAAAAATTGTAGTAATCAAAAGGTTATAATGGAAACAAATTTGATAAAATTAATGGCAGTTAATGATGAAAATAAAAAAGAAAAAAAGCCAGAAGATGAAACATTTAAACAAGAAACTAAGAAAATTGTAAAAATAGAAACTTATGAAAATAAGAAAGAAGAAAAAAAAGAACTAAATGAAGATTATTTAAAAAATTTAGAAAAATTGAAAATAGTTCGTATAAATAATACTTTGAGTAAGTTTGATAAAAAGAAAATTATTGAGTATAAAAAGCAGTTAGAAAAGATAGATAATTTTATAATAGATCCAGATTATAGTGATTTAGCAGGAATAATATTAGATGGTAATTTAAAGGCTGCAAGTGAAGAAAATGCTATATTTATTTATGAAAGTTCAAATGTAGCTATAGATTTTAATTGTAAAATTTTACAAATAGAAAATTTATTAGATAAAATTAATTTAAAAATTAAAGTAATTGCTACAGATATTGATGAATGGGAAGAAATTAAAAAAGAATATAATTCGAAAACAAAGAAATATAATTATAATGATGATCAAAATTTAATAAAAATGTTATTTAATAGTACTGAAAGTAATCAAAAAAATAGTATTGAGACTATGTTTGATGATATAATAAAATATGATAAATAGAAAAGAGGTCTTATAATGAATATACAAGCAATGATGAGGCAAGCCCAAAAAATGCAAAAAGATATGATGGAAGCAAAAGATAAAATTGATAAAATGATTTTTGAATCAACAAAATCATTTGTTACTGTAAGAGTAAATGGGAAAAAAGAGGTAACTGAAGTAATTATTTCCCAAGAAAATTTGGATAAAGAAGATATAGAAATTTTACAGGATTTAATAATAGTTGCTATAAACGAAGCAAATAGTCAAGTTGACAAAGAAACTGAAAAACAAATGGGTAAATATACACAGGGAATGCCAGGGTTATTTTAATGAATTATCCTACTACAATAAATAATTTAATTGAATGTTTTAAACATTTACCTGGAATTGGTGAAAGAACTGCTGAAAGATTAGTTTTATCACTATTAGATGCGGATGATAGTTTAATTGATTTATTTTCACAATCATTATCAAGTTTAAAACAAAATGTAAAGCGTTGTGAATGTTGTTATAGTTATACAGAAAATAGTTTGTGTAATATTTGTTCTGATAAAAATAGAAACACTGAAATTATATGTGTAGTTGAAAATCCTAAAGATGTTATTGCAATAGAAAAAATAGGAACTTTTCATGGAAGATATCATGTTTTGGATGGCTTAATTTCTCCTATTAATGGTAAAAATCCAGAAGATTTGAATATAAAAAATTTAATTCAAAAGGTAAACAATGAAAATGTGAAGGAAATTATTTTTGCTTTAACGCCAAACATAGAAGGAGAAACAACAGCTCTTTACATAACGAAAAAGTTATCAAATTCAAATTTAAAAATTTCAAAAATTGCTCATGGTGTTCCACTTGGAGCAAATATGGATTATATAGATTCTTTGACTTTAGAAATGGCGTTAGAAAATAGAACTATTATATCTAATTCATAAAAAAAGAACTTGTACATACCATGTATTGAGGTGTTTAAATTGTTTAAAAAAATATTTTCTGTAGTAAAAAAAATAGTATTTTACTCTTTTTTGTTATATGGCTATAATTTATTAGCTCAACCTTTAAAAATAATAGTTCCTATAAATTTAATAACAGTAGGATCGTTAACTATTTTTGGCGTACCAGCTTTATTTTCTTTAATAGCAATTTATGTCATAATGTATTGAGGTGTTATATGTTGGAAAAGTATCAAAAACAACAACCATTTGCTACTAAAATTTTTATGCATGAGATTAATTCTAATCATCATTCACATGCATACTTAATTGAAACAAATGGGTATACAGATGGTTTTGGTTTTGCTATAGCAATGGCTAAAACTCTTTTTTGCGTTAAGACAGACGATTGTAAAAAATTATACAATTTAATAGATGAAAATAATTTTCCAGAATTAAAAATTATAGATCCGGAAGGATTAGTAATTAAAAAAGAAGAAATAGATGAATTGCAAATTGAATTTGCTAGAAAACCTTTATATAGTGATAAAAAAGTGTATATTATTAATGCTGCTGAAAGAATGAATCAATCGGCATCAAATTCTTTGTTAAAATTTTTAGAAGAACCGAATCAAGATATAGTAGCAATTTTAATTACAAATAATATTAATGAAATGTTAGAAACTATTGTTTCAAGATGTCAAATTCTTTCTTTAATCAAAGAAAATATTAATATTACTGATTTAAATTTAGTTGAAAGAATATGTTTTTCTATTAATGTAAAAAAAGAAAAATTAATTAGTATATTTGGTGAAGATGAAAATTTGACTAATCTTTTAAAATGTATAGATTTTGTAAATTATTATGAAAAAAATCACCTTGATTCCTTCTTTTATCTAAATAAACATTGGTTTGATTTCTATAAAGATAAAGATCAATTTGATGTTGCATATTCCATTATTTTATTATACTATATTGATATTCTGAAATTAATTAGTGATTATAAAGTTGAAGTATTTAAGGAATATGAAACAGAAATAAAAGAAATAGCAAATAATAATTCAATACAATCTATCTGTAATAAAATATCGTGGATTATAGAATTAAGAAATAGGGTAAAACAGAATAACAATCTTAACTTGCTTATGGACAAGCTTTTAATAGAATTTGGAAGGTGTGATCACTTTGTGTAATATTGTCAAAATAGAATTTTTTAATAGAAAAACATGTTATTGTGCTGTTGAAAGTTATAATTTAAAGCTTAATTTAACAGTAATCGTTAAAACTGATAAGGGTTTAGAATTTGGAACAGTCGTAGAATTTATGAAACCAGAATTTGAAATAGTTAACTGTGAAAACAATAAAATTATTCGAATAGCAACTAAACAAGATTATCAAAAGCACTTACAAAATATTAAAGAACAAGAAAAGGCCTTAATTAAATGCAAAGATTTAAGTATTAAACATGATTTAAATATTCAGATTTTAGATGCATATTTTACATTTGATAGAAATCAGCTTTTATTTAGATTTATTTCTGATAGTAGGATAGATTTTCGTAATTTGGCAAAAGATTTAGCCTCATATTATAAAACTAGAATAGAATTAAGACAAATTGGTATTCGTGATAAAGCAAAGGAAGTTGGTGGAATAGGTGTTTGTGGTAGAGAATTATGTTGTAAAAAATTTCTAAAAGATATTAATTCAGTATCAATTAGTATGGCAAAAAACCAATCTATTTCATTAAATCCAAATAAAATTAATGGTTGTTGTGGTAGACTATTATGTTGCTTAAATTATGAAGATAATGTTTATAAGGAATGTCGTATGCAGTTGCCAAAAGTAGGAGATAAAGTAAAGCTTAATAATGAAGTTGGTACTGTTGTATCCGTTGATGTTTTAAATATGTCATATGATGTTGAACTGTCAAAAAATAATATTGTAAAGGAATATGTAAATGGAAGTACTAAATGATTTATTAGACTACAAAGGTCTTAAAATATATCAAAATACAGAAATGTTTAGTTTTTCACTTGATTCTGTTTTGCTAGCAAATTTTGTGAAAATAAAAAAAGACACTAAAAAAATCTTAGATATTGGGACTGGGAATGCTCCTATACCTTTAATTCTTTCAACAAAAACAAAATCAGAAATATATGGTGTAGAAATTCAAGAGCAAGTATGTGATTTAGCATATAGAAGTGTAAAATACAATGAATTAGATAAGCAAATTAAAATAATTAATAATGATATAATGAGCCAAGTAGATATCTGGCAAAATGAAATGTTTGATATAATTACTTGTAACCCACCTTTTTTTCCGGTAACCGAAAATGTAAAGTTATGTGATAGCAAGTGGAAACAGATTGCAAGACATGAACTTTATTTAGATGTTGATAAAATAATTAGGGTGAGCCGAAAATTATTAAAAAACAATGGCTCATTATATATTGTTCATAGACCTGAAAGATTAAGTTATATTTTAGATATTATGAGAAAAGGAAACATTGAACCAAAGAGAATTCAGTTTGTTCATCCTAAGAAAAATATATCTGCTAATATAGTATTAATAGAAGGAATTAAGATGGGAAAATTGGGTATAGAAGTTGAATATCCAATTGTTTCACATAATAATGATGGTACTTATACCGAAGAAATTAAGAAAATGTTTAGATAGAAGGTGTAATAATGTCACAAAAAAGTTATATTAATAATGTGCCAACTTTATATTTGATACCAACACCAATTGGCAATTTAGATGATATTACATATAGAGCAGTTAAAACATTACAAAGTGTGGAAGTTATATTTTCTGAAGATACAAGAGAAACGTTGCAGCTATTAAATTATTTAAATATAAAGAAAAAATTAATATCTAGTCATAGTTATAATGAACAAATGAACACTGATAAGTTATTGTCTTATCTTAATTTAGGGAAAGATGTAGGATTGGTTACAGATAGAGGAACTCCTGTAATTAGTGATCCTGGTTACCAGCTTGTAAAAGTAGCAATTGAAAATAATTTTAATGTTGTTGCATTGCCAGGAACAACCGCTTTTGTACCTGCTTTAATAGTGTCCGGGTTAAATCCTCAGCCATTCCTATTTTATGGATTTTTAACAACAAAATCTTCAAAGAGAAAAAAAGAATTAGAAACAATAAAAAATTATCCATATACATTAATTTTTTATGAAGCACCTCATCGATTAAATGATACTTTGATGGATATAAAAGAGGTATTTGGGAATAGAAAGATTAGTATTTCCCGGGAAATAAGTAAAAAATTTGAAGAAATATATAGAGGAACAATTGATGAGATTATTTCCCAAGTAAAAGAAGCAAAAGGTGAATTTGTAATAGTAGTTGATGGTAATTATGAAACATTAAATTATAATAATATTTCACTAGCTGAACATATTGAGTTATTTGTAAAAGAGGGAAATGATTTAAAAAATGCAATTAAATTAGTTGCTAAGGCTCGTAACTTACCAAAATCAGTTGTGTATAATGAGTATCACAAGTTAGGATGTGAAAAATGATAAAGTTAATAATAGGCCTTGGTAATCCTGGTAAAGAGTATGTAAATACAAAACATAATATTGGATTTATGGCTTTAGATTTCTATGCAGAGAAAAAAGGATTATCTTTTGATAGAAAAAAATATAATGGATTATTTTTGGAATTTAACATTAATAATAATAAAATTATTCTTTTAAAACCACTGAGTTATATGAATTTATCGGGAGAAGTAATAATAGAATTTATTAAATTTTATAAAATTAATTTAACAGATATATTAATAATCTGTGATGATTTAAACTTACCATTTGCTAAATTGAGAGTTCGTCAAAAAGGTAGTTCAGGTGGACATAATGGTTTAAAAAATATAGAAAATCATTTACATAGTCAAGATTATAAGAGAATTAAAATAGGAATAGGGCATGATTTTGATTATGATATGAAAAATTTTGTATTATCAAAATTTAATAATAACGAATTAAATGAATTAAATACTTCTTTTGAAAAAGTAACTGAAATTATAGACGATTTTAGCAAAAATGTAGATTTTGAAAAAATAATGTGTAAATACAATTAAAGGTGAAAATATGGAAATGTTATACAATAAATTTGATTATGATGTGCAAAATCAAATTGGGTTGCCGGATGAATTGAAAGCAATATTTATATATAATAGATTTATTCATAAAGATGAATCTATTCTTTTTGTGTGTAATACATTATATGAAGCAAATAAAATGCATCAAACTTTACTAAATTATACTGAAAAAGTCTTGCTATTTCCAATGGATGATTTTTTAACTAGTGAAGCTTTAGCAGTATCACCAGAATTGAAAATAAATCGTATAGAAACTTTAAATAATTTGATTAATAATGAAAAATTTATAGTTATAACAAATTTAATGGGTTTTTTAAGATATTTACCTGAAAAAATTATCTTTAAAAATAGTATTATTAACATAGCAATTGGTGATGAAATTGATATAAAAGAATTTGTAAATACTTTGTCCAATTTGGGATATTCACGAGAAACAATAGTAAACAAAACGGGAGAATTTGCCCCACGAGGATATGTTTTAGATATATTTTTAATTTCTTCTAAAAATCCAGTTAGAATTGAATTTTGGGGAAATGAAGTTACAGAAATAAAAGAATTTAATGTTAATAATCAAATGACAATTAAAAATTTGACTGCAATTAGTATATTTCCTAATACCGAATTTTTATGTGATAACTATAATTTTTCTGACGATAATATGCAAAAACAATATAATTTACCAAAATACACAAATGTTATTAATATATTAAATTATATGAGTAATCCAATTGTGTGTTATAATGATTTGAATGCAATCATGAATAGTTATGAAATTTTATTAAGTGAAATTTCTGAATATAAGTCGAATCTTCCTATAAATGAAAAAATTAAATTTATGTTTGAATTTGATGATATAAAGGTTAATGATTTTTATAATTTTGCTGATATTTTAGATTCTGGAGCAAGGTATAATTGTGCCAATATTCAAATATATTCTTCAAAACCTTTAGATATTGGCAATAATTTAAAAAAATATATCAATGGAAAAAACAAGGTGTTAATTTGTTTAAGTAATCATTTTTTACAAAATAAAATAATAGATAGTATTAATAATTGTGATTTTATAATAACTAATATAGACGAATTATTTACAGATAAAGTTAATTTGATTATAAAAAAAATTAATAATAGTTTTAAATTGGATGAATATGTTTTTATATCTGAAAATGATATATTTAATAGTAAACCTAATTATAATTATAAGACTAATTTTAAAATAGGTACTAAAATTAGAGACATATCAAAATTACAGATTGGTGACTACATAGTACATATAACATATGGTATTGGAAAATATTGTGGAATAAAATCTTTAGAGACAAATGGTCTAAAAAAAGATTATTTAACACTTGAATATAGTGGTGGAGATAAATTATATGTTCCAGCTTCAAAGATAGATATAATTAGTAAATATTCAAATAGTGAATCTTATACTCCAAAGTTAAATAAACTTGGAACTAATGATTGGAATAAAACCAAATTAAAAGTTAAAGCTAAGGTAGAAGAAATGGCACATGAATTATTGGAATTATATGCTTTAAGAGAGGCAAGTAAAGGGTTTAAATTTGCAAAAGATGATGAAAACCAGGCAATGTTTGAAAGTGAATTTCCATTTGAAGAAACTAATGATCAAATTAAAGCAATAAGAGAAATAAAAATTGATATGGAAAAAGATATACCAATGGATAGGTTATTATGTGGTGATGTCGGCTTTGGAAAAACAGAGGTTGCTTTTAGAGCAATATTTAAAGCTATACTTTCAAATAAGCAAACGGCTATTCTTTGTCCAACAACAATTCTTTCTAATCAGCATTACAAAAATGCTCTTGAAAGATTTAAATCATTTCCAGTTAATATTGCTTTATTGAATAGATTTGTAAGTTCTAAAAAAACAAAAGAAATAATTGATGATTTAAAACTTGGAAAAATTGATTTGTTAATAGGAACCCATAAAATTCTTGGAAAAAATATAGAGTTTAAAGATTTAGGGTTATTAGTAATAGATGAGGAACAGAGATTTGGTGTAAAGCATAAAGAAAAAATTAAAGAGTATAAAAAAAATATTGATGTTTTAACTTTATCAGCAACTCCAATACCTAGAACATTGCAAATGTCTTTATCGGGAATTAGAGGTTTATCACTCATTGAAACCCCACCAGTTAATAGATTTCCTATTCAAACTTATGTATTAAACGAAAATACACAAATTATTAAAGATGCAGTATACAAGGAATTATCAAGAAATGGACAGGTATTTATACTATATAATAACGTAAGTGGAATGCAACAAAAACAGAATGAATTACAAAAACTTATACCAGAAGCTAGAATAGTATATATTCATGGGCAAATGGAAAAAGATGTTATTGAAGATGTAATGATTAGATTTATTAATAAAGAATATGATATTTTACTTTGTACAACTATTATTGAAACAGGTATTGATATTCCTTCTGTAAATACTTTAATAATTTATGATGCGGATAAGTATGGTCTTTCTCAATTATATCAAATAAGAGGAAGAGTAGGACGAAGTGATAAAATTGCTTATTGTTATCTAATGTATAACAAAGCAAAAGTATTAAGTGATGTTGCAACTAAAAGATTAAGTGCAATAAAAGACTTTACAGAACTTGGCAGTGGACTTTCAATTGCCATGAGAGATTTGTCAATTAGAGGTGCTGGTGACATTTTAGGTTCACAGCAAGCAGGTTTTGTTGCTTCAGTTGGTGTAGAAATGTTTATGGATATGCTTCAAGAAGAAATAGAAAAATTAAAAGGAAATAATACAAAAAAGGAAATAAATGAACAAGATCAACCATTAATAGATGTAGATACATCAATTTCTGATGATTATATATCAGATTCCGAAATAAAGATAGAGATGCATAAAAAAATTAACCAAATTGATTCTTTAGATAAGTTAAATGAAGTTAAAAATGAATTTGAAGATAGATTTGGCAAAATACCTGATACTATAATTATTTATATGTATAGTAGATGGTTTGAGCATTTGGCAACTTCATTAGAAATAAGTAATATAAAACAGAATAGACAAATAATCCAAATAGTTTTACCCGAAGATATTAGTATGCTTTTGAATTATAGTAGTTTATTTTTGGAAAGTCAAAAAATATCAAAAAACATAAGATTTAAAGTTATCAAAAATAATTTAATTGTAATTTTGGATTTAAACAATCTAGATAAACATTTTATTTATTATCTAATTGATATTTTAATTTTAATTAAAAATAATATAAAATAAAACTGAGAATCTCAGTTTTATTTTTCTAATTCATTAAGTAGGTTAGGTAGCATTTGTTTTTTTCTTGAAACAAATCCCGGTAAATATGTCATTTGAGTAGCGTCTTTTAAATTATATGCTTTTTCTACTAATTCCTTACTATTTGTATTATGAATTAAATATGATCCATTATTTATAATATCAGTTATAAATAATGCAATTGCTGTATAATCTTCATTTTCACATACTTCATCAAGCATCTTTACAAATTCATCAATATCTTTTTTGATATCATCAACATCCATTGTAAAGATTTGTCCAATACCAAGTTTTTTATTGTTGATAGTAAATTTTTTAAAGTCATTGTATAAAATATCAGTTTTACTCATTCCTTCAAGTGAAGATCCTGCTTTAAACATTTGCATTCCATAAGAACTATAATCAACATTTGCAATTTGTGCTAATTCTTTTACTGCATTTCTATCCATGTCTGTTGTTGTAGGGGACATAAGAATTAATGTATCAGAAATAATTCCAGATAGCATTAATCCAGCAATTTCCTTAGGTATTTCCACTTTGCGTTCTTTGTACATATTATAAATAATAGTACATGAGCTACCTACAGGCATATTTCTGAAATTGATAGGATTGGAAGTTCCTATAGAACCAATGTTGTGATGATCGATAATTTCAATAATTTCAGCTTCATTTAGTCCATCAACACTTTGTTCAACTGAATTATGATCAACAAGAATAACTTTCTTTTTATTTTGATCGGCAATATCAGCTAATCTAAGTAATCCAAGGCATTCATTGTTTTTATTGATTACTGGATAATTTGAATATTTTGTTTTATTTGCTAAATCAATAAAATTATTTACTGTGTCATTTTCATCAAAGCTAAGTACATTTTTTGTTAAGGTTATTGTCTTAACATAGTTGCATGCATTAATTAGTTTAACAACTTTAAATGTATCAAAACTTGTTTGAATAATGTTAATTTTCTTCTTTTTAGCAGTTTCTAAATGTGAAGGTTTAATTTCTCCATCTTTTGAGATGATAATTAATTTTACTCCGCATTCAATTGCATACTCAATAATGCTATGTCTATCTCCAACTATCAAGATATCATTACTTGTTAGTTTAATATTTTGAATAAATGTAGTACTTTTAAGAAGTGCTACTACGATATTTCCATTAATTTCTTCATCAAATTTAGTGGTACTTTTGCCATTTAATGTTTGAGCAATGTTGTCATATGATGTACATAATTTTTCATTGCCATCACTTAATTCATTTTTAGCAATATCTTTCATTGAAACAAGCCCTACTAGATTTTTTTCATCGTTAACAACTGGAATCATTGTAAAATTCATTTTATTCATATAATTAAAAGCTTCGTTAATAGAGTCTTTTTCATTAATGTAAATATCTTTTTTATATCTTATATCCTTAATTTGCAATTTTACATCATTTAAAAATGTAGGAAGTTTTGTATTAAATTGTTCCAATACAAATTTTGTTTCTTTATTTATTTCTCCTAGAACAGCTGGGATAGTATTATCATTTAATTTATTTTTTAGATATGATAGTGAAATAGCTGCGGTAACACTATCTGTATCTGGATTTTTATGTCCAAATATATAAGTTTTTTCCATGTATAATCTCCTTTCAAAAAAACACAAGCATATTATAACATATTTTTGGAAAAATTTAGTATAAATTAAACATTTTAAAACAAAATAAAGATTAGAAAGTGAGGTTACTATGAAGGCAACTGGTGTAGTACGAAGAATAGATGAACTTGGAAGAATTGTTATACCAAAAGAACTAAGAAAAAACTTACACATAAAAGAAGGAGAAAATATTGAAATATATACTAATGAAAATGACAATATAATACTTAAAAAATTTTCCTCATTAAAAAAAATAGTTGATTTTGCAGATATAATTGCCGAATCTATATATAGTGTTACTAAATATAATACATTAATTTTTGATAATGATTCTGTTGTTGCTTATGCAGGAAAAACTAAAAAAGATTATCAAAATAAGTATATAGGAGATTTTCTATTAAATAATTTAGAATTTAAACTAACAAAGGAAAAAGAAAAAATAGCAATTGTAAATGATAGGGAGGATGAAGTTTATTATAATGCAAAGAAAATAAGTAATGGTAAAGATAAAATAGGAGGTATTATTGTATTTTCTAGTGAAAAAGAGGTAAATATTGGTCAAACTATTGACATTATTTGTGCTTTTTTTGAAAATTATCTTGAATAGATATTACATATATGTTAAAATATATACATTAAATACAGTGAAGAAAAGAATTTTAAGCTTTTATTTAAAGAGAGTTTGTGTTTGGTGGGAGCAAATAATAATACTTAAAATAGATGGTTTTGGATTGTAGTCTAATCGAAATGTAGGTTAGAACGTAGGGTGAGTGCGTTAAACGAAAGAGATATAGTTTTTACTATAAATTAAGGTGGTACCACGCAAAAAGCGTCCTTATATAGGACGTTTTTTTGTATTTTATAGTGACTATACATATAATTAATATAGTTTAAGGAGGAATTTAAATGGAAAAAACTTTTTATATTTCGACATCAATAGCTTATGCATCAGGAAAACCACATATAGGAAATACTTATGAAGTTGTACTTGCAGATGCAATTGCTAGATATAAACGTCTAACAGGTTATGATGTATATTTTCAGACTGGAACAGATGAGCATGGAGAAAAAATTGAGAAGAAAGCTCAGGAAGCAGGAATGAATCCTCAAGAATATGTAGATGAAATTTCTCTAACTGTGAGAAGATTATGGGATGCAATGAATATAAGTTATGATAAGTTTGTAAGAACTACAAATGTAAATCATATGGAAACTGTTCAAAAAATATTTACAAAACTTTATAATCAAGGTGATATATATAAAGGTAAATATGAAGGACTTTATTGTACGCCTTGTGAATCATTTTGGACTGAAACACAATTAATAGATGGAAAATGTCCTGATTGTGGTAGAGAAGTAAATAAGGCCAGTGAAGATGCTTATTTCTTAAAATTAAGTAACTATACAGATAAATTAATTGAATATATTGAGAGTCATCCTGATTTTATAGAGCCAGAAAGTAGAAAAAATGAGATGATGAACAATTTTATCAAACCAGGTTTACAGGATTTATGCATATCAAGATCATCTTTCGATTGGGGAATACCTGTTCCTATAGATGAAGGTCATGTTATTTATGTTTGGCTTGATGCTCTTACAAACTATATTACTTTTTTAGGATATGATCCAGATTTGAAGGAAAGTTTTTCAAAGTATTGGCCAGCTGATATACATTTAATTGGAAAAGATATCTTACGCTTTCATACAATTTATTGGCCCATTATATTAATGGCACTTGATTTACCCCTACCAAAAAAAATATTTGGACACCCATGGCTTTTATTTGGAAATGATAAAATGAGTAAATCAAAAGGAAATATTGTATATGCAGATGATTTATCTAATGTTTTTGGCTTAGATGCTGTGAGATATTATATGCTTCATGAAATACCTTTTTCAAATGATGGCTCATTTACTTATGAATTGTTGATAGATAGGGTTAATGCAGATTTGGCAAATATATTAGGCAATTTAGTAAATAGAACTATTAGTATGGCTCATAAGTATCTTAATGGAGTTGTAGAGGAACCTTTAGAATTATCTGAAATAGATAATGATTTGATAAATAGTGTACTTAGGACACCAGAGTTAGTAGAAGAAAAGATGGCCACATATCACATTGCAGATGCATTAGACTCTATATTTGAAATATTTAAAAAATGTAACAAATATATAGATGATACTACTCCTTGGGTGCTTGGTAAAGATGAATCAAAAAAGGATAGATTAAAAACAGTCTTATATAATTTACTTGAATCCATAAGACATGGAGCAGTTCTTTTACAAGCATTTTTACCACAGACAGCAGCTGAAATATTTAGACAATTAAATACTCAAAATAATTCTTATGATTCATTAACAAAATTTAATGGTATGGATTATGGTATTGTTTTAAATGAAGCTAAACCAATTTTCTTAAGAATTGATAAAGAGGAAAAATTAAAAGAAATTACGGAAAATATAAAATGTAACCTTTGTCAAGGACTAAATAAAAAAGAGAGAGTTTAGGCAATGGATTCAAATAGATGATTTCGGT
>CAKOTD010000003.1 GCA_934120015.1 uncultured Bacilli bacterium
TCCTTCCTTGGTTATATATTTCTATATTACCATAGAAAGGATTTATCTTTACACAAAATTATTTACAGACTCAATCTAACTTTTTACATTATTATTTTTTTAAATAGTATGATTTTTATATATTTATATTTTGTAAGTATAGGAGTTTTAATCTATCAAACTCTTCTTTTGATATTTCATTTTCATCATATTTGATAAAATTGACTAGTTTTTTGTCTTTATATATATATTCTATTTTGTATTTATAGAAATATGTTCTTTTTCCTAACGTTTTTTCATAAATAGTATATCTGGATATTTTGTTCTCATTCTCATCAACGAATCTATTAATAATTCTATTTTCACTGTCTGTTATGAATCTATTATTTGAATCATAATAATAATTTATAGTGTTTACTTTTTCGTCAGCATTGATAATTGAAAACGACTCTATTATTGGTATAAACAATAATAAATCATGATAACTTTGGTAATTGGTGCTTTCCAAACTATAGTAAGGATAATATTTTAAATTATAATAATAAATATTTGGTACATAATTTATTAATTGAAGAATGTTATTTGATTTTTTCATGTTTTCTAATTTAAAAGTACGAATAATTTTTTTGTTAGACATGCTTGTTGTTTCTTCCACATAATCAATATTATTTTTTTTGTAATAATTGTATGTAATATTACTATCTATAATATAAGCATAATCTTTCTCACCAAAACTGAATGAGTTTGTGATTTTAACTAGATTGCCATTTTCGTATATGAACTCATAGCGGCTTTTTGATTGTTCAGCTTCTTTCATATCGGGATTAGCAATTATGGTTATTGTGTCTAAATTCATTTCATTGTTATATGTAATTAATATTTTTTGTGAATTTTTTCCTCTAATAGATATAACATTTCCATTTTCATCATATTCATAATTATATGTTTCACTACTTCCGTTTTTGGATGTTATAACAATTAAGTTGTTATGTTCGTCATATATAGAATGTTCGTTATCACAAATTAAATAATTATTTTCATTTACAATACAAGTAAAATCTATGTTATTTTCTTTAATCTCTATATCTTTATTATTACAGCCTGTTAATGTTAATATACTGCCTAATATAATCAAAATCTTCTTCATAATAACTCTCCCTCTTTTTTATTAAATTTCTATATATAATTATATATATTTTTTTTATAATTGTCTATTATTCATGTTATGTTCTAATTCTAATATGTTTTAAATTCTATATGTTTAAATCAATTGTGCTGATATATGTGTTGTATTTTGTCATTTTTTGTCGAATTTGTTTTTCTTGTATAAAAAAATGTTACAATAATTATGAAATAATTCTTTTGGTTTTGTATTGGTGGAGGTCTATGAATCAGGAAAAAATTGGTAAGTTTATTGCTGTTTTACGCAAGCAGAAAGGTTTAACACAATCTGAATTGGGTGAAAAGATTGGTATAACAAGTAAGGCGGTTAGTAAATGGGAACGTGGAGTTTGTATGCCAGATGTTACAAAATTAAACATAGTTGCTAATGTTTTGAATATTTCTGTTACTGAACTATTAAATGGTGAAAGTGAGCAAGGTGCTAATAAGGTTAATGAATTTGCAAAGAATAGTACCAATTATTATGGGAACTTATTTTCAAAAAAAACAATTGAAAGAAATATAATTATATTGCTGATTATTTTCACATTTATATTTATAGTTTTTACTTTATTTGAAATTAATAATTTTAGAAAAATTTTAGTGTATGATATTTCACCAATGAGCAATGGTTACTTTATAGATGATAATTTTATTAAAACCAATAAAAGTCAAGTTTTAACATTAATTGACATTACTACATTGAATAGGTTAAATTCAATAAAAAAAGAATATTTATTTGAATTTCTGATATTCACTAATGATACTCTTACAGAACATCGTAATGTTGTTTTGCTATATAAACATGATAATTTTTTAGTACCATTAATGGGTTATATAAAACCCATTTCAATTTATGTTATAGATGATTTAAATCAAATGATAACATTTAGCAAAACATTGAATGAAAAAAATAAAAATTTTAAAGTAAATTAATTTCTTGATGGTTTTTCCTGCATTAAAAGAAGCATATACTAACTTAATATTTGAGTTCTTTTTTTCATTTATTCTAATAAGTTTAAATGAGGGGGCAAAAACTTGGATAAGAATCCTGAAACTCTAATTGCAAAAAAAATGATACAAAAAGAGTTACTGAATGAAATTTGTAGCAAAGGTTTAATAGATTTTGCAAATACAAGTAATATCATTAAGAAATTAGATGAAGATATTATCAGACTAAACGGATTACAAGATAAAGACGTAAAAAATATAGTGGTTAAAATTCCAATTTAAAAAGGAGGGGATTAAGACCTATGGATCTGTATCAAATTAGAAATGTTTTAGCACAAGGTAAAAAACTTGTTGATTTACCACTTTGTGTTACATTTTATGCTCGTGTATCAACTGATCATGAAGAACAATTGAATTCATTAGAGAATCAAGTTATGTATTTTGAAAATTATATAAAGTCACAAGATAATTGGATATTTGTTCCTGGTTATGTAGATGAAGGTATATCAGGTACTAGTGTAAACAAAAGAGATAATTTTCTTAAAATGATTAATGATGCAAAAACAGGTAAATTTAATTTAATACTTACAAAAGAAATATCAAGATTCTCAAGAAATACTATTGATAGTATAAAATATACACAGGAGTTATTGCACAATAATGTTGGTGTATTTTTCTTAAATGATAATATAAATACATTTGATTCGGATTCTGAGCTTCGTTTAACTATTATGTCATCTATTGCACAAGATGAAATAAGAAAATTATCAGAAAGAATTAGATTTGGTTATAGAAGAAGTATAGAAAAAGGAGTAGTTCCTGGTAATGATAATTTCTATGGATATAAAAAAAACAAAGGCAAGTTAGAAATAGTAGAGGATGAAGCAGAGCTAATTAGACTTATATTTAATGAATATAGTAAAGAACATATGGGAACATCTAAATTAGGTCACTATTTATATGATAAATATAATATTAAGAGTAAAACAAATAAACCACTTGCTGGAACTGTTATTAGCAAAATTATTAGAAACCCAAAATATAAAGGATATTTCTGTGCACATAAGGAAACAACAGTTGATTATCATTCTAAAAAAAGAATTAGATTTAAACCTGATGAATGGATTGTTTATAAAGACAATGAAGTTTGTCCACCAATTGTATTGGAAGAGTTATGGGATAAATGTAATGAAATATTGAATAATAATTCTTATAAACATAAAACACATACACGAACTGATATGAGATATGCACTATCTGGTAAAATTAAATGTTACCATGATGGAGCAACTTTTATAAAAGGTTGTTACAAAAATAAAAGAACAGGTGTTGAAAGTAAGTATTGGGGTTGTTCTAATTATAGAAAATATGGTAAAGAAAAAGTAAATGGCTGTAATACTCCAATTATTCATTATCAAGAACTATTAGATATATTTAGAAAAATGGCTAATACTTTCTTAAATAAAGAAAGTAATATTATTAAAGAAATACATAATTTAATAAGTGAAACAAAAGTAAAAACTGATTATACAAAAGAAATAAATAATATAGATAAAAAAATAGAAGATATTAAGAGTGCTAAAACAGAACTTATTAATATGAGAGCTAGAAAAGAAATAGATAGTGAAGAATATAATATTCAAAGAGAAAAATATAATTCTGACTTAAATATTTTAGAAAAGAAAAAAACAAATTATTTATGCAAACTTTCCGAAAATAATTATAAAGATAGTGTAGATAATTTTTATAAAAAAATAGAAAGTGTAATTTTAGATGATGACGAATCAGTATTTAGAATATTTGGAAGTATAATAAATAATATATATGTTGAAGGAATTAATAGTGTTGATAACATTCATAAAGTTATGTTACATTTTAAATTAAATATACTTAGTCACAATGATAGTGACTTAAATTTAAATGACTTTTTACTGCTTTTTAGTAACAACGACAGATGCTGTAGTTGCCATGGCTGAAAAAATTGCTGGAACAGAAGATGGATTTGTTAAGATGATGAATGATAGGGCAAAGGAGCTTGGTTTAAATGATACTAGTTTTAAAAATCCTCATGGGTTAGATACAGCTAATCATTATTCTAGTGCCTATGATATGATGCTTATTGCTAAAGAACTTGTTAAGCATGATGAGGTTTTAAAATATACTTCTATTTACGAGGATTATTTACGACAAAATACAGATAAACAGATTTGGCTTGTTAATACAAATAAAGTCGTGTACTAAAAATGCTATAGTGAAAAATTACTATAGTGTTTTTTATTTATAAATAAGAATTTTATTAAGAACTAACATACAAAATAAATTTGTTTGTAAGTGAATATTACTATAGTGTTTTGGAATATTTGAATAACATAATCGTATAATTAGATGAATGAGTTAGAAAAAAGGAGGTTGATATATGACTTGTTTATCTAAAAACATTAGTTTAGAGATTATGAAGTTTTTCTTAAATACTAGTGTTCCAAAAATTTTAAGTGAAAGGAAAGGTATTGCTTCTAATTAGGAAGGAGTGATATTAACTTATGCAGACAGCAATTTATTGCAGGGTATCTACTGAAGAACAAGCTACTGAAGGATTTAGTATTCATGCTCAAAAAGATAAATTAACTAAATATGCAGAAAGTAATGATTGGGATATAGTAGATTACTATGTTGATGATGGTATAAGTGGTAAAAATTTAACTGATAGGAAAGAAGTATCAAGACTAATTGAGGATGTAAAGAAAGGAAAAATAAATAATGTTTTAATATACAAACTAGATAGACTTACTAGAAGTGTTAAAGACCTTATTTATTTAATAGAACTATTTGATAGTCATAATTGTACTTTTAACTCTCAAACAGAGAAAATAGATACTTCAAATGCTGTTGGAAGAATGTTTGTTAAGATTATTGGAATATTTGCAGAATTTGAAAGAGAAAATTTAGCAGAAAGAGTTACTTTTGGATATGAACAAAAAACTAAAGAAGGTAATTATACTAATTGTAATGGTGTTTTTGGCTATGATTATTTAGTCGGTAAAGGAAAACTTAAAGTTAATAAAAATGAAGCAATTTATGTTAAGAAAATATTTAATTGGTATTTAGATGGTGAATCCATGGTTAAAATTGCTAAAAAGTTAAAAGACTTAAATGTACCAACTAAAAGAGGGGGACATTGGAATCAGTCAACTATTTATTCGATACTTACTAATCCTCTTTATATTGGAAATGTAAGGTATGGAGTAGGAAGAAAAAATGGCTTTGAAGTAAGTGGTAAGAACATAACGCCTATAATTAACGAAGACTTATTTAATAGTGTTAGCAATTTAATGAAGAAAAGAAAGAAATTTCATAATAAGAAATACTCTTCTGACGATACTTATTATTTTAGAGTCTTAAGATGTAGTTTATGTGGAGGGAAATATCATGCTAGGCAACAACTTCAAAGTGGTAAAAAGTATATTACTTATCAGTGTAATGGGCATAACAATAATAGTTGTAATGCTCCAGGATTTTCTCATCTTAAAATAGAAAATGCATTTATTAATTATTTAGAAAATATTAAAGATTTAGAATTTGATAAAAGTATTTTAAGAAAAGAAAAAAAGATAATAGAAAACAATGATACTTTAGATTTACAAGAACAAATTGAAAAATTAAATAAAAAGAAAAAAGATATGACAGAATTATTTAGTACTGATGAAATTGATTATGATACTTTTAAAGAAGTAAAAAGTGTAATTGATTCTAAATTGGAAGTGTTAAATAATGAGTTAGATAAAATTAATAAATATTCAAATGAAGAAGATCTAACTAATGAAGAAATTATTAAAGAAGTTATAGTTAATTTAAAAAATAATTTTATTCATTTAAACAATCATGAAAAGAAAATGTTTCTAGAAAGATTTGTTAAAGAAATAAAAGTAAGAAAGGAAGATAATGATGTAATAATTGATGAAGTAATATTTTAAATGGTTCACTTAGATGTGAGCCTTTTTATATGGAATAGTTTTAATTTAGAAAGGTAGATGATTTAATGAAAAATTTTAAAGGAAGTGTTTATTATAGATAAATATGTTTTGGTATATGCTTATGTACCAGAGCATTTTTTATCTAGAAAGGATTTATCTTATTTAGATAAATTAATTTATATAAGAATAGTAGGTTTTTGTAGGAATGATAAATACAATAATACTTGTTTTGCTAGTAATGGTTATTTTGCTAATTTATTTGGAGTTAAGCCAAAGGCAATATCTGTTACGATAAAAAAGTTAAAAGATTTAGATTTAATAAATGTTAAATATATTAGAAATGAAAATCTTGTTAAACAAAGAAGTATTACTCTAAAAAGAAATGTATGGAATCAAATAAGTAATAACGAAGTAGTAAATAAGGAAGAAGAGATTACTTATATGAAGGAATATAATAATAAGATAAATAATAATAAAGAAATATTTAATAAAATTATATCCTATGATACAGATGGTGTTATGCTATGGCATGGTAAAAGATGTGAATCAGTAGAACCTACTGAAGAAGAAAGAAAAGAAATGGAAGATTTATTAAGTGAATTTAGAGATGGTGATGATTTGACAAATGAATAAACAAATATTAAAATTAAATAAAGAATAGAAAGTGCTAGTACAGACTTTTATGTTTTGTATTAGCACTTTTTTCTTTGATGAAAGAGAGGTGTTCATAAAAATATAATATGTCGAAGTCCATCCATAGTTTTTACTAGTATGGTAGTAAGTTGGATTATTCTATGGATTGAATTTTACTAGAAAAATAAAGGATAAAAAAAGATTTATGGATGAATTCTTCCATAATTTATGGTTGATTTTGCAAGTGCAAAATAAGATTTGATAGCATTGTTTGTCCTTTATTTATGGGAAATAAATAAGAATATGCTATCAATTCCTTTATCCTGCTTCAAAAATAATCCTAAAAAAATAGAAAGAAAAGGTGATGTGTATCGGGTTATTCCCTAAAAGAAAGGAAAATTATTATTGTTAAAAATTAGATTAAATATATTATGTAAGGAGTTATTTATAGTTTAAGATAGGAGATTAGTTTGAGAGAAGAAACTATCTTAAATTACCAAAACTTAGTATATAAAATATTATCTCATTATAGAAATTTATATAATTATAATAAAGACTTTGAAGAAGATTATTTTCATGATGGTATGGTAGCTTTAATACAAGCATACGATACATATAAAGATGGTAATAATGTTAAATTTATAACATATGCATCAAGATGTATTCATAATAAGTATAAAGATATATTTAAAAAGAAATCTTTTAATGAAGAACCATTAGATTTACAAATAAAAGATGATTTATACTTGCTTGATATTATTCCATCAAAAGAAGAAAAGATTCTGGATATGTTAATAAAAAAAGAAACAAAAGAAGAATTAGAGTATTCATTAAATAATTTAAGTAATGATGATAACTTTATTATATGTAGTTTGTATGGTATTAAAACTAAAAAAATAACTCAAAAGAATTTAGCAAAGATACTTAATTGTACTCAAAGTTGTATTGCTAAAAAACATAATAAAATATTAAATCTAATTAAAGGATACTTAGAATATTAATTCTAGGTATTTTTTTTAACTATTTATTGTCTATTTTTAATATTAGTGCTATAATGAATATGAAAATGATTTTCAAATTGGGTGATTTAATGAGTAATAGAGAAAATTATAATACAAAACAGAAGGAACTAATAAATAATTATATAAAAAATATGAATGATTTATTTAGTTCAAAAGAACTTTATGAAAAAATGAAGAATGATAATCTAAATATTGGGCTTACAACAATATATAGACATTTGGAAGAATTAGAAAAAAATAATGTCTTAAAGAAGATATATAAAAATGGAATTGCAAAATATCAATATTTAGAATGCTGTGAATGTGATAATCATTTCTACTTAAAATGTGATAAGTGTGGTGCTGTTACTCATGTTGACTGTGACTGTATTAATGATTTTACTAATCATGTTTTAAAGAACCATTCATTTAAAGTAAAAAATGATAATATAATAATTACAGGATTGTGTAATAAATGTAAAAACAAAAGATAGGAGGAATTTTTATGAGTAGCAAAAGAATATATAAATTTTTAGTTATTAGTTTATTAGTATCAATAATACTAAATTTTTGCTTTTTACTAAAAAATTATAATCATGACTGCACTCATACTGAAGATTGTCCTATATGTATATTAATTCATCAAACTGAAGATAACTTAAAAAATCTAGGTTTAGGTTTTGGTGGAGTAACCATAGTCTTATTGTGCATAATTTTGATAAAAAATGTTTATTATAAGAATTATAAATATAATATTATAGATTCCACATTAGTAGGTCTAAAAGTGAGGTTAAATGACTAAAATCCATCTTTAGAATAGTAAATTAAAGATGGAGGATATAATGAAAAAAATAAGTAAAATATTATTAGTTTTTGTTGTGGCTGTTTTTAGTATAGTAAGTTTAACAGGATGCAATAAAAATAAAGACAATGAAAATAAACTAACTATTGTAACTACAAATTTTCCAAGCTATGATTTTGCTCGTGCTGTAGTAAAAGATAACAAAGATGTAGAATTAAAAATGTTATTAAAGCCAGGTGCTGAATCTCATGATTTTGAACCAACACCACAAGATATTATTGATATAAAGAATAGTGATTTGTTTATTTATACTGGTGGTGAATCAGATGAATGGATTAGTGATATTTTAGATGACATTGATACTGATAAGACTAAAGTAATTAAAATGATGGATTTAGTAGATGTTAAAGAAGAAGAAATAGTAGAGGGTATGGAAGATGAAGAACATGAAGAAGAGGAAGAACATCATGATGAAGAAGAAGTAGAATATGATGAACATGTTTGGACTAGTCCAGTAAATGCTATTAAAATTGTAAATGCATTAAGAGATGAAGTAGTATCTATTGATAATGATAATAAAAAAGTATATGAAGATAGTGCTAAAGAATATACTGACAAGTTAGAAAAAATTGATAATGAATTTAAAGATATAGTTAAAAATGCTAAAAGAAAAGAAATAATATTTGGAGATAGATTTCCACTTCGTTATTTTGTAGATGAATATAATCTTAAATATTATGCTGCTTTTCCAGGATGTTCTGCTCAAACTGAAGCAAGTGCAAAAACAATATCTTATTTAGTTGATAAGGTAAAAGAAGATAAAATACCTGTAGTATTCCATATAGAATTATCAAATGGAAAAATAGCTGAAGCAATCAGCAAAGAAACAGGTGCTAAAGTATTAGAATTTAATACTGCTCATAATATTTCACAAAAGGATTTTGATGCTGGTGTAACTTATGTAGATATTATGGAAGAAAATACTAAAGTTTTAAAAGAAGCTCTTAACTAATGAGTTTAATAGATATTAAAAATCTATCTTTAGGATATGATGGTAATATCGTCCTTAAAAATGTTAATTTAAAAATAGAAGAAAATGCGTTTTTGTGTGTAGTAGGTCCTAATGGCTCAGGTAAATCTACTTTAATAAAAGGAATACTTGGGCTTATAAAACCTATTTCTGGTACTATTACTTTTAATAATCTTAAGCAAAATTTTATAGGATACATGCCACAAGAAACAAAGGTAGATTCTAATTTTCCAGCATCAGTTTTAGAAATTGTATTATCTGGAACTTTAAATAAAAAGAGCATGAGTTTATTTTATACAAAAGAAGATAAAAAGTTAGCTATTAAAAACTTAAAAATACTTGGTATTGAAAACTTAAAAAACAAACACTTTTCAGAACTTTCAGGTGGACAAAGACAAAAAGTTTTACTTGCAAGAAGTCTTTGTGCTACTTCAAAATTACTTATACTTGATGAACCCTCTAATAACCTTGATAGTAAATCAAAGAAAAACTTATATGATATATTAAAAGATTTGAATAAGAACTATAATATAACAATTATAATGATTACTCATGACTTAGATCATAACAATTTAATTGGCAATAAAATACTTTCTTTAAGAGAAGATGACATTTTTTATGGAACAACAGAAGATTTTATAAAGAAGGTGCATCATGAGTAATATATTTGATATGTTTTCATATTCGTTTATGGTTAGAGCATTTATTGTAGGATTATTAATTTCTTTATGTGCATCATTAATTGGTTCATCTTTAGTTTTAAAGAGAAACTCTATGATAGGAGATGGACTATCTCATGTTGGATTTGGTGCGTTTGCTATTGCTACTATAATGGGATTTGCCCCTTTAGAATTTGCTATTCCCATTGTTATAATCGTATCCTTCTTTATCTTAAAATTAAATGATAGTAGCAAAGTGCACGGGGATTCTATGATTGCATTAGTATCAAGTAGTTCCCTTGCTATTGGAACATTTGCTATTTCTGTAACAAAGGGAGTAAATACTGATATAAATAATTATTTATTTGGAAGTATCTTATCAATAAATAGTCATGATGTAGTTATAAGTGTAATCTTAACAATATTAGTAATTTTATTATATATTCTTTCTTACAATAAAATATTTGCTATAACATTTGATGAAAAGTTTGCTAAATCAATAGGGATTAAAACAAATATTTATAATATGATTTTTGCAAGTTTATGTTCAATAGTAGTAGTTCTAGGTATGAGACTTATGGGTTCACTTTTAATATCAAGTTTAATTATTTTTCCAACACTATCCTCAATGCAATATTTTAAAACATTTAAAAGTGTTGTCATATCAAGTATTGTTATAAGTATAATATCATTTAGTGTAGGACTTGCTTTATCATTTGTAAATGAGTATCCAACTGGTTCTACAATTGTAATTATTAATCTAATTATCTTCTTTATATTTAAAATAATTTCATTCTTAAAGATAAGGAGAAAATGATGGATATAATAAAAAATATTTCAATAATATTTATTTCAATCTTTTTTGAAAGTTTGCCATTTCTACTTTTAGGTTCTTTAATATCTTCGGTAATAGAAAGATATGTTAGTAATGATACAATGGCAAAATTAATACCCAAGAATGTAGTTTTAGGTTCTTTTATGGGAATATTTTTAGGATTTTTCTTACCAGCTTGTGATTGTGCAGTTATTCCTGTATCAAAAAGACTTATTAAGAAAAAAGTACCACTTAATGTAGCAATTTCATTTATGCTTGCTTCTCCAATTATAAATCCTGTTGTATTACTTTCAACATATTCAGCATTTTATAGAACTAATCCCCAGATATTTTGGTTAAGATTAATTCTAGGAATAGGAATTGCCTTTATAATTGGTGTTGTAATGGGACTTATATTTAAAGGTAAAGTTACTATTAATAATAGCGATGAAAATGAAGAATGCTGTTGTCATCACCATGAGCATAATCACGAATGCCCTCATCATCACGAACATGAACATGATCACGGTGAAATAGATGATGATTTTAAAGATTTAATGGTTAATTGTGATATAGAAGAAGTTCATGAGGAAAGAGAAGAAAAACGATCATTAAAAAAAGACATATTATTTATATTCAAACATACTGCTTATGATATGTTTGATGTTGTAAAATATTTAATGTTTGGTGCTGTTATTGCAAGTTTAGTTCAAGTATTACTTCCAAGACAAATATTACTTATGTTTAATGAGAATAGAATACTTGCTATACTAGTTTTAATGCTTTTTGCTTACTTAATATCTCTTTGTTCTACATCTGATTCATTTGTAGGTAAATCACTTCTTAATTCATTTGGTATTACTCCTATAATGGCTTATCTTTTATTAGGACCAATGATAGATATAAAAAATACAATAGTATTATTTGGTAATTATAAAAAGAGTTTTGTTATTACTTTAATACTACTTATATTTATAACCATATTTATATCTTGTGTTCTTATGGGAGGCTTATTATGAGAAAGCGTTTTTTAGGAATAATTTGTTTAATATATGTAGCATTAATTCTTTATGTTAAATTAACTGGTAATTTAGGCAATTATTTAGCACCTCAAATGCAAAAATACATAATTTGGTCAGTAGTTCCACTTTTAATAATCGGACTTGTGATATGTTTAAATAATCATATTTCATATAAGCTTAAGTTTACTGACATAGTATTGTTATTACCAATTGCTATGATTATATTTGCAGGAGATGGAAGATTAACTGCTAGTCTAGCAAATAATCGTAATACATTATATAAAGACACAAGTAATAAAGTGATTTCTAGTGATGAAGAAAAAACGAATAATAAAGAAGAGTCAAATACAAGCCAAGAAGAACAAACAAATGAAGAGACAAGTAAAGAAGAGAATAACACTGGAGAAAACAATAATGAGGAAATAGTAACTCCTGAACCTAAATATGATTTTTCTACAGTTGACTTTGATGTAGTAGATGCAAGCTATTCAATGCTTAATGCAATATTGACTTATCCAGATATGAATGGATATGATATTAATTATTTTGTTGGTAAAAAAATTAGAGTAAGAGGTTTTGCAGTAAAAAAATTACAGTATATGCCAACTGGTTATTTCTCTATTGGAAAGTATATTATAAATTGTTGTGCTGCAGATGCTGGGTTTGGAGGCTTTTTTGCAAAATATGATTTAAATAAAATAAAAGAGAATACATGGTATGAAGTGGAAGGGGTCTTTGATAAAATTAAAGACAATGATGGATATAATACACTTGTTATTAATGTAATAAATATTAAAAAAATAGATGGAAGTAAAGAAGAGCAGTATGCTTACCCTTGTTATTCTTATGATGATGGAAGTTGTTCTGCCTTAAACAATTATGATTTTGGAGAAAATAAATATGATATTCAAAATTAACATATAAATGAATTTGTAATTTTTCTATTTTCATGGTATCATTTCATCAAGAAGTGATACTTTTTTACTATAGCAATATTCATATACAATTAAACTTGTTAGATTTTATGATGGTGTAGATGGACTTAAAACTGGTTATACAGCAGGAGCAGGTTATTGTTTAACAGCAACTGCTAAGAGAAATGGTGTAAGATTTATTGCTGTTGCTATGGGAGAGCCAGATAGTAAGACAAGAAATGCTGAAATATCTTCAATGTTAGATTATGCTTTTGCTCAATATACTGTTGAGAAGGTATTATCTACTGATAGTATTTTAGGGACTAAAGAAGTAGAAAAGGGAAAAGAGAAGGTTGCAACAATTGTTCCTATGGAAGACATAAATATTTTGTATAAAAAAATAGATAATAAGAAAAATATTACATATAATCTTAAAGTAAATAAATTAAAGGCTCCTTTAAAATATGGTGATGTAGTAGGAACAATAGAGTTACTCGAGGATGAAAAGGTAATAAAAACTATAAATGTTACTGTAAAAAATGATGTAGCTAAAGCAAATTTCTTTGAATTATATTTACGTAATTTGACTGATATAATAAGTGGTAATTAAGGGCATAGCCCTTTTAAATTTATTTTAATATGAAAAATATTTCATATTGTATTGACTATTTAATTATAAAAATGTACAATTAATATGAAATTTATTTCATATAAGGAGGAAACATGAATAAAAAAAGTTTTATTAATCTAAAAAATGTTACTAAAACATATATGATAGGTGATAAAAAATATAATGCTTTAGATAATATTAATTTAAATATTAATCAGGGAGAGTTAGTTGTAATATTGGGGCCAAGTGGTGCTGGTAAAAGTACGCTTTTAAATTTGCTTGGCGGTATGGATAAAGTAACATCTGGATCTATTATGATTGGTGAAAATAATATATCAAAATTGTCTGATAAGGAGTTAACAAAGTATAGAGCTAGTGATGTAGGATTTATATTTCAATTTTATAATATAATGCCTACACTTACTGTTGGTGAGAATGTTGAATTAGTTAGAGATGTAACTATTACTACTAAAAAGGTAAAAGATGTTTTAAGAAAAGTTGGACTTGAAAAACACATGGATAAATTTCCTAATGAATTATCAGGTGGTGAACAACAGAGAGTCTCTATTGCTCGTGCAATTATGAAAAATCCTAAAGTATTACTTTGTGATGAACCAACTGGAGCTTTGGATTCTAAAACTGGTGTTGAGGTGTTAAAGTTACTTCGTGAGCAGTGTGATGATGATACAACTGTTATCATAGTAACTCATAATTCATTAATTGCTGAAATTGCTGACCGAGTTATACATATTAAGAATGGTAAAGTTGACAATATTTTAGAAAATAAAAAACCTAAAAAAATAGAAGAGGTAAGTTGGTAATATGTTGAAAAGGAAAATGCTTCGTGATATAAAAAGAAATTTATCACAGTTTATAACAATATTTTTAATGGTTTTAATTGGAGTGATGGTGTATACCGGTATAGAGGCATATATGGGTGGTATGCAAAAAACTGCTGATAGATTTTATGATGAAAATAATTTGTTTGATTTAGAAGTTATTGGTAATAATTTTACTGAAGAAGATTTAGAAAATATTAAAAGAATAGAAAATGTAAATAATGCTGAAAGAAAATTATCGGTTAATGCAACTACAGATGATGATAAAGTTTTACTTTTAAATTTTATTGAATCAAATAATATTTCAAGATTTTATATAGTAGATGGTTTAGAATTTGATTCTAATAAATCAGGAGTTTGGTTAGATGCTTTTTATGCAAGAGAAAATAATATAAAAGTTGGAGATACAATTTTAGTTAAATATGATACATTAAAATTAAATGAAAAAGTAATAGGACTTATTAATGTTCCAGATCATCTATATGATACTAAAGATGAATCAGAATTATATCCAAATAGAAAGGAATTTGGTTTTGCTTATCTTTCTATTAATGAATTACCTGCTTCTTATATTAAAGAAAAGGTTATGGAAGAAATGAATATTTCTAGTGAAGAAGAATTTGATAAACAGACTCCGGATTTTAATTATAGAGAATATTTAACCTATAATTATGTAATGGTTGATGTGAATGATGTAGGCAAGAGGGATATAGTAAAAAATCAGATAGAAGATAATGTAGCAAATGCTCTTGCCATTATAGATAGAGAAAATATTGCTTCATATAGTGTTTATCAAGGTGAAATAGATGAGGGGAAAACTTACGTTGGTGTATTTTCAGGACTATTTATTTTTATAGCAATCTTATCAGTAATTACTACTATGACTAGAGTTGTTAAAAATCAAAGAGTTCAAATTGGAACACTTAAGGCTCTAGGCTTTAGTAATTTTAGAATATTAATGCATTATATTGGTTATGGTTTTTGGATATCACTTTTTGGTGTAATAGCCGGTTTAATTGTGGGTTATTATGGAATAGGAAATTTATTTATAGGAATTGAAATGTCTTTTTTTGAAGTTCCTAATGGGGCTCCATGCATGAATTATACTAGTTATATAGTTGGTGCAAGTGTTATATTGTGTGTTATTTTAATAATTTATATAACAGGAAGAAAAATATTAAGTGAAAATCCTGCAGAGGCATTAAGAAATAAAATTCCTAATGTGAAGAAAGGTAGTTTAAATTTAACTAGAAAAGGAATTTTTAAGAAACTAAATTTTTCAACTAAATGGAATTTGAGAGATATTATAAGAAATAAAATTAGGACATTTATGGGAATAGCAGGTGTAACTGGTTGTGCAATGTTGATAGTGTGTGCCTTGGGTATGCTTGATAGTATTAATTATTTTGTAAAACTACAATTTGAAGATTTATATAACTTTGATTACAAACTAGTTTTAAAAGAAAATATTTCTAATGAAGAGCTAAATAAATTAAAATTTGAATATGGTGATTTTACATCTGAAACTATTGGAATAGAAATTAAAACAGGTGATAAAAGAGAATCAAATAATATTGTTGTTACTGATGCTAAGGATAGATTAAGATTTGTAAATAAGAGTGGTAAATTTATTGATATTAATTCCAATGATGGAGTGTATGTAACCTATAAGCTTGCAGAACTTAATAATTATAAGATTGGTGATGAAATTACATGGCATATATATGGTGATAGTACATATTATACTTCTGTAATTGTAGGATTTAATAAAGATCCACAGAACCAAAATATTACTATGACAAAGGCTTATTTGGAAAGCTTAAATATAAATTATAAGCCAGATGTTATATATACAAATAATAATTTAAGTGGTGTTAGTGATATAGAAGGCGTTGATTTAATTCAAAATATTGAGTCATTAAAGGTATCTATGAATAATATGCTTTCAATGATGAAATCAATGATTGTTTTAATTATTGGAATAGCAGTATTTTTAGGAACTATTATTATATATAATCTTGGTATACTTTCTTATTCTGAAAAGCAATATCAATTTGCTACATTAAAAGTATTAGGTTTTGATGATAGAAAAATTAAAAATATTTTTATTAAGCAAAATAACTGGATTTCAATTATTTCAATTATTTTAGGCCTACCTTTAGGATATTATTTAACAAATTGGTTATTTAAAACTGCTATAGAAGAACATTATGATTTTGGTGCTTCTATAAACATGGCAACCTATATTATTGCTGGGTTTGGAACATTTATTGTTTCATATATTGTTTCAAAAGTACTAGCTCGTAAAATTAAGAATATAGATATGGTATCTAGTTTAAAAGGAAACGAATAAAGTAATAATTTGTGATATAATGAAAATGGTGATAAAATGGGTGAAATAAGGAAACCTATAAAAAAGACTTCTATAGAGAAAAAAGAGACTATAATAAGAAAAGGTTTTGAGTTAATGTGTGAAAAAGGATATCATAATGTAAATTGTATTGATATTGCTAAGTATGCAGGTGTTTCTACAGGAATTATTTATCAGTATTTTACTGATAAAAGGGATATTTTTGTAAAAGGTGTAAGGGATTATGCAAATAATATAATGTTTCCTATGATTAATATAATAGATAATAAACCAATTAGTAAAAATAATTTTAGGGAATTGTTGCTAAAAATGATAAATAGTTTTATAAGAACACATACAATGAAAAAGGAAGCACATGAAGAGTTAATGGCAATGAGTTATCTTGATAAGGAAGTTGCAGATATTTTTAATGATATGGAAATGACCATGACTAAAAAAATATCTAATATACTTATAAGTAATGATTTTAAATGTAACAATATTGAGGAAAAAGTTCATATTTTAATAGGTATTATAGATAATTATTGTCATGAAGTTGTATATCATAAACATAATGATTTGAATTATAGAGTTATGGAAGAGGAAGTATTAGATATAATTATGAGTATTTTAACTTGATTCATATTGAATCAAGTTTTAAATATATATTATGTAGTATTATTAATAAAAAAATATATTGAACTTTAAAAATTTATACATTGATGTTATAATATATATATAATCTTATTATAAAAGGTAGGTGTTTTAATGAAAAAGATTATTAAATTAGTGTTATTAATGGTTATATTGGGAGGATCTTATTATTATTTCAATATATATAAAAAAGAAAATATGAGTGATCTTGAAAAAATG
The DNA here is from genome assembly GCA_934120015.1 of uncultured Bacilli bacterium. Taxonomy (GTDB): domain Bacteria; phylum Bacillota_I; class Bacilli_A; order RF39; family UBA660; genus UMGS1045. The sequence goes on from CAKOTD010000003.1 coordinate 17,610, forward strand.
GTTGGTAAAGAAGAGGCAACTAGGTTAGCAAGTAAGTATGATGAAGATATTGTTTATAAAATGATAAATCTTAAGGATTATGATAGTGATAAATTAGATGACTATATGGTATTTTATAATAATAATAAAGATGTAAAACTTGATAATATTATTAAGGTAGTAAATAATAATATTGATAAATTAGATGGATTTGTATATGACGATGTTGTAATTGATTTAATTGATGAAAAATACTATATTTATGATAATACAATTAGATATATGAATTATATTAACGAAAATGAGGATTTAACTTTATCAGAAGTGGTTGCAAATGTAAATAGTAATTTGGATTATGCATTTTACACAAATACTACTAGTGTTGATATGAGTTATGATACTTTGCTGCTTGTTAATAAATATTATAAATTGGATGAAGATTATGAGCCAGAAGATTTAGTTTATATGGAAAGTCCTTATTCATATAAAGGTGGGTATGTTCGTCAAGAAGTTTATAATGCATTTAAAGATATGGTAAATGATGCTTACAAAGAAGATATTAATTTATATTCAGTTTCTCCATATAGAAGTTATCAGACTCAAAAAGGATTATATGAGTCGTACGCTAGTGATGATGGATATGAGAGAGCGGATACTTATTCAGCAAGGGCAGGATTTTCTGAGCATCAAACAGGACTTGCAATAGATATAAATTCTACTGATGATTCATTTGCCTATACAGAAGAAGCTAAATGGCTTAAAGAAAATGCATATAGATACGGGTTTATTTTAAGGTATCCTAAGGATAAGGAATATATAACAGGGTATCAATTTGAACCTTGGCATTATAGGTATGTTGGTATAGATGTATCTACCAAAATTTATGAACTAGATATTACATTTGAAGAATATTATGCATACTACATAAAAAAGTAACTATATGTTACTTTTTTATAATTTTTCTTTGATTTTTCTTAGAATAAATTCTTTTTCATCAGTATTACTATTTTCCCAAAGTAATTCAAAAAATACACCCATACCGGGAAGTGTAACCTCATCTTTTTCTTCTATTGCTGAAATTATTGATGCTTTAATTTCATCTTCTTTGGCATCTTTAAAGTTACTAATAATGTTTTTTCTTATATCTATATTCATAAAAACCTCCTTTTTATATAATGGCAGATATAATATTATTTATACAATTTACATTTTATATAAAATTTTATATAATATATGTGGTGATTTTAATGAATAACAATATAGTAAAAGAAATTAGTTTGGAACTTGGTATTAAAGAAAAAAGTACGGAAACAGTTTTGAAATTATTAGAAGAAGGAAATACTATTCCTTTTATTGCTAGATATAGGAAAGATGCAACTGGAAATTTGGATGAGGAACAAATAAAGAAAATTAATGATGTGTATGACTATCAAGTAAATTTACTTAAAAGAAAAGAAGATGTTATTCGTCTAATAGATGAAAAAGGTTTAATGACAGATGAATTAAAAGAAAAAATATTAATGGCAAATAAATTAGTAGAAGTAGAAGATTTGTATAGACCTTATAAAGAGAAGAAAAAAACAAAAGCTACGGATGCTATCAATAATGGTTTGGAGCCTTTGGCTAAACAGATAATGTCATTTCCAACCATAGGCTCTTTGGAAGAAATTGCAAAAAAATATATAAATGAAAATGTAAAAACAACGCAAGATGCTATAATGGGTGCAAAATTTATTATTGCTGAATGGATTAGTGACAATGCTTATTATCGTAAATGGATTAGAAATTATATATATAACAATGGTAGTCTACTATCATCTCTTAAGAAGAATGCAGAGGATGATAATAAAATATATGAAATGTATTATAGTTATAAGGAACCAATTAAATATGTAAAACCTCATAGAGTTCTTGCAATAAATAGGGGAGAAAAAGAAAAAATATTAAATGTTAGTATTGAAATAGATGATGAGAAGATTATAGATTATTTGAAATCAAAAATTGTTAAGAATGATTCTTCTTATGTTTGTAATGATGTTTTAGAATCAATTAAAGATAGTTATAAAAGATTATTATTTCCTTCTATTGAAAGAGAAATAAGATCTGATTTGACTGAAAAAGCAGATGAAGTAGCAATTGATAATTTTGGTAAGAATTTGGAATCATTACTTTTGCAACCACCTATTAAGGAAAAACAGGTACTTGCTTTTGACCCTGGGTATGTAAATGGTTGTAAATTGGCTGTAATTGATAAAACAGGTAAGTATTTGACTTCAACTATTATTAAACCATTTTGTAATAATGAAAGTTATTTGATGCAAAGTAAGGCTATTTTAATAGATTTAATAAAAAAGTACAATATAGATATTATTGCTATAGGAAATGGTACAGCTTCCAGAGAAAGTGAAAAATTATGTGCGGATTTAATCAAAGATAATGATTTAAAATGCAAGTATGTAATTGTTTCAGAAGCAGGGGCTTCAATATATAGTACTGAAAAAGTAGCAAGTGATGAATTCCCTAATTTGTCACCAAATGAGCGAAGTGCTGTAAGTATTGGAAGAAGACTTCAGGATCCTCTTTCAGAACTTGTAAAAATTCCACCTGAGGGAATTGGAGTTGGTTTATATCAACATGATGTTGCTCAAAATAAATTAAGAGATAGTCTTGATTTTGTTGTGTCTAAAGCAGTAAATAGTGTAGGGGTAAATATTAATACTGCCTCACCATCATTATTGAAGTATGTTTCTGGAATTAATAAAAAAAATATTGAAAAAATTATTGATTATAGAAATGATAATGGGAAAATAAATTCTAGGGAGGAGATAAAAAAAGCTAAGCTTTTAAGTGATAAGGTTTATGAACAAGCAATAGGTTTTTTAAGAATTACTGATGGAAAAAATGTCCTTGATAGTACAGGAATTCACCCTGAAAGTTATAATGTTGTATCAAAATTATTGAATGAGTTAAATTTAACTTTAAATGATGTAGGAAGTCAAAAATTAATTGATTGTCTTGAAAATATTAATATATTAGATGAAGCAAATAAACTTGGAACAGATATTTATACATTAGAAGATGTAATAGAATCATTAAAGAAGCCAAATCGTGATCCTCGTGATGAAATGCCTCAACCAATCTTAAAAAGTGATGTTTTAGATATATCTGACTTAACAATTGGTATGAAACTTCAGGGAACTGTTAGAAATGTTGTTGATTTTGGTGCTTTTATTGATATAGGGCTTCATAATGATGGACTTGCTCATATATCACAATTAACTGATAAATATATAAAGCATCCTAGTGAGGTTGTTAAAGTTGGAGATATTGTTGATTGTTATGTTATAGACATTTCTAAAGAAAAGGGAAAAGTTTCTTTGTCCCTTATGAAAAGAAGTTATTAGAGATTCCTAATAGCTTCTTTTATTGTACTAATTGATTTATCAAATAATAAGTTTTCATCATATGTAAGTGATACTTTTGCTATAGACTTAATACCATCTTTATTAATAATAGCCGGTTGTCCAATAAATATATTACTACTTTTATGAAATGTAGAAACTGTTATAATACTATTTTCATCATTTAAGATGGCATTTGTAATTCTTGTTAGACACATCCCAATACCATAACAAGTAGCACCTTTCTTTTCAATAATTTCATAAGCTGCATCACGAACATCAACATAGATTTTATCCATTTCTTCTTTTGTTAAATAGTTTAATATGCTTTCTGGTCCAATTGTAGCACAACTCCAAGGAACAAACTCAGAATCACCATGTTCACCGATAACATAGGCATGGATATTTTTTGGGTTTATACCAAGTTTATCACCTAAGATATAACGTAAACGGGCTGTGTCTAAACTTGTTCCAGAGCCAATTACTTTGCATGCAGGTAAATCTGAATATTTCCATGTTAAGTATGTCATAACATCAAGGGGATTGGTGGCAACTAAAAAGATACCATTAAAATTATTTTTCATAACATTATCAACAATACTTTTAAAAATTATACTATTCTTGTGAATTAAATCCATTCTTGTTTCACCTGGATTTTGATTTGCTCCAGCAGCAATACACACAATAGTAGCTCCATTACAATCACTATAATCTCCTGCTTTAATCTTTATTTTTGAGGGGCCAAATGGAAGACAATGATTAAGATCCATTGCTTCACCAATGGTTTTATTTTTATTTAAATCAATAAGTACTAATTCTTCAACTTTTGTTTTTTGATTTAGTAGGCAATATGCATAGCTCATCCCTACATTACCACAACCTATAATTACAACTTTATTACTCATAAAATCACCTATCCTGTGAATATATTATAATAAAAACGACTTTATTTCAAGTCGTTTGTTTCAAAAATGGTGTCCTCTTGGGGGCTCGAACCCCAGACCCACTGATTAAGAGTCAGTTGCTCTACCAACTGAGCTAAGAAGACAACTTACTCATTAATTATAACATAAAATAATTATTTGTAAAACAATATTTGATAAAATAATAAAAAAATTGCCAAATTTTTGTTGATTATTGATAATTTATTGACATGTAAATATAATTATAGTAGTATTTATTATGAAAGGATGAGTTTTAATGGAAGAAAAGAAAAGTTTTTTTAACAAGTTTAAGATGCCTATTATTATAGGAATAAGTGCTGTTTTAGTTATTTTAATAATCTTACTTGTAGTACTTAACAAGGGTGGTAAGAAAAATTTAGCTAAAATAGATAAAAAGGAAGATATTGCAAAGGTAAGCAATTTACTAAGTGTAAAATATGATGATATTGCATGTGTAAGTGGATGTGAATATTTTATAGCTTTATCAGGAGATGAACTAACTGGTAAAATTGATTTTTTAGACAAAAGTGGTAATAAAAAAGGTAATTTGGATTTATCAAAAATGGATCCAAAGTTAGTAGCAACTTTAGATATTGAAGAAATGACAGATAGTTATTATATTGTAAGTTATTCTGATTTAAAGGACTTTGATACAAAATATGCTGCTTATTCATATAACGGAAAACAATTGATGACAGGAAGTGATATGGAAGCACTTACTGATAGTTATTTCCTAGTTACTATAGATGTTTTTGATACTGAAAAAGATATAATATATACATCAAAAGGTAAAGAAGCTTATAACGATGTAAAAAGTGTATATGTATATAATAATGAATATATTACATTTAAACAAAATGATGTAAGTAAGATAGTGGATAATAATGGTAAAGAGTTATTAAGTGGTTATAAATTATCAGATGCAATTATGGATGAAAATGATAATATTAAATACCTAATTGTTAAGAGTGATAGTGATAATGTTTATAATTATTATGATATAAAGAGTAACTCTAAAAAAGGAGATGCTTTTACTAGTTATAGAAAAGATGAAAACAAAGTAATAATTACTAAAGATGTTAATTCTGAGAGAAAACAATTTGTTTTAGATGATAATGGAATGCAAAGTGAATATAAAGATGAAGATAATGATAGTGATGTTGATGTCAAAGATAATTATTATGAAGAAGTGAAGAATAACTTTGATAGTGAAAAATATCCGGCATTTGCTAAGGTTATTAAATCTGCAGATCAAAAATATATTTTAGTAAATGGTGAAGAAAATAACTTTGGAATATTAAATGTTGATACAAGTGAATTTACTGAACTTGGTAAATATAAAGAAAATAGTAGCAAGAGATTAACTATAACTAATTTAAATAGTTCTGATAAATCTATTAATTCAATATTTGTTATAGAATGTTCAACTTACTATTGTGATTTTGATCAACAATATGTATATGATTTTTCTACTAATAAATTATTAATTTCCCGTGGTCAGGATGAAACAAAGATTGATGATTTGTGCATATATGATGATGGATATATGGTAGTAGAAAATGAATATTCTTCTAATGAAGACTCTAGTATGTATATTTTATATGATAAAGATATGAATAAAATCTTAGAAAGTGATGATGATATTCAACTTATTGACAAATCTTTAAAATATTATACATATATATCTTCACTATATGGTAGTGTTAATTTATATAGCGTTAAAGACAGCAAGGTTTTAAATACAAATGGTAGCAAGTTATATGATATTGATTATATGACATTTAATGGTGAAAAGGTTTATTACTTCAATTCTGATAATAAATTAAATATTTTAAATTCTGATAATACTATTAGTAGTATTGAAGGTTCATTCAGGAAAAGTGACGATGTTGGGTTATATTTAGTAGGAAATGATGGTAAAAAATTAATATATCATAATATGCTTACTGGTCAGTCTTCTAGTTATGAACTTAAGGAAAATGAATCTAATAATAGTTCTAATGCAACAGAAATGGTTCCATATAGAAATACTTATTTTATTAATAATTCGTATGATGTTTATATGAAAGTTGTAGGTTCTAATGGAAAGGATTTAATTAATAAAAAAGGATTACAAATATATAAAATTAAGAAAAAAGATAATGGAAGTGTAGTTATATTTGTAAAAGATAAAAATGATAAAATAGGTGCTTATATAGCTGAATAAAGAGAAATAGAGAATTTTATTTCTCTTATTTTTTGTTGACTTACGAAAATATGTTCTATATAATAATTATGAAGGTGATAAGATGTTAGAATTAAGTGATATTAGAGGACTAGGTATTGCTGGTATAGCTAATCTAAAAAAACTAGGTATTAACAAATTAGAAGATTTAATTACATTTTATCCATATAAATATAATTTAATTAAAAGAAGTGATATTAGTAGTTTAAATCAAGATGATAAGATTATTATTGATGGGAGACTAGAAAGTATTCCAAATGTATATTTTATAAATAGAAAAATGGACAAAATGACATTTAGAATTAATACTGGAAAAGTATTAATAAGTGTTGTTATTTTTAATAGAAGGTTTTTAAGAAATAGATTATTAGTTAATACAGAAATTACTATAATTGGCAAATATGATAAGATGCATAATACCATAGTAGCAAGTGATATAAGATTTGGACTTCTCGGAAATGAAGCTAAAATAGAACCTGTGTATCATTTAGTATCCGGTATAACAAATAAAAAAATAGAGAATTATTTGTCACAAGTGTTTAATAGTAATATAAATATCAAGAATAATATTCCAATTTATTTTATTCAAAAATATAATTTTCAGGATAAGATAAATACTATTAAATGCTTACATTTCCCAACTAGTTTAGATTTATTAAATAGAAGTATTGTTCAGCTAAAATATGAAGAATTATTTATATTTATGTTAAAAATGTCATATTTAAAAGATAGAAGAAAAAATCTTAATGGAATTAAAAGAGATATTTCATATAAAGATGTAGGCAAATTTATTAATTCTTTATCATTTAAATTAACAACTGATCAAACTATAGCAATAGAACAGATATACCAAGATATGATAAGTGATAAGATTATGAATAGATTGTTGCAAGGGGATGTTGGTAGTGGAAAAACTATAGTTTCCTTTTGTGCTATATACATGAATTATTTAAGCAATTATCAAAGTACTTTAATGGCTCCAACAGAAATACTTGCGGTGCAGCATTATAATAATATAAAAAAGGTATTTGAAAACTATAATATAAAAATAGAACTTATCACTGGTAAAACAAAGATGCAGGAAAAAAGAAAAATATATGAAGAATTAGAAAGTGGAAGAATTGATGTTTTGATTGGAACCCATGCTCTACTTAATGAAGAAATAAGGTATAAAAAGTTAGGCTTAGTTATTACTGATGAGCAACATCGCTTTGGTGTTAATCAAAGGGGAATATTAAAAGATAAAGGAAATAATCCTGATATTTTATATATGAGTGCAACACCAATACCAAGGACGTATGCACTTACTCTATATGGTGATATGGATATATCAAATATTAAAACTATGCCCGGTGGTAGAAAGATAGTTGAAACATATGTAAAAAAAGAAGAGGAAATAAAAGATGTGTTAATGATGATGTATGGTCAACTAAGGGAAAATCATCAAATATATGTAGTTGCTCCATTAGTAGAAGAAAATGAAAATAATGATATGGAAAATGTTAATGATTTATATGATAAAATGAATAGAGCCTTTGGTAAAAAATATAACATTGGGATATTACATGGAAAGTTAAAAAATAGTGAAAAAGAAGATATTATGAATAGATTTAAAAATAATGAAATTCAAGTATTGGTAGCAACTACTGTTATAGAAGTTGGCATAGATGTTGGTAATGCTACTATGATTGTTATATTTGATGCTTATAGGTTCGGATTATCTACTCTTCATCAATTAAGGGGAAGAGTTGGTAGAAATGACTTACAATCTTATTGTATATTAGTAAGTGATAGAGAAACAAAAAGATTACAAATATTAAGTGAGACTAATGATGGATTTAAGATTAGTGAAGAGGATTTTTTATTAAGAGGTAGTGGAGATATTTTTGGTGTAAGGCAAAGTGGAGATATGAATTTTAGATTATCTAATATTAAGAAAGATTATAAGCTACTTTTAAAGGTTAAAGATGATGTAGAATATTTTATGAATAATGAGGTTAATAAGTTTGAAAATATGTATTTTACAGAGTTGATGAATGCAACTATTAATTTGAATTAAAAATTGTTCTTGACAACAAATAATGTTTCAATATATAATTATAATAGCGTGATAGTAGTCACGCAGAAGTACTAACGGCTTAATTGTTAGTACTAAAAACCCCCTGAAGGACCTCGAAAGAGGTCCATTTTGTTTGTTTGAATTTAAAAAAGTTTAGAGTAGTAACATAAATAATTAAATGAATTTGTATAAGTTTGATAAAAATTATTAAGTTTGGTATCTAAGTTGTACTTTTTAATTAAAATACCACAATCAATTGACTTCTGTGGTAAATTATTAAAATTTTATTAAATGTTCATAATATATCGGAATTATTATGATATACTATATGTACTGATAAGAAGGTGAAGTACATGGATAATAATACTAAAAATTTAATTTTTTTAAGACCTATGATGAATATATCAGAAATGGTTCCATATTTAAAACAAAAAAATATAAAATTTGATTTGATTTCTGAAGAAGATGCGGAAACTTATTTAAAATACAATAATAATTATTATAATGTAACTGCATATAAACATAATTTTCAAAAATATCCATCTCCTGCTGGAAAATATGAAGGACTATATCAAGATTTAGATTTTGTATATTTAAAGGATATGGCAATTATTGATCATAGCACAAGATTATTATTATTTAAAATGATAATTGATATTGAACATTATTTAAAAATAAAAATATTAAATACAATAGAAATGATACAAGAAGAGGATGGATATAAAATAGTTAATTTGTATTTGGAAAAAGATTTCAACGATGAAAAGTTTCCTAAAAGAGTTCATAATAGTATTTTTAAAAAGGTAGGTAATGAGTATTATCAAAAAATATTTTCCAAATATGATGTTGATAAAGATAAAAAGTTAGAAAATATACCAATATGGGAATTCCTTGAAATTATTACATTCGGTGAATTAGTTAATTTTTATGATTTTTACACTAAAGAATATAATTTAGTTGATGAAAATAGAGATGTATATATATTGAGGGATATTGTAAAATTAAGAAATGCTGTTGCACATAATACATGTGTATTAAGTGAATTAAATAAGAAAGATAATGATTATCCGGCATCATATAAAATTGTGCAATATTTAAAAGATTGTAATATAGGAAAAGTAACAAGAAATAATAAGCTTAGTAACTCAAGAATTAGGCAAATTACATATACGCTTTATATGTTTAATGAAATAGTAACAAGTGATGGTATAAAAGAAAATGTAAATAAAGAAATAAATAAATTATTTTTTGATAGAATAATTTTACACAAAGAATATTATAATAATAATGAACTATTAAAGTCAATATATTCATATTTCAAAAATATAATTGAAAAAAATTATGTGAATGTTGATAAATAGTTTGACATAAATATATATTTTATGATATATTATTTATGCAAGAAAAAAACGTTAAATCGTTTTTGCAAGGGCACTATCTAACGGTGGAGCCCTATTTTTATGCATAAAATTGAATTTATAGAATAAAAAATTGGAAAAACTTTTAGATAAATATTTGTAGAACGAGAATCTTAAAAACTTCAGTTTATAAATTTTCTAGATACCAAAACTAGATACTAAATATCAAAAATAAAGTTATTTTTATAAACTGTAATAAATTGTGATAAAAGAAAAAGCCTTATTTTGTAATACTTTAACTATTTGTTAAATTGTTACGAACTGATAATAATATTTCCCCCTGAAGGACCTCGAAAGAGGTCCATTTTGTTTGTTTGAATTTAAAAAAGTTTAGAGTAGCAACATAAATAATTAAATAAATAAATTTGTATAAGTTTAATAAAGATTACTAATTTTGGCATCTACGTCATGGTCTTTAATTAAAATGACACAATTAATTGAAATATTACTATAATGTAGAGCAAGTTTTGTTAAATAGTATAATAGATAAATAATAATTGGATTAAAATACATAAATGAAAATGTTGAAAAGGTAAATTTGTCAAGAAAAGTATTTCAATGTTATCATTATCAAAATAGTGAGATGATATAATTTTGGCGGAACTCAATTTATGGGAGAAAAATTTGTGTATTTTGATGAATAAAACGATAATTAACAAAATGAATAGTAAGTAAAATTTTACCTCTATTCAGTGTGGAATTTACTTTTACAAGTGAGTTTAACATTTAATTTTCGACAATATTTGATACTAATTGTTCCAAAATGGAAATTATATGTTATAATATATTTATGTAAAAGACTAGAGGGATAAGTCTATGGAAAAAAGGAAGTCAATAGATATTATTATAGGTTCAAATATGGGTAAGTTGAGAAACAAATTTAATTTAACCCAAAGGGAAATTTGTTGTGCAGTTGGGGTTAATGCATCGACCTATAAACATTATGAACTTGGTGATAGAATGGTACCTATTAGTGTATTGCAAGATTTGGCTAAATTTTATAAAGTATCTACTAATTATTTTTTTGGAAATATGTTAGACTTATTAGATAAAGAATCTAATTATACTTTGACGGTTGTTGATAATATGGATTCCAAACAAATAGATAAGTTTTATAAGCAATTTGAAGAGAAAATACAAATAAGAGTTAGATTTAGAATAAAGAATTTGAGATTAGAAAACAATAAATCACAAAAAGATATAGCAGAGTATTTAGAAGTTGATTTATCTACTTATAACAAATATGAAAAAGGGCGTAGAAAAATAAATAATGAAGTAATTAAAAATTTGGCTGAATATTATGATGTATCAGTAAGTGATATAATTGATTAATAATTGACGTTATATCTTGGGTTAATGTCACATCGGCACTAGGAGGAAGTAATATGAAAGGATTATCATTATTTGCTAATGTAGGTATTGCAGAGACGTTTTTAGACAAGTTAGGTATTAACATTGTATTAGCAAATGAATTATTAGAAAATAGATGTAAATTTTATAAGCATTGTCATCCAGATACTAGAGTTATATGTGGAAATATTACAGATCTAGATACTTATAATATGGTAATTAGTCTTGCAAGAAAAGAGAATATAGAATTTATAATAGCTACACCGCCATGCCAAGGAATGAGCTTAGCTGGAACGAAAGATCCGCTTGATCCAAGAAATTCATTGGTTAAATACGCTATAGATGCAATTTTAGATATTAAACCTAAATATGCATTACTTGAAAATGTTGTTCAGCAATTGAAGACACCAATTGAATATGAAAACGAAACTCTTTTAATTCCTGAATATATAAGAAGAAGATTAGAAAATGATTATTACATAAATAAAAATCAAATAATAAATTCTATGGATTATGGTGTTCCACAGAATAGACAAAGAGCAATATTCTTATTTTCGAGAAAAGATACAAACATTAAATGGGAATTTCCTAAAAAACATGAAAAAGTTGTTACATTAAAAGAGGCCATAGGTGATTTACCATCTCTTGATCCTTTAATTAAGGAAGAAAATATGAGACATATTTTCCCCGAATATGAATTAAAAAGACAAAAAGGGCTGCTTGTAAGTAAATATCATTATTCAAAGATGGCACCATGGAGGCAAGTTGAGGCTATGATGCATACAGCGACTGGTAAATCAGCTTTTGAAAATGATTTTTATTATCCTAAAAATATAGATGGAAAAAAGATTAAAGGAGGAGCCTATACATATATGAGAATGGATTGGAATAAGCCTGCACCAACAGTGACGATGTATAATGGCTCAATCTCTTCTTTTACTAATGTTCATCCAGGAAGAAGACTTAGTGATGGGACGTATAGTGATGCTAGAGTATTATCACTATATGAATTGTTTATCGTAACATCTCTGCCTAAAGATTGGAATCCACCAGAATGGGCAAGTGAAAATTTTATAAGGCAAGTAATTGGTGAGGGAATTCCACCATTGTTAATAAAGGAAATAGTTAAAACAATTATGGAGGAGGTTAAATGATGAAGGCAGTCTCTTTATTTGCAAATGTTGGTATAGCAGAAACATATTTTAAAGATATCAATATAGATGTGATTGTTGCAAATGAATTACTTGAAGACAGAGCAAAGTTCTATAAACATTTATATCCCTCTACAAATATGATAGTTGGTGATATAACCAGTAAAAAAATATTTGATGAAGTTGTTAACTGTACTATTAATGAGAATGTTGATTTACTGATTGCCACTCCGCCGTGTCAAGGTATGAGTGTTGCCGGGAATAGAGATCCATATGATGAAAGGAATACTTTAATAAAATATGCAGTTGATTATGCATTAATTATAAAGCCAAGATATATATTTTTTGAAAATGTTATTCAACAGTTGAAAACGCCTATTGAATATCAAAATATAATAATGTCTATACCAGAATATATTGAAAAGCGTTTGGGGAAAGAATATTTTATTAATGATGAGAAAGTTATTAATGCAATGGATTATGGGGTCCCTCAAAATAGAAAAAGAGCAATATTTCTTTTAACAAGAAGGGATCAAAGTAAAAGATGGATATTCCCTGAAAAGGATGGTCACATCATTACATTGAAAGAAGCAATTGGAAATTTACCATCTCTTAATCCAATAATTAGAGAAAAAGATTTTAGATATAAACTTAATACAAGCAATATTAAATTATTTCATCCATGGCATAAACCACCAACTCATGCATGGAGACATGTAGAGTGTATGATTCATACTCCTACAGGACACTCTGCATGGGAAAGTAAGGAATATTGTCCTAAAAAAGTTGATGGGACACCATCGAAAGGATATAATACAACATATCATAGAATGGATTGGGACAAGCCAGCTCCCACTGTAACTAGATATAATGGAGTGATGGGATCTCAAATGAATGTTCATCCGGGTAGGAAGCTTAAAGATGGAACATACAGTGATCCAAGAGTTTTAACTATTTATGAATTAATGAAAATTTCTTCATTACCAGATGATTGGAATCCACCTGAATGGGCAAGTGATAATCTTATAAGATATGTAATTGGTGAAGGTATACCACCGCTAATGGTAAAAAAAATAATGGAACAAATTTCAAAGGAGGATTGAAATGGAAAAATGGATTTTTGTAAATAATATTACTAGTCTTGATAAATTATATTGTTTAACTAAAACTATAAAGGAAAATGTAATTACCGAAGATAATCATGCAAGAATGTTAATGGATGCACTTAATGAGAATGGTGCAAATAGGACTGAGGCAAATAGTCATCCTATTAATTATGCTTTGTTTTATAATATGGTTTATTTAGATAACCATATTTATAAACTTACTTCTGATGGAAACAGTTTGTTAGATAATTACAATAAAATTTTGGATGATAAAAAATATAAAGCAGAATTTTTCTTTATGCTTTTGATGAAAATAAAATACCCTAATATAGCAGTAGAAACTTCAGATATATATGATATTCATCCATTTTATATAATCTTTAAATTATTATGTGAAAATAGATTGGATTATGGTATTACAATAGATGAGTTTGAAAACATTTTATCTGTTGCACATAAAGATACTGATTATGAAAAATTAGTAAATATAATAGAAAAATATAGAAATGGTGAAAATGTTGAATTAAACTGTGAGAAAATAGCACAAGTTCCAACTGTAGTTGCTGGATGGTGTAATCAGTTTAATGTCTTGAAAAGGGAAGGTGAAAGAATAGTGTTATCAGATGATTTAAAATCAATGTTACCATTTTTATCAGATGAAAAAAATGTAACTATATTACCTTTTAATTATAAATTTATTGAATTTGTTGTTAAGAAATATCTTTTTGATGGACATTCTATGGCAACTATAGAAAATGAATATTATAATGAAACTAATCGAAGAGGTTTTTTGGTTAAGGATGTGTTGGATTACTATCAAATAAATTTTGAACAAAACAAAGGAATGTATAATAATAAAAGTATAGAATTTGTTTGCTCATTATTAGACATACAATCAGATGATAGGTATATAACAATAAGCAATATAATTAAAGGTCTAGAACAAAATGATAATGAATATGAGAAAAAATTTGAAAATAATGTTGATGATATAGATAGAGTTACCGGTGGGTATAATAAGATATATTATGGGGTACCGGGTTCAGGAAAAAGTTATCAGGTTGGAGAAGTTTTTAATAGTGATAATTATTATGTAGAAAGAACTACATTTCATCCGGAATACACAAATAGTGACTTTGTTGGTCAGATTGTTCCAATGGTAAAAAATAATAAAGTAAAATATGATTTTCATCCTGGAGCATTTACTAATGCTTTAGTATATGCTTTAAAACATAAGCTTGAAAGAGTTTGTCTAATTATTGAAGAAATTAATAGAGGAAATTCTTCTGCCATATTTGGTGATATCTTTCAATTGTTAGATAGAGATGAGTCAGGTAAAAGTAAATATGCTATATTTAATGGACCGCTTAGAGATTATCTTTTAGAAAAGGGAATAAGCGTTTCTGAAATATATATTCCTTCCAATATGTGGATTGTAGCAACTATGAATACTAGTGATCAAAATGTATTTACATTAGATACTGCATTTAAAAGAAGATGGAAAATGGAATATATTAGAAATGTATTTGCAGACAATGAGAAGTCAAGAGAATTGAGAAATAAAATAATTCAGGTAAATGATAAATATCCAAATGTAACTTGGGAAAAATTTGTTACTAAAATTAATAAACATATAATATCTGATGTATCAGGAATAAATGGTGAGGATAAGCAATTAGGAATGTATTTTGTATCTGTCGAAGAAATAAATAATCAAAAAGAATTCGCTGAAAAGATATTATCTTACTTATGGGATGATGTTGCAAAATTGAATACCCAATATTGGTTTGGAGCTATATCATCTTACGATGAATTGCTCGAGGCATATAATAAGAACTATTTGGATGTGTTTAATTTACTTTTTGAAGACGAAATCAAAGAAAATGATGCCTATACGATAAGAGCAACAGAGGAATAAAATGACATTTTCTGATAGAGTGATTTTTAAAAATAGTTATGAGGAAAACAATTTTGTTGGATTAAAATATAAAAAGGACAAAATAAATATATATTTACCAGTTGGTTATGATAAGAGTGAATTTATAACTGAACAGGAATTAAGTTCTACTCAAAAAGTTGATTTGTTATTATTATTAAAAACTATTTCATTGGTAAAAAACTCAAATAATGAAATGGATTATTTGGGTGGAAATATTGGTGAGAATATAGAAGTGCCATTTAATTCTTTTATATGGATGATTAATGATTATTTTAACAATGGTTTATATTATGAAATGGAAAAAAAATATTCTCAGAAAGGTCATGGTAAAATCAATTGGAAAAGAACTCTTAATTCTGAACATTATTTTTCAGACGATAATGTTATTTATATTAATCCTTATTATGAATCAAGTATTCAAAAAAATAATTTAATTACTGAACTTAATAATTATTGTTTGCACAAAAGTGTTTATTATATTGGCTTCCTTTTTGGCAATATTATATTACCAGAGTGCCATTTAAAATCATTTAACGTCAATAATAATATTAAATATTATTTGGATTTAATTAATAAGGAATTAGTTAGAACATTTAATGATAGAAAGAAACTTCTTCTAATACATATAAAAAAAATATTAAAAATGAGTTCTGATGATAGTTTTGAAAAGCAACTAACATATGGAACTAGAAGATATGAATATGCATGGGAAAAGATGGTTAATAATACAATTGGTTCAAAAATAGATATAAGCAAATATTTTCCAAATGCCTATTGGAATATTTTGGGGAAAAAGTTTGAGGACTGTTCTAAATTAAGACCGGATTCATTATATATTGATAGAAAAAATAATAAAATATATATAATGGATGCTAAATACTATAAGTATGGTATAACTGGTAATATTTCTGATTTGCCTCATACAGATTCAATTCAAAAACAAATAACATATGGAGATCATATTTCAAATAACTATAATTTATATGGTTTTGAGAAAGAAAATATATTTAATACCTTTATTTTACCATTTAATAAAAATCAACAACCTTTTGTTTCACACGATAGTATCTGTTATATTGGTTTTGCAAATAGTGCATGGCGTGATAAAAAGGAAGTATATAATTATGAAAGAATATCATTATTACTTATTGATATGAAGTATATGATAGATTGTTTTTATCAAAAAGAAAAAATTGATTTACAAAATTTAGTTAAGCTAATTGAAAAGGCTAGCAAAGAACATATACAAGTTTAAAGTATATGTTTTTGGTTATATTAAATGAATTGTAATATGTAATAGTAATTTTATTTAATTTGCGTTATAATTATTTGGAGGTGTTAAAAATATGTTTGATAAGTTTGGAATTGAAATAACTATTGGTACTATAATAATTGTTTTATTTATCTTATATTTTATTATTAAGTGGGCTGTAAAAAATGGTGTAAAAGAAGCATATGAGGATATTACAGGTAAAGAAACTTATGAAGATAAACAAATAAGAAAACAAAAAGAAGAAATAAAACAAGGAATTATTGAAGTAAAAGAAAAATTAAAGGAAAAAAAGCAAGATAAATAGTGCACTTAAAAGAAGTGCTCTTTTACTATATAAATATGAAAGTAGGATAAATATGGATGAATTTATAAATTTAACTTTAGATAATTTAGATAGTGAACATATATGTTGTATTATAAGAAACAAAAAGTCTCATCCGGGTATTGAGGCAAAAAAAAGATGGCTTTCCGAGCGTTTAAAAGAGGGACATGTATTTAGAAAATTAAATGCTAAAGGTGTTGTGTTTATAGAGTATGCTCCACTTGAAAAGGCATGGGTACCTATTATTGGTGATAATTATTATTATATATATTGTTTATGGGTAATTGGTGAATTTAAAGGGAAAGGTTATGGAAAGGCATTAATGGAATATATAATTGATGATGCTAAGAAAAATAAAAAATCTGGAATTTGTATGCTTAGTAATGTAAAACAAAAGCACTGGTTATCTGATTCTTCTTTTGCTAAGAAGTATGGGTTTAAGGTTGTTGATAAAACAGTTAATGATTACGAATTACTTGCTTTATCCTTTGACGGAACCGTACCAAAATTTAGTAGTAGTATAAATAGTATGAAAATAGATAATGAGAATTTAACAATATATTATGATATGCAGTGCCCTTATATATATCAAGAGATTGAAACAATACGTAGTTATTGTAAAGATAATAATATTCCATTAAATTTAATAGAAGTTGATACACTTAATAAAGCTAAAGAATTACCTTGTGTATTTAATAACTTTAGTATATTTTATAAAGGAAAGTTTGTAACTGTAAATTTGTTAAATATTAATGATATAAAGAAAATATTAAATTAAGATATGCCCAAGATATTATTGAAGTTGATGAACAATTTATATCAAATGACAAAATTAAATTTATGAAATTAAAACCTGTAATGGCAGCTTGTATATATCATAGAGGTGCATAGAATTAGGAAAAGCATATGGAAATCTTTTGAAGTATATTGAGGAAAATAATTATGAAATTATTGAATGTCCAAGAGAATGTTATATTGATGGTATTTGGAATAAAGAAAATCCAAATGAATGGTTAACAGAAATACAAATTCCTGTTTAAAAAATACTAAAACAATTTGGTATCTACATTATATAATTTAATGAGAAGTGTGATATAATATGTTTAGAAAATAAGAGGTGTTAAAAATGTACACTAAAATAAAAAAATTAATAATTACGAATTATATATGGATTATTTTCTTTATATGTTTAATTATTTTCTTGGCTCTTGCAGAGGATGTTTTTAATCGTGATATAATGAATGGAGATATTATTGGTTATGATTTTATATCACATTATTTAATAAATGATTTTACTACCCCTATAATGAAAGCAATTACTTGGTGTGGTGGTGCAATATGTTTAGTTTTGTTAACTATTATATTGTTTATTTGTTTAAAGAATAAAAGAGATGGTATTTTAATTGGTATAAATTTGGTTACTATTACAATATTAAATCAAATTTTTAAGTTTATTCTTCAAAGACCAAGACCAGAGGGTTATAGAATTATAAATGAAACTGGTTATAGTTTTCCATCAGGACATTCTATGATAAGTATGGCTTTTTATGGTTTTTTGATATATTTGATTTATCAAAATGTCGTTAATAAATATATAAAATGGACTTTAATTATATTTTTAACATTTCTAATTATATCAATAGGTATTAGTAGAGTATATTTGGGAGTTCATTATACAAGTGATGTTTTAGCTGGCTTTTTAGTATCTATTTCTTATTTAATATTATATATTAGGATTATTAATGTTTTGTTAAAGAAAAAAGCGTAATTTGAAAAGGTGATTTATTTATGCCAATTATTGATATTTTAATATTAATATTTATTTATTTTTGTTATCTTTATAAAAGATGGAAATTAAAAGGAAAGGATGCATTATTTGTAAGAACATTAATGTATATATATTTAATATTACTAATTTATGTGACATTAATGCCTATAGTTACATCATTACCATTTCTTTTTAATCATCCCTATATTCCAATGAATCTAAATATTTTTGATGACCTAATAAATGGGAGAGGAGATTATTTTAGACAAATTATTTTAAATATTATAATGACAATTCCTTTTGGTTTTTTATTTCCAATAATAAATAAAAAAAGTATGTTTTTGAAAACTATTTTATGTACATTCTTATTAAGTTTATGCATTGAATTGTTGCAACCATTAATTGATGGTGCTAGATCATCAGATATTACAGATTTAATAACTAATACTATAGGTGGTGCTGTTGGATATGTATGTTTCTTGCTATTTAGACCAGTAGTTAATAAATTCATGGAGAGGTTAAGAAGATAATTATATATAACAGATTTATCTGTTTTTTTTGTCAAAAATTTTTGAAATTTAAAAAAAAAAACTTACACAAAAAATTTTTTTGTGATACAATTATCAAGTCTTTAAAGATTATTTATTTTGGAGAAAAGAGGAGTAGTATGAAAGAATTAAATTTAGGAAAAGATAAAATAAATAAGTTACTATTATCTTTTGCTATACCATGTGTTATAAGTATGCTGATAAATTCTGTCTATAATATCGTAGACCAAATATTTATTGGTAAAGGCGTTGGAACTCTTGGAAATGCGGCAACCAATGTTATCTTTCCACTTGTTATTATTTTTAATGCAATTGCAGGACTAATAGGAAATGGTGCTGCTGCTAATTTATCACTTAAATTAGGTGAAAATGATAAGAAAAATGCATCTAAAAGTATAGGTCAAGCTATAACTTTATCATTTCTTGTTTCAATTATTATTAGTATAATTACTTATATATTTTTACCAAAATTAGTCTATTTATTTGGATGTACTGATAGTGTTTATAATTATGCTATAGAATATGGAAAGATTATTGTTATAGGTGCACCATTTATGATAGTTTATTCATCATTTTCAAGTATTATTAGAGCTGATGGTTCACCAAAATATTCTATGATAATGCTTGTGATAGGGGCTATTATCAATATAATATTAGATCCAATCTTTATTTTTACTTTTAATATGGGTGTAAAGGGAGGAGCTATTGCTACCGTAATTGGTCAAGTTGTTTCATTTATAATTGCTTGCCTTTACCTTAAAAAGGTAAAATCTGTTAAATTAACAAAAAATGATTTTAAGATAGATAAAAGTGTAGTTAAGATTCTGTCACTTGGTCTTTCATCATTTATAACACAAGCAACGATTTTAGTATTATTTGTTTTTATGAATAATATTATGACTAAACTTGGAGCAAAAACAAAATTTGGAGAAGATATACCACTTTCAGTATATGGTGTAATATCTAAAATAAACAGTTTATATATTTCTACCGTTCTTGGAATATCTATAGGGGCACAACCTATTATTGGCTTTAATTATGGGGCTGGTAATGAATTTAGAGTAAAAGAAACCATAAAAAAAGTTTTATTTATTAATTTTATTGTTGGTATATTATTTAATTTAATGTTTTTATTATTTCCAAGACAGTTAGCTGGTATATTTATATCTGCAAATGATCCATCATATAATCTATTTATGGAATTTGCTACTTTAATGTGTCATAGTTTTTTATTAGTTATTGCTTTAAATGCACTAGAAATGACAACAAGTATTGTTATTCAATCACTTGGAAATGTTGTAAAATCAACAGCTGTAACATTTATTAGACAAATAATATTATTAATACCTATATCTTTATTATTAGCCTTTATTTTTAATAAAGGAATATATGGGGTATTATATGCAGGATGTATTGCTGATATATTGTGTTTTATAATTACAATCTTTATTTTAAAGTCAGAGTATAAAAAACTTGGCATAGTACCCAGTGAAAACAATGAAAGTGATAAAAACGATAATTTATCATATAAAGGAAAACATATTGTTATTACTATATCAAGAGAATATGGATCAGGTGGTAGATTTGTAGGTAAAATAGTTGCTGAAAAATTAGGAGTTCCATTTTATGATAAAGAATTAATATCTATGTCAGCAAAACAATCTGGTCTTTCAGAAACTTATATTAAATCAATTGATCAAAGAAAAAAATCTGCAAGTTATATTAATAATAATGATGATAGATTATTTATTGCTGAGCAAAAAGTTATTGAAAAATTGGCTAAATCTTCTTGTGTTATAGTGGGTAGGTGTGCTGATTATATTTTAAGAGATAAAAAAAATGTTGTTAAGGTTTTCTTATATAGTGATGATTTATCTAAAGAAAAAAGAGCTGTTAAATATTATGGATTAAATAAAGATGTAGCACTAAAAGAAATAGGTAAGATAAATAAAGATAGGGCTAAACATTATAAATTCTATACAGGAAGAGATTGGATGAACTTTAATAACTATGATATATCACTTAATGTTGATAAATACGGTGTAGAAAAAACTGCAAATAATATTATAGAAATTGTAAGAGGATAGATTAAAAACTATTCTTTTTTTCTTGACAATTGAGTATCTATTCAACTATAATTGAATATAGTTGAATAGGCGTTCAACCGAAAGAAGGCAAATTAATGGAAAAGAAAGAGTTAATATGTGATTGTAATATCATTCATAAAGATGCAGTAGAACTTGCATTAAAAAATAAGCCAAAGCTTAATGAACTAGAAAATTTATCTGAATTATTTAAAATACTTGGAGATCAAACAAGAATAAAAATTCTTTGGACTTTAGATAATCATGAGATGTGTGTTTGTGATATTGCAAATGTTTTAAATATGACAAAATCATCTATTTCTCATCAGTTATCAACGCTTAGACAATCTGGTATTGTTAAGTATAGAAAGGTTGGAAAAGAAGTATATTATATGTTAGATGATGAACATATTAGAAAATTGTATGAAATTGGGTTAGAGCACATTGACCATAAAATGGAAGGAGATATAAATGAATAAATTTAGATATAGTATTAATAATTTAGATTGTGCAAATTGTGCAAGAGAAATAGAAGAAATGTTAAATAAACATAAAGATTTTAGAAATGTTTCAGTGAATTTTAATACATGTAAAATTTCTTATGAATCTGATAAAAATTATAGTTTGGAGCAACTAAATAAAATTATAAAAAAGGTAGAACCTGATGCTTATATTACTAAAAATGATGATATAAAAGAAAAAAAAGAATTTCATTTTAGTACTTTAATTATTGCTTTAATAATAGGTGTGGGTGCTCATTTATTATCACTACCGGACTTTATTAAAATAGGATGTTATATTATGTCGTATGGTTTACTTCTTTATAAAATAGTTATAAATGCATTTAAATTACTTATTAAAGGTAAGGGAATAAATGAGAATGCTTTAATAAGCATATCTTGTATAGGCGCTTTAATTATAGGAGAGATAATGGAAGGGCTAATGGTTATTACTTTATATATTATAGGTAAAATATTGGAAGAAAAAGCCATTAATAATTCAAGGAAATCTATTAAAAATCTACTTGACATAAAGGCACCATTTGCTAATAAAAAAGTTAATAATGAAATTATAAGTGTTATGGTGGAGGATGTTCAAGTTGATGATATACTTATAGTAAAAAAAGGTGAAAGGATTCCTGTTGATGGAGTAGTCGTAAAGGGAGAAAGTGTACTTGATGCATCTGCTTTAACTGGAGAAAGTGAATTAGTTAATGTTAATGTTGGTACTGAAGTTTTATCAGGTAGTATAAACATGGGTAATGTAATAGAAATGAAAGTTACTTCATTGTTTGAGAATTCTACAGTATCTAAGATTCTTAATTTATTAGAAAGTGCTACAGATAAGAAAACAAAAACAGAAACTATAGTTTCAAAAATAAGTAAAATATATACGCCAGTTGTATTAGTGCTAGCACTATTGATTATAATCTTACTTCCACTAATTTCTAATATACCTATTAAAGATAGTATATATCGTGGACTTACTTTTTTAGTAATTTCTTGTCCATGTGCAATTGCTATATCTGTACCTCTTTCTTATTTTACAGGAATAGGTGTTGCAAGTATAAATGGAATATTAATTAAGGGAAGTAATTATTTAGATAATTTAAGTGATACAAGTAGTATTATTTTTGATAAGACTGGAACATTAACAAATGGTGCATTCACTGTGTCAAAGATTGAAATAAGTGATAAATGGAAAAAAGAATATTCATTAGATGAAATAATTAATATTCTTGTAAAAGGAGAATCATTTTCTAACCATCCAATTGCAAAATCAATTTTAAAGTTAAAAGATGATGAAATTGATAATAGTGATATAAAAGATTATGAAGAGATTACTGGTAAAGGAGTTTCATTTAAATTTAATAACAAGAAAATATTTATTGGAAGTAATAAATTATGTAATTGTGATAATGATGTAATGCTTCATTTGAATATTGATGGAGAACATGTTGCTTCAATTTTTATTGATGATGGAATAAAAGAACATGCTAAAGAAGTCATTAAGATGCTTAAATCTTACAATATTAAGACATATATGTTTACTGGAGATAAGAAAGATATAGCTCTTGATATTGGTAATAAAATTGGTATAGATGAGATAAAATATGAAATGCTTCCTCAAGATAAATTTGAAAACTTTGAATTAGTAAGTAAAAATAATAAGATTACTATTTTTGTTGGGGATGGAATTAATGATGCTCCAGTTTTAAAAAGGGCAGATATTGGGATTTCTATGGGTGGTGTAGGAACTGATTCAGCAATAGAAGCTAGTGATGTAGTACTAATGAATGATAGATTAGATCGTATACCACTTGCTATAGATATTTCTAAATATACAAAAAAAATTATTAAACAGAATTTGTTGTTTGCTATGATAATAAAAGTTATAACTTTATTACTTAGTGTATTAGGTTTTGCAAATATGTGGATGGCTGTTTTTGCAGATACTGGAGTTACATTACTTACAATTTTAAATACACTTAGAATAATGAAAAAATATAGAAATTAAATTTAGTATTTACAAAGGTTGTGATTAGTGTGAGATATAAGAAAGTAAAGAAGGTTTTAATTTTTTGGTGTTTATTTATAGGTATTGGGGCTTTATACGGAGGATTAAATATGTTATTTGATCCAACAGGAAAATCTCTTAAAATGGATGAATTGTTACCATATTTTAAAACGCTACCATTTAGTAATATATTATTTAAAAATTATATGTTTTCTGGTATATCATTAATAGTTGTGAATGGAATAACCAATTTAGTAGCTGCCTACTTTCTTATTAAAAATAAAAAAATAGGTATTATATTAGGTACTATATTTGGTTTTACATTAATGTTATGGATTATTATTCAATTTATTATTTTTCCTATGAATATATTATCAATTTCTTATTTTGTATTTGGAGTGTTGCAACTAATATCTGGATATATAACTTATGTTTTTTATATGCAAGAACAGTTTTCTTTTGATGCAAATAAGTATCATAATATTGGTAAAAATAAGGAAAGCATAGTTGTTTATTTTTCAAGAATGGGGTATACAAAATGGATTGCGTATGAGAAAGCAAATAGGATAGGAGCCGATATACTGGAAATAAAAACAAAAGAGAAAACTGATGGAACACTAGGTTTTTGGTGGTGTGGAAGATATGGTATGCATAAGTGGAATATGAAAATAGAAGAATTACCAATTAATTTACAAGATTATCAAAATGTAATCATAGTATCACCAATATGGGTTTTTAGTATATGTGCACCAATAAGAGAATTCTGCTATCAAAATAAAAATTATATTAATAATGCTCAATATATATTTACCCATTTTATGAATTGTAGTTTTAAAAATGTAGCAGATGAACTCGATAAAATAATAAATAAAAAAAGAGATAAATTTACTTCTATTTGTATTAGATTGGGTAAAGTAAAGTCATATAGAACCTTTGAAAAATGAGTTGGTATATCGGTTTAATTGTTATAAAGTAAGAAAAACAAATCATTACAAATCATTGATGATTTGTTTTTGTGTATTAATAAATTTATAATAGATTGACACGCGTACATATGTACTCTATAATAATAGTGAAAGAGCAAAATTATACAACTATATAATTATAATTTAATAGAAACGGAGCATAATCTAATGAGTAAGTATGAACCATTATGGAGTTATTTAAAAAAGAATCAAAAAGAAAATTATAAGTTGAGTTATGAAGAAATAAAAAATATTTTAGGGTTTGAAATAGATCATTCATTTTTAAAGTATAAAAAGGAGTTAAAAGAGTATGGTTATGAAGTTTTAAAGATATCAATGAAAGATAAATATGTTGAATTTAAGAAAATATAAAATTTTATATATTGAAAAAAGATTCTGAGAATGAATATATTAATTTAAGTTTAGAAAATATAGATAAAGAACATATTTGTTGTGCTATTAGTGATTCCAAACATCAAATAGGTGTTAATAATAAAGAAGCGTGGATTAAGGATAAGTTAAAGGATGAAGATGTATTTAGAAAACTAAATGTAAGGGATAAAACATTTATTGAATATGATCCTATTGAAATAGCATGGGTACCTATAATAGGTAAAAATTATGAGTATATTTATTGCTTATTGGTAGCTGGTAGTTTTAAGGGAAAATTATGATATTGCTATATATATTAATTTAGATAAAAATAAAAGATTAGAAAGAGTAAAAAGTCGTTCTTTTGAACTATTTAAAGAAAGAATACTTGAAGGTTATATTATAGAAAACAAAAATTTTGGAATTATGTTTATAGTAGGGATGAAAAAGAGATATTAAAATGGTTTGAATCCTTAAGTTGTAGGAAGATTATAATAGATGGAAGTAACTCTTTAAATGAAAATATTGAGCTGGTTATGCAAATAATTAATAAAGTAGATATATGTAAAGAAAATTATAAATAGTAGAATAATACTTAATTATGGTATATAATTATTCTAGGAGGCGTTTTAGAATGGAAAATAAAAAAAATAAGAAGTGGTTTATTGTTTTAATTTTAATTATTATATTACTTATATTTCTAATATTTTATTTATTATTTGGAAGAAAAAAGTCTTTTACAGTTACTTTTGATACAGTAGGAGGTACACCAATTAGTAATATTATAGTTAAAAATAATGAAGTAATTAAATTGCCAGATGAGCCAGTAAAGGAAGGATTTACATTTATTGGATGGACTGATAATAATGGTAATATGATAACAAACGGGACAAAGTTAACAGAAGATATTACATTAAGAGCTTTATGGATAGATAATAATGCTGAAACTATTGTTATTACATTTGATACAGATGGCGGAAATGAAATAGGAAGTATTACTATGGCAAAAGATGGTAGTATTATCCTTCCAGTAAATCCAATAAAAGAAGGATATATTTTTGGTGGATGGATAGATGAAAATGGTAATATTATTTCATCAAATATGACTACTACTAATAGTACTACTTTGAAAGCATACTGGATTAAAAAGAATGCTAAAACATCAACTATTACATTTGATACAGATGGTGGAAATAATATTGATAATATTTTAGTTGAAAATGATAAAATAATTGTTTTACCTGTAAATCCAACAAAAGATGGTTATGTTTTTGATGGATGGGTTGATACTGATGGAAACACTATCACAAAAGATACTATTATAAATAAAGATATAACTATTAAAGCTATTTGGAAAGAACCATATACTTGTCCAAATGATTGTGATCCAGTAGAAAATGGAAGTAAATGTGTGAAGGAAACAACAACGGATATGATTATTGTTTCTGGGTGTCCTTCTGGATATAGAATGAGCAATGGGAAATGTACAGGTACAAGATATGCTGCCAATAATGGCTCAAATGGCTGGGAATGCAATAATAGTGGTGACTATATGTATACTGAAGAAGATGGTTTTGGAGCTATGATGTGGTGTGTACCAACAACAAGTGTAAAAACTGGAAAAGAATGTCCAGATGGTTATACACAAGATGGAAGTATTTGTAAGAAAATTGAAACAATAGACTGCGTAGCAAATTAAATATTAATAGAAAATATTGATAAAATTCATACAACTACTTTGGGTATTAGTAGAATTAAAAGAAATTTAAAATTAGATAATGTTGATATAATAGAAAATTATAAAGAAATGGTTTGAAAATTTTTTTAACTATAAAAATAGGATTTTTCCTATTTTTTCTTTTTCTTTTACTTGAAAAAATATATATAATATGTTATTATACTAGGCAATCAAGGAGGATTATTATATGTTAACAAATGAGGAGTTAGATAAAAAAATTTTAGGATTAGAACAATCTGAAAAAGAAAGAATAGAAGAAGAAATAAAGAAAGAAGAAGAAAGAATTATAAATTCTAAAGATTCCAAAGCTATATATTTATTTGCTAGGAATGTTGAAGGATCGCATATAGATAAATTAGAAGATGCTATAATAGCAACAGGTGACGCTGGATATATATATTCCTTTGCTTTTTTAGATGGAGCACATATAGAAAAATTGGAGGATGCTATAATAGCAACAAAAAAATCACCAAAAAAAGCCCTTTATATATATGAATTTGCTAGGGATATTAAAGGAGCGCATATAGACAGGTTAGAAGATGCTGTAATAGCAACCAAAACTGTATATATATATTTATTTGCTAGGGATATTAAAGGAGCTCATATAGAAAAATTAGAGGATGGTATAATAGCAGCTGGTGATAACTTATATATATGTGAATTTGCAAAAGATATAAAAGGAGCGCATATAGACAAATTAGAAGATGCAATAATAGCAACTGGTGATGCCCAATATATATATGAATTTGCAAAAAATATAAAAGGAACACATATAGACAAATTAGAGGATGGTATAATAGCAAAAGGTGATGCCTACTATATATATTCATTTGCTAAGGATATAAAAGGAGCGCATATAGACAAGTTAGAGGATGGTATAATATCAACCAAAAAAGCCCAATATATATATGAATTTGCTATGGATATAAAAGGAGCACATATAGACAAATTAAGGGATGCTATAATATTAATAGGTAATCTTGAATATATTTCTAAATTTTTCAAACTTGCATATATAAAGGCAGATGAAAGGGAATTATATTTGGTACTATCAAAAAGATTTGATTTAGAAACTATTGGAATAACATTTGCTGACTCATTTGCAAATAAACTATATTTTAAGAAAAAAGAAGATACATTAAAATATTTAATAAAAAATAGAGAATTAGATATTAATAAACTTAGATTAAGAATATATTTTGATTGGTTGAATAATCCTAATTCAACAAAAGAAGATTTAGAAAAATGCAATGAAGAATATATTAGATATGTATCTATGTTTTATGGTGAAAAAAATAAAAATGAAGAAACAAAAGAAAATTCAGAAAAAAATAATGAACAAGGAAAAACTCTTGTTAAGACAAAAAAAATAATGAACAAGGAAAAACTCTTGTTAAGACAAAAAAATAAATGGATAAGGAAAAAATATCAATAAAATTCATACAACTCCTTTAGGTATTAGTAGAATTAAAAGAAATTTAAAGTTAGACAATGTTGATATAATAGAAAATTATAAAGAAATGGTTTGAAAAAATTTTAACTATAAAAATAGGATTTTTCCTATTTTTTCTTTTTCTTCTACTTGAAAAAATATATATAATATGTTATTATACTAGACAATCAAGGAGGATTATTATATGTTAACAAATGAGGAATTAGATAAAAAAATATTAGAATTTAAGGAATTTAAAGAAAAAGAAGAAGAAAAAATTATAAACTCTAAAGATCCAAAAAAAATATATAGCTTTGCCAAAGATGTAAAGAAAGGAAAAGATATCGACAAATTAGAAGATGCAATAATAGCAACAGGTAATGCTGTATATATATATGACTTTGCCAAAGATATAAAGCAAGGAAAAAATATAGACAAATTAGAGGATGCCATAATAGCAACAGGTAATGCTGTATATATATATGACTTTGCCAAAGATATAAAGCAAGGAAAAAATATAGAGAAGTTAGAGGATGCTATAATAGCAATAGGTGGTGCTTATTATATATATCACTTTGCCAAAGATATAAAGCAAGGAAAAAATATAGAGAAATTAGAGGATGCAATAATAGCAACAGGTGATGCCGAATATATATATAGATTTGCCAAATATATAAAGAAAGGAAAAGATATCGACAAATTAGTGGATGCAATAATAGCAACCAAAAATGCCGAATATATACTTGAATTTGCAAGAAATGTAAAAGGAGCACATATAGACAAATTAGAGGATGCAATAATAGCAACAGGTGATGCCGAATATATATATAACTTTGCTATGTGTATCAAAGGAGCCAATATAGGCAAATTAGAGGATGCTATAATAGCAATTGGTGCTGCCAAACATATATATGACTTTGCTTGTTTAAATGGAGCCAATATAAAAAAATTAGAAGATGCTATAATAGCAACAGGTAGTCCTGGAGATATATATGGCTTTGCAAAATATGTGTCTAGAGCCCATGTAAAGAAATTAGAAGATGCCATAATAGCAACAGGTGATGCCGAATATATATATGCCTTTGCCAAAGATATAAAGGAAGGAAAATATATAAAGAAATTAGAAGATGCTATAATAGCAATAGGTGATGCCGAATATATATATATATTTGCCAAAGATATAAAGAAAGGAAAAGATATCGACAAATTAGAAGATGGTATAATAGCAACAGGTAATGCTTATTTTATATATTACTTTGCCGAAGATATAAAGCAAGGAAAAGATATAGGCAAATTAGAGGATGCAATAATAGCAATAGGTGATGCTACATATATATATCTATTTGCCAAAAAAATAAAGGAAGGAAAAGATATAGACAAATTAGAGGATGCTATAATAGCAATAGGTAATGCCGAATATATGTATAAATTTGCAAGGGATGTAAAGGGAGCCCATATAGACAAATTAAAAGATGCTATAATATCAATAGGTAATATTAAATATATTTCTGAATTTTTTGAGCTCGTGAATATAAATACAAATAAAATAGTATTATATTTGGTACTATCAAAAAAATTTGATTTAAAGCGTATTGGTGAAAAAGTTAAAGAATCGTTTTTTAATAAATTATATTTTGGTAAAAAAACTGACACTTTAGAATATTTAATGGAAAATAGAGAGTTAGATATTAATGAAATTAGATTAAGAATATATTTTGATTATTTGAGTAATTTTAATTCAACAAAAGAGGATTTAGAAAAATGCAATGAAGAATATATTAGATATGTATTTATGCTTTATGGTGAAAAAAATAAAAATGAAGAAGCAAAAGAAAATTTAGAAAAAAGTAATGAACAAGGAAAAAGTCTTGTTAAGACTAAAAAAATAAATGGATAAGAAAAAAATATCAATAAAATTAATAGTCTCCTTTGAATGTCAGTAGAATTAAAATAAATTTAAGGTTAGATAATATTGATTCAATAAATTAGAGAAATACTCTTATTTATAAAAATTGTAAGAATTGATATTGTGAAATTGATAATATAAAAATGATGATTAATACATATAGTTATACAATTATAACTGCACATATTATAAAGTAAACAAGTCATAAAATATGATTTGTTTTTTTGTATATAATAAAAAAAGACTTGACTTAGAGTATACTCTAAGTATTATGATATAGTTGTGTAAGAGAGGATGATAAAATGATAAAGATATTAAATAAAATTAATGAAGTAAGTGATTTAAAAAAACTAAATTATGAAGAATTAAATTTACTATCAAGTGAAATAAGGGAAGTTTTACTAAAAAAATTAAGTATACATGGTGGCCATTTTGGACCTAATTTTGGAATGGTTGAGGCAACAATTGCTCTACATTATGTTTTTAATTCACCTATTGATAAAATTGTTTATGATGTATCACATCAAAGTTATACACATAAAATTTTAACTGGTAGAAAAGATGCCTTTCTTTATGAAGAAAAATATGATGATGTAACAGGATATACTGATCCAGATGAAAGTTGTCACGATTTCTTTAAAATAGGTCATACTTCTACATCTATTAGTTTAGCATCAGGTCTTGCTAAAGCAAGAGATTTAAATGGTGATAATTATAATGTAATTGCGGTTATAGGAGATGGCTCTTTAGGTGGTGGAGAAGCCTTAGAAGGGCTTGATTTTGTAGGTGAGCAAAAGAGTAATTTTATAATTATTGTAAATGATAATGATATGTCCATTGCTGAAAATCATGGTGGATTATATAAAAATTTAAGAGAGTTAAGAGATAGTAAAGGTAGTAGTAGTTGTAATCTTTTTAAAGCCATGGGTCTTGATTATGTCTATGTTGATGATGGTAATGATATTGATAAATTAATTGAGACTTTTAAAAAAATTAAAGATATAGATCATCCAATAGTTGTTCATATTAATACTATGAAAGGAAAAGGGTATAAATTTGCTGAGGATGATAAAGAAAATTGGCACTGGACTATGCCATTTGATATAGAAACTGGTAAAGTAAAGATGACTTTTGATGGTGAAAATTATGGAGATTTAACGGGTAAGTATTTATTAGATAAAATGAAAAGTGATAAAAAGGTTGTTGCTATTGTAGCAGGTGTTCCAACAAATATAGGTTTTACAAAAGAAAGAAGAATAGAAGCCGGGGATCAGTTTATTGATGTTGGCATTGCTGAGGAACAGGCTGTTGCTCTTGCATCAGGTCTTGCTAAAGGTGGGATGAAACCTGTATTTGCTACACATTCAAGTTTTATGCAACGTACCTATGATCAATTATCACAAGATTTATGTATTAATAATAATCCAGCAACTATCTTAGTTAATACAGCATCTATATATGGAATGAATGATATAACACATTTAGGACTTTATGATATATCATTTATATCTAATATTCCTAATATGGTATATTTAGCTCCTACTTCAAAAGATGAATACTTATCTATGCTTGAATATAGTATTTCTCAAGATTCTCATCCTATAGCCATTAGAGTACCATGTAATGGTGTTATAAAAGATAATCGAACAGTAGATACTGATTATAGTGATTTAAATAAATATAAAGTTGAAAAACAAGGAAGTAAGATTGCTATACTTGCACTTGGTGATTTTTATCAATTAGGTGAGAGTGTTACTGATGAAATAAAAAATAAGTTAAATATAGAGCCTACTTTAATTAATCCAAGATTTATTACTGGAACTGATAATGAATTACTTGAAAGTTTAAAGAAAAATCATGATATAGTTATCACATTAGAAGATGGTATATTAGATGGTGGATTCGGTGAAAAAATTGCTAGATTTTATGGTGATAGTAATATGCTTGTTAAAAATTATGGTATTAAAAAAGCCTTTTATGATAGATATGATGTAAATGAGTTACTCAAAGCAAATAGATTAACAAAAGAACAAATTGTTTTTGATATAACTAAATTATTAAATAAATAGGAGTGTTTATGACAATAAAAGAAGTAAGTAATAAATATGATATTACACAAGATACAATTAGATATTATGAAAGAATAGGATTATTACCACCTGTTCCAAGAAATAAGGTTGGTATAAGAGAATTTGATGAAAAGTCTTGTAAATGGTTAGAATTTATAAAATGTATGCGATCAGCAGGGATGCAAATAGAGGCGTTAATAGAATATATGACTTTATTTAGACAGGGTAAAGATACTGCATCAGCGAGAAAAAATCTTTTACTTGAACAAAGGGAAATACTTGTTCAAAAACAGAAAGATATAAATAATACCCTTGAAAGACTTGATTATAAAATTAAATTATATGAAGAAATTGAAGAAGGAAAAAGAAAAGATTTTATGGAGGAGCCATAATAGAAAAGGATGATTTGATATGATAAAACAAACAGCTGGAAGAGATGCTTTAGGGGAATTTGCTCCTAATTTTGCTCACTATAATGATGACATTTTATTTGGAGAAAATTGGAATGATAGGGCAATTGATTTAAAAACAAGATGTATAATTACTGTTGTTGCTTTAATGTCTAGTGGAATAACAGATAATTCATTAAGATATCATTTAGAGAATGCTAAAAAATGTGGCGTATCAAAAGAAGAAATGGCAGGTATTATAACACATACAGCCTTTTATGTTGGTTGGCCTAAAGGATGGGCTGTATTTAATTTAGCTAAGGAGGTTTATAAAGATGAATAAAGAAGAATTTGATAAAGTAAATGTATTTGGATTAGGAAAGCCAAATGTTAATTTTGCACAGTATTTTATAGGAAATAGTTATTTAAATCCTTTAACTGAAGCAGGAAAAACACCATTTCTTGCTAATGTAACATTTGAACCAGGTTGTAGAAATAATTGGCATATTCATCATGCTACAAGTGGTGGTGGTCAAATCTTAGTTTGTACAGCCGGTTATGGTATTTATCAAGAAGAAGGAAAAGATGCTATAGAATTAAAACCTGGTATGGTTATTGTTATACCTGCCAATGTTAAACATTTCCATGGTGCTAAAAAAGATAGTTGGTTTAGTCATATAAGTATTGAAGTCCAAGGTGAAAATACAAGTACTGAATGGTTAGAACCAGTAACCGATATGGAATATGATAGGTTAGGAGAATAAGATGAAATTAAATAATGGAGTAGAAATACCACAAATAGGTTTAGGAACATTTATGCTAAGTCCGAATGATGCTTTTAATTCTGTTAAAGTAGCACTTGAAAATGGTTATAAATTAATTGATACAGCAAGTGCATATGTAAATGAAAAAGCCGTTGGAAAGGCCATTAAAATGTCTAATATAGATAGAAAAGATATCTTCGTTTCGACAAAGTTATGGGTAACTGAATATGAAAATGAAAGAGCAGTTGATGAAACACTTGAAAGATTAGGATTAGAATATATTGATTTATTGTTTATTCATCAGCCAGCAGGTAATTATTTAGCAGGTTATAAACTATTAGAAAAGGCTTATAAAGAGGGAAAAGTAAGGGCTATTGGTTTATCTAATTTTGAGGGAAAGTATCTTAATGAAATACTTTCTAATTGTGAAATAAGACCTCAGGTTATGCAAGTAGAGGCTCATCCATATTTTGTCCAAGAGGAACTTAGAAAGACATTGGATAAATATGATATTAAATTAATGAGTTGGTATCCACTTGGTCATGGGGATTCTAATTTATTAAATGAAAATATTTTTACCACTTTAGCACACAAATATCAAAAAACACCATCACAAATAATCTTAAGATGGCATATAGATATGGGATTTATTGTTATACCAGGTAGTAAAAATGCACTACATATAAAAGAAAATTTAGATGTATTGAATTTTGCACTATCTGATGATGATATGAATGAAATATCTAAAATAAATAAAAAACAAAGATATTATATACAAACAGAAGAAAATTTAAAACATTATCAAGAATTTAAACCAAAGTATGAAGAATAGAAAGGAATTAGATATAAATGAAAAGTATAGTTATATATTTTAGTCGAACAGATGAAAATTATATGAAGGATGGCATTAGAAAAATTGATAAAGGAAATACTGAAATAGTTGCTGAGAAGATTAGTAAATTAACAGGTGCTAGTTTATTTAAAGTTGAAACAGTAAATCCTTATCCATATAATTATTATGATTGTTGTGATGTTGCTAAAAAGGAATTAAATAATAATGAAAGACCAGAAATAAAAAATCATCTTACTAGTTTAGATGAATATGATACTATTTATATT
This sequence comes from uncultured Bacilli bacterium, assembly GCA_934120015.1. GTDB lineage: Bacteria > Bacillota_I > Bacilli_A > RF39 > UBA660 > UMGS1045. The sequence goes on from CAKOTD010000003.1 coordinate 52,447, forward strand.
GGTGGTCCTGTATGGTGGGGACATTATCCATGTGCTTTATTTACAGCCTTAGAAGAATTAAATTATGCTGGAAAAACAATAAAACCATTTTGTACTCATGAAGGATCTGGTTTAGGATCTATTATGGATGATGTTAAACAACTTTGTCCTAATGCCAATATCGAAAAAGGTTTAGAACTTAGAGGCAGTGATGTCTTAAATGCTGATGAAAAGATAGAAAAGTGGGTGTAGTATATGAAGAAAATAGTAGTATATTATAGTTATACAGGTAATACTAAAAAGATTGCTGATATGATAAAAGAAAAACTTAATTGTGATTTTTTAGAATTAACACCTAAAATTCCTTTTTCAACAGATTATCAAACGGTTGTAGATGAATATCAAAATAATTCTATTGATAATAAAGAAGTAGAAATTAATGATATTAATATTAATTTAAATGATTATGAAGAAATAATAATTGGAACTCCTGTATGGTGGTATACAATATCACCAGTTGTGGTTACTTTCTTAAAAAAATATGACCTAAGTGGAAAAGTAGTTATACCTTTTGCTACTAATGCAGGATGGCTTGGTAAAACATTTAAAGATGTCCAAAAATTATGTCCTAATTCTAAAGTAGAAAAAGAAATGAATATTGTTTTTAAAAGTTATAGTGATAATTTAAAAACAAATATAAAGGATATAAATAATTGGATTGCTAGTTTATAGATAGAGAAATCTATCTTTTCTGTTGACAAAATTTCATAATTAATGTATTATTGTATTATTCATATAATACAATTAGAAAGGAGATAAAAATTTGGATTTCAAATTTGATAATAATATTCCTATCTATATTCAGTTAGTAGAAAATTTAAAAAAATATATAATATCAGGAAAAATAAAACCAGGTGATAAACTTTTATCAGTTAGAGAACTTGCTTTAAAAACAAAGGTTAATCCTAATACGATGCAAAAAGCACTTACTGAATTAGAAGATTTAAAACTTATTTATACCGAAAGAACAAATGGAAAATATGTAACACAGGATGAAAAAATAATAAATAAATTAAAAGATGAATATGCAAAAGAACTTTCTTGTAAATATTTTCAAAATATGAAAGATATAGGATTTGATACTATTGATTCAATTGCTTATTTAAAAAAATTAGGAGGAGATAACTAATGGAGTTATTAGAGTGTATTAATTTAGAAAAAAATTATGGAAAGAAAAAAATATTAAAAGATATAAATTTAAAAATACCTAGAGGTAAGATAATTGGTTTACTTGGCAAAAATGGTACTGGTAAATCAACACTTATTAAATTAATGAATGATTTACTTATACCAACAAGTGGAGAAATACTTGTTAATGGTAAAAAAATAGGGACAGAAAGTAAAAGAATCATATCATATTTACCAGAGAGAACATATTTAGATAAATCAATGAAAATAAAAGAGATAATTACTTATTTTGAAGATTTTTATGATAATTTTGACTCAGAAAAAGCTAAAAAATTATTAAAGGATTTAAATCTAGATGAAGATTTAAAATTATCAAAAATGAGTAAAGGTATGCAAGAGAAGTTGCAACTAGTACTTGTTATGAGTAGAAAAGCCCAGTTATATATCTTAGATGAACCACTTGGAGGAGTAGATCCAGCAACTCGTGATTATATTTTAGATGTAATACTTAATAATTTTGATGATAATGCTAGTCTTATTATTTCAACACATTTAATTTCAGATATTGAAAGAATACTAGATGAAGTGATTTTTATTGATAAAGGAAAAATAATATTAACTTCACCTTCAGATGAGTTAAGAGAAAAAGAAAATAGTTCAATTGATGAAATATTTAGGAGGATGTTTAAATGTTAAAGAAATTACTTAAATATGATTTAAAAAGTATGTTTAAATTCTTAATTGTTTTTTATAGTTTATCTATCTTTTTTGCCATCCTTACGAGAATATTTTTAAATATAAATAATTCATTTATGATGAATATAATTGGTCAAATATGTAGTGGTACTACTATTGCTATGGTGGCCAATATTTTAATTAATAATACGATTCGTTTATGGGTTAGATTTAAAAATAATTTTTATGGAGATGAATCTTATTTAACACATACACTTCCAGTAGAAAAAAGAACTTTATATTTATCTAAAATAATAACTTCTATTATTACATTATTAGTAAGTATTTTCGTAATTGTATTAACTTTATTTATAGCTTATTATAGTAAGGAAAATATTAATACTTTAAAAGAGTTTTTATTACCAATTACTAATGTTTATGATAGTAATTTTATAAAATTATTAATATGTACATTATTTATCTTCTTTATTGAAATATTAAGTGCTATACAAGCAGGATATACTGGTATAATTCTAGGACATAAAATGAATAATAATAAAACAGTTTTTTCGGTTATATATGGCTTTCTATCATATATATTGACACAAGTATTATGTTTGTTACTATTATTTATAATTTCATTATTTAATAAAAATATTGCTAATTTATTTATGACAAATAGTGTTATTAGTATAGATATTTTAAAAATACTTTTTTATGTAGCAAGTTTAATATATTTAATTCTTTTAACCGTTATTTATTTTATAAATGTAAAGATATTTAAAAAAGGAGTAAATGTAGATTAATATAAAAGAAATAGGTAAAAAATTTAAACCTATTTCTTTCTTTTTCTATACTTATATTACCACAATTTCCTTAATTTTTCAAGACTAGTATTTATATAGATATTGGTGTATTAAATATTAGAGGTGATTTTTTTGAAGAATATAAGTTATATTGAAAGAATGCTTTTAAGTAATCAACAGCTTACAATTAATGAAATACTTAATTTAAATAAATTTACAGAAAAGAGGGGATTATTATTAAATGAAAAACAGGCTATTAGTTTAATTAATAATAGAAATAGATGTTTAAAAGAGTTAGGAAGAATTGAAATTGGTAGTGGTACTTTAGAAAGAATAATCTATACTTTTTATACTTCTAGTTATATAGATAAAGATAATTATTTAGAAATATTAGAGGAACTTACTAATATATTTTATCTATATCAAAATGAGTTTGATAATAAATTAACTGATGAGCAAATAATAGAATATATAAAAAAATCTTATGAAGAGTGTGGAACGATAGAATTGTTAGAGGGCTTATATCTTGAAAATTTAAGAGATAAATTATTAAATGGTGAAGCTTATGAATAATATAATAGATATTGAAAAATTAATTGAAGAGGAAATAGATACTAATAATTATATAGAATCATTACTTAATTTATCTATTAAATATAAGTATATTACGGATGAGCAAAGAGATAACATAATATATAAATTTCTTATGATTATTTCCAAAACAATAAAATTATATACAGGACAGTTAACTAGTTCTGTTCCTATTAGTCTTTTTAAAAATATAAGTAATTCTAATATGTATATAGTATCATTATATCTTAAAGATAAAAGAATAAAGGAACAAATTAATATTTTAATAAGTGAAAGTGCTGATAATATATATAATCAAAGTATTAAATTTTTAGAAGAATATATTAATAAAACTAAGTTATTTTATAATGTCATTTTTATAAATAATATAGTACCTATAAATAATTATTTTTATAATAGTACATTAAAGGATGGGATTAAAAGTTTTTTTAAGTTATATAACTTTTATGATGCTAAAAACATTATAATTACAGCTGATTATGAATGTCTAATAGGTAGACCTAATCTTTTTGGAATAGAGTTTATAAATAAGTATTTAGAGTATATAAATTATGAAAATATTTTTTTAAGGAAATTTAACTATATAAAACAGGAAAATTTATTAAAAAAATTATATAGTAATTATGAAGATTTACCGATTAATATATTTGAGATAATTTTTACTTTTTGTTTAGTATTAGAATATTTAAATAAGGATATATATGATTTAAATATTTTAGATATAGATGTAGAAAAAATATATAATGATGATAATTATATAAATAATTTAGATAAGGCTTATAATAATTTAAAAAACAAATGGAAATTTGATGATAAGACAAATAAATATTTAGATAAATGCAAAGTAATCATTATTAATAAAATTATTTATCATTATAAAAATAATACACTTCATATATTATTAGGTGAAAAGGAAAGTAGAGTCATTAATTATATAGTAAATCCTAAAATGTGTGATAAAAAATATAATGATTTAATTGTTTCTTTAAAGGAAGTACATGATAATGAAAGAATAAATATTATAAAGGAAAATATAAATTCATTATTTGATATAGTTGATATTATAAGTGATATTGATTTTAATGATACTGAATTATTTTCTCTTTTTTCTAGCCTAAATATAATAGAAATAATGGTTTTAAAGAACTATTTTAAAGATATGGAAGATAGTTACATATTTAAAATACTAAATAGATATATAATGACTAAGAATATAAAGGAACAAAATATTATTAATGAAAACTATATATATATAGAAATTCTTGTGAAGTAGGTAACTTTTTTGTTAAAATATGTCAAAATATGTTATAATATAAATGAAGAAGTGAGATTAATTAATAAATATCTTGTGATATTTTAGTATCACGAGATAAGGAAGTAGTAAATTTATCAAATATTTTTATATCATAAAATATCTATTTTTATGATTGTTTGTATAGGAGATTTATATGAAGATATTTAAAGGAAATAGGATAATCCTAGATTTGATAATTTGCATATGCTCATTGATAGGAATAATTTCTAATTTTTGTCTATTTAAAACACCAATTGGATTATTATATTATACAATATTTAGTAATCTATTATGTTTTGTATTTTATAGTATTTCTATTATTAAAAAAATATTTACGGAATTTAAACTGACAACAAACTATATAAAATTTAAAGGTTTGGTATTAGTTTCTTTAGTGTGTACATTCTTAATTTATAATTTTTTTATGGTTCCAACCGGACAAGTACATGCGTATGATGGACATTTTTTTGCATCTTGTTTTGTACATATAATTACACCTATTTTAGTTGTAGCCGATTGTATTGTTAATGGTAAGAGTAAGGTGCTTAAATATTCTTATATTTTGAATTGGACAGTAGCAATTACAATATATGGAATAATGGTAATTATATATCAGCATTTGGGTGGCCTTTTTCTTGAAGGACTAAATTATCCTTATTTTAATTTTAACTATGTAGAATATGGATATATAAATTGTTTCTTTATGAATTTTATAATAATTATTTTCTATGATATTATTTGTTTGTTAATTGTTTTAATAAATAGAAAAGTTATACGAGGGGGCAATAAAATATGAATAAGTATAAAAACACAAATTTAAAAATCTATGATTATATGAAAAAGGATAATGAAGCTTTTAGAGAAAATAAAGCATTAACTTATTTTGGAAGACAAATAGTCTATAATGAATTTTTAGATGCCATTGAAAAACTGGCAGTTTCATTTAAGATGTTAGGTGTAGAAAAAGGGGATTATGTACCTATATGTTTACCTAATGTTCCACAAGGAGTAATATCTTTTTATGCATTAAATAAGATAGGGGCTATACCAAATATGATTCCTGTTTTAGCAAGCAAAGAAGAATTTAAACATTATTTAACTGAGGTCCCTGCAAGAAACTTTATAATGTTCAGAGATTTTTATTCTAAAGTTAAGGATATTATTCCCAAAACATCAATTGAAAGAACAATTATTGCATCTCCATCTACATATATTCCTATTGATGCTTTAAAACAAATGGCTAGTATAAAAACTATAGCCCAATCTTGTTATTTTGATGCTCAAACTAAATTCTCATTTAGAAATAAATTAATGTCTTGGGATAAACTTATGCAACTATCTAATGGAGAAAAATATGTTCCAACTGAAAAATTTAATTTTAGTGATACAGCTTTGTTATCACATACAGGTGGTACAACAGGTATTCCTAAATCAGCAGAATTTACAAATGAAAATTTTAATGCTATGGTTGAGCAATATCGTGTATTAACTGAATTATTTGAAAGAGGGGACAAGATTTTAACTGTTCTTCCTATGTTTATAAATTATGGATTATGTAATAATATTCATATGCCGTTAAGTTTTGGTATTGAAACAATAATAGTACCGACCTTTGATCCAAAAGAGGCATTTGATTTATTTTTGAAGTATAAACCAAATCATTTTATGTGTGTTGCTCATTATTTTGAATATATGATGAATGATAAAAGGTTTGATGGATTGGACTTATCTTTTGTTAAAACGGTTACATACGGTGGTGCACCATTAAGCCCAGAATCAAAGAAGAAATTTGATGAATTTTTAGAAAGTCATGGTGCCCATGGTGTTAAAATCCTAAATGGTTATGGAATGACCGAAAGTACATCAAGTATTGCATATGAACAAAAAATACTTGGCACAGATGAGTATAAATTATTCCAATTACCATATAGCAATATTAAAATAGTTAATCCTGAGACTAGAAAAGAAGTTCAAATTGGTGAAGTTGGTGAATTATGTGCTGAAGGTCCAATTATTTTTAAAGGTTACTTGAATAATGAAGAAGAAACCAAAAATGTACTAAAAATTCATGAAGATGGTAAAACTTGGTTACATTCAGGTGATTTAGCCAAAATAAATGAAGATAGATCAATCGATATAGTTGGTAGATTAAAGAGAATTTATCCAACGATGGATACTACAAATGGTAATGTTGCTAAAATTTTTCCTGATAATATTGAAAATGTTATAAAAACGTGTGAATGTGTCAATGAATGTGCAATAGATTGTAAACCTAATAAGGATAGAGTTAATGTTCCATTTGCATTTATAGTGGTAAAAGATGGATATTCAGAAGATGAAGCATTAGATATGATAAAAGAAAAATGTTTAGAATTAAATGCTTATTCTAGACCATACAATTTTATGTTTTTAAAAAGTCTTAATAAAACAGCTGGTGGAAAAGTAGATTATAAGTGTTTAATTAAGATGATACCAGATGATTATGGTGATTCAATAGAAGAAATTATATATACTAAGAATAATAGAAAGGTAAGATAAATATGAATGGAAGTTTTTTTTGCCAAATAATTAGTTTAATATATATAATTTCAATATCCATTATATTTATTACTAAAAAGAAAATAAATTCAATTGAAAATAAGTTGTTTAAAAATATAATGGTTGTTAATCTTATAGGGTTAGTTATTGAAATTACATGTTTCTTATTAGGTTATTATAATGTTAAAAATATTATATTATGTAAAACTATGGTTAAGTTATATCTTATTTATCTTGTATCTTTTGTAATGATATTTACAATATATTTGCTTTATATTTCTTCAAAAACTAAAAATATAAACAAAGGTCAAAAAATTTTAAATATAATTTATTATATTATTAGTATTTTGTTATTAAGTATTTTGCCAATTAATTTAGTTAATAAAAATGGGGCTATTTATGCTAATGGATTAGCGGCAAATGCATCATATGCATTAATAGCTGTTTATATTGTTGTATGGTATGTTGTTTTATTTAAAAATTTTAAGACTATAAAAAATAAAAAGTATTTACCCTTATTTGTATTTTTAATAATTGGAACTATAGTTATGATTGCTCAAAAATTACACCCAGAATTATTGCTAATGACTTCTATGGAATCATTTATCGTTTTTCTAATGTATCATACAATAGAAAATCCCGATTTAAAGATGATTGCAAAACTAGAATTTGCTAAAAATCAAGCAGAAAGAGCCAATCGTGCTAAAAGTGATTTCTTAAGTAGTATGAGTCATGAAATAAGAACACCTTTAAATGCAATAGTTGGATTATCCGAAGATATTGTAACATATAAAGATAAAGTTCCACCTGAAGTAGTAGAAGATTCAGAAGATATATTAAATGCATCACATACCCTTCTTGAAATAGTAGGTAATATTTTGGATATTAATAAAATTGAAAGTAATAAAATGGAATTAGTAGAAAATACTTATAATTTTAGAGATGAAATAACAAAGATGTGTAAAGTTACGGCAACTCGTATTGGAGATAAACCGATAGATTTTAAATTAAATATTGCTGAAGATATACCATATGAATTAAATGGTGATAAAGGAAAAGTAAAAGAAGTAATAAATAATGTTCTTACTAACGCAATAAAATATACAAACGAAGGTGAGATTAACTTAACTATTAAATGTGTTAATGATTTAAATAAAAATATATCTAATTTAATGATTACATGTAGGGATACAGGAAGAGGAATAAAGAAAGAAAATATAAGTAAATTGTTTACAAAATTTGAAAGATTAGATATAGAAAAAAATACCACTACTGAAGGAACAGGACTAGGACTTGCTATAACAAAGGCTCTAGTTGATATGATGGGTGGAAATATAAATGTTCAAAGTCAGTTTGGACAAGGCTCTATTTTTATAATTAATTTACCCCAAAAAATAAGTAAAATATCAAAACCAATGACTGAAGAAGAATTAATGGATACTGCTAGAAAATTATATTCAAATAAAATAGATACAACAATTATTAAAAATGATAGTAATATTAATACATCTGATTATGGCAATAAAAAGATATTAATTGTAGATGATAATAAACTTAATATAAAGGTTGCTAAAAGAGCACTGCAAGACTTTAATTTTGAAATAGATGAAGCAGAAGATGGAAGTATCTGTTTAGATAAAGTAAGTAGTGGAAAAGTTTACGATTTAATATTAATGGATATAATGATGCCAAATATGAGTGGTGAAACAGCTCTTAAAAAATTAAAAGAAAATAAAGATTTTAATACACCAGTAATTGCTTTAACAGCCGATGCTGTTGCAGGAGCAAAAGAAAAATATGTAAGTGAAGGATTTGCTGATTATATAGCTAAACCATTTAGTAGAGACCAAATAAAAGAAAAATTAGATAGTGTCTTTTTAAATAATATTAAGGAAATAAAAGAAGAAGTTGTAAGCTATACTTCAGATAATTCTACTAAACCAATAGACAATAGTGTAATACCAATAACAGATGAAGACATTGAAAGAATAAATAAGATACTTGAAGAAAAGAAAAATGAAAGAAAGGGTTAATCTTTCATTTTTTTAAATTAAAATTAAAAAAAATGTTGACTTTTGTGAAAAAAAGTATTATTTTATAGAAAATATTATGAAAGGGATGAAGCTTATGATAGTACAAGGCAAAGTTTTTTGTTTCAAAAAAGATAATAGTTTGTCTAATGTATTATTTTGTCCTTTTGTGAGTTATTATGTTAAAGAAGTATAATGTTTTCTCTATGTGAAAATGTTATGCTTCTTTTTTATAGGAGGTGTTTTAATGAATAATATTATATTACAAGATTTGTTGGATAAGTTGGAAGAGTATAATCCGGAAGAAGTAAAAACTGTAAAAAAAGCTTATGAATATGCTGACACATTACATCAAGGTCAAATGAGGCAAAGTGGAGAACCTTATATAAGTCATCCATTAAATGTTGCTTATATCTTAGCAGAGATGCATGCAGATAAAGATACAATTTGTGCTGGTCTTTTGCATGATACATTAGAAGATACTAATATTACTAAAGAAGATATAGCTCATGATTTCAATCAAAATGTTGCCAATTTAGTAGATGGGGTAACGAAATTAGATAAAATGAACTTTTCTTCTAAGCAAGCACAAAATTATGCTAATACAAGAAAAATAATAACGGGAATAACTGAAGATGTTAGAATAATCATAATTAAACTTGCTGATAGACTTCATAACATGAGAACATTAGGATTTAAATCTGAATTTAAACAAAAGGAAAATGCCCTTGAAACTATGGAAATATTTGTTCCTCTTGCTTATTATATTGGAGCATACAGAATTAAATCTGAACTAGAAGATCTATCTCTTCAATATTTAAAACCGGATATGTATAAGAAAATAAAAGAAAAAAAATTAAACCTAGAAGAATCAAGTGAAGATTGTTTAAAAGAAATGTTATATAAAATAGAAACTTTACTAAATAAACAGAATATACCAAATGAAATAAAAATAAGAACAAAAAATATCTATGGTATATATAAAAGACTAAGTGGAGGTCATAAATTATCTGATATACATGATTTATTAGCACTTAAAATAATGGTAGATGAGATAGCAAATTGCTATTATACATTAGGAATGATTCATCGAGAATATCATCCAATAAATGATAAATTTAAAGATTATATTTGTAATCCAAAAACAAATATGTATCAAAGTTTACATACGACAGTATTTGGACCAAATGATAGATTAGTGCAAACACAAATTAGAACATTTGATATGGATAAGGTAGCGTCTTTTGGGTTAACAGCATACTGGGATTCAAAAAAAGGAAAGGCAAGAGACGTTATGCAAGATGATTTAAAACAAAAGTTTCAATTTTTTAAGTCATTAACAGAAATTAATTCTATGTTTGGAGACAATCAACAATTTGTAAATCAAGTAAAGACTGAATTGTTTGCTGATAGAGTTTATGTATATACTACAAAAGGAGATATAATAGAACTTCCAAAAGGATCAACTCCAATAGATCTTGCATATAAAGTACATACTGATATTGGAAATACAATGGTAGGTGTATTTGTAAATGATGAATATGTTCCAATTGATTATGTATTAAAAAATAAAGATAGAGTTAGAATCGTTACTGACGAATTATCTTATGGTCCAAGAGAAGATTGGATAGATAAAGCTCAAACAAGTTTAGCAAAAAGAAAAATAAGAGATTTTAATAAAAAATGTTGTATTTAAGTTATGAGTTTATAGGGATCTCATTATAAAAAACTATTAGACTAAAAGGGGAGGTGAAAAAGATGAGAAGATTAATGAGAAAATTTAATAAAAAATATGATATGTTATGTACTGCATAATTATCATATGAATTAAATAGTCATAGTGAATTCTATGACTTCATAAGGAGGCTTAATAAATGGAAAATATAAAGAGCAAAATAATACCAGAAGATTTAAAAAGTAATATTGATGAAGCAATGGAAAGACAATTATTTAACGCTAATAGATATTATGCAGAATCCAATCCAGAGATAAGTAGTTTAATGGAAAGGGAATTGCATCAGAGACCAGAAGAATTTTTACATAGGTTGAAAACAAGGTGGATTTGGCATAATACTTACTATGAGTTATTATTAGAACCTGCTTTTGATAAAATTATTCGCCAAAATTTTATCGAGTTATCACCAGCGGAATTGGATGATATGATAAAAATATACTCAACATCTTGTTTAGTTGATGAAGCAACTCTTGTCATGTCTGGGTCAATAAAAAAATATTTGGATTATAGTTGTAGAAATATAGAAGTCACAGATGAAAACATTTCATTGAATCAAGCAAATATAATGTTAATTACGCCACCTACTGAAACTTTTTTTGCTCAATATCAAATAGACCATTTATATTACATATACTTACTCAAGACAAATGATGCTGATATTCAAAAATTTAAGAATTATCTATTGAATAAATACCATGCTGGTGACGAAAAAATATTTATATCTAGATTCAAGAAGAAGTTTAAGTATAATTTGTTGATGTCGGATGGAGAATTGTTGGAAGATATTAGACATTATAAAATACCAGAGGAATACAAGATTCAACATTTTTACTTTACTTTAGAGCATTGTGACAGAAAAGCAATTAGAGATATTATTATTTATGACAATTTAGACGAAAAATTAATAGCATCTAATTTAATTGGAATTTCTGGTTTTCTATTCAGAAGAAAAATTTTAGAATATCTTAATAATAGTGGCATTTTGAGAAATAATGGTTATATATATGAATTTAACAATGATATAATTATAAATGCATTAGAAAGTTTAAAAGAAGAAAGGAAAAACAATATGGATAAAAATGTAAGACCATATAAACAAAGAGGTGATACTTGTGCTATTGCTTGTATGATGATGGTATTAGAATACTATAAAATTATTCCAAAAGCAAATTGGTATGATGAAAGAAGATTATATAGAACATATGGATCAAAGTATATGAGTGGAACACCATTTTCAGCTTTAGCATTTTATATGGCAAAGAGTGGGTTAGAAACTACAATTTGTCATGAAAATCAGGATTTATTTAAAAATAATCAAGGTACTATTGATAAGGATGATTTTAAATTTGCAATGGATGAATATAAAGAATATTTAAAATATGCAGAAAATAAAGGTGCAAAAATTGTAAATGGTGTGAATATAACTATTGATGTTCTGAAGCAAAAATTACAAGATGGTAATTTAGTTATATTAGCAGGTGAAGTCTCTGAGTGTTATCATGCAGTTTTACTTACAGGCTATGATAAAGATGGATTTAAGGTGTGTGATCCGTTATATAAAACAAAGCAAAGCAGAACATTTGATGAAATAGAGAAATTTATGAATACGAGCATAGGTAAATGGTTCATAAGTGTTAATGATAAGACAAAAGAAAAAGAAAATTTAATTAATAATTTAGAAAAATTTAATGATGAAGCTCAAATGTTAATGGCAAAACAAGAAAATAGGAGTCTTAAAAATGTCAAAAAATGATTATTTGTTTTATAGTGATTATTTAAAAAAGAGAGAGATTAAATCTAAATCAATACTAATTGCAAAAACTAAAAAATCATATTTGATTGGTCCATTGATAAATTCAAAATTTGATGAAAAATCATTTTATAAGAGAATTAAATCTAATAGTATATATGCATTTAATATATATAAAAAAATGTTTAAAAGAAAATGTAACTTGCTGATTAACAAACATAAAGTTAATTTAAGAAATAATCAAATAATTGAGATATATAAAGATGGAGGAATGGTTTTACATTCAATATTAAAAGTACCAGGTGAAAATGATGAAAAAAAATAAGTTAATATTAAACAAAAAAGAAATAATAAATATTTTAGGAAAAGAGTATGAAAGATTGTCAGATATATTTAGTGATAAATTTGGAATAGTAAATGCTATGCTGGAACGCCATGAACTAGATAAATATAATCTTTTCATGTATCAATGTTTAAGTGCAAATACTGTTGATTTATTTGGATTGAGTAGAGAAGTTTCTAGTGGTGGGCTAGGGGTAAACGAAGATAAAAGGATTGCTATGACTAGTTGTTTAGCGGAAGCATTAGAGCGCTATTGTATGTCTTATATTCCTAAAAAAGAAATTATAAGAAATACCAAAGTAAATTTGAGAAAGGAAAACACTTTTGATAAATTTTTTACATATAGTGAAGAGCAATATAATAAGTCAGATATATTTCTAAATCCTAATAAGGAAAAAATAGAATGGACAAAGATTTATAATATTGACAATAGAAAGAAGTTTAAATATTGGCCTGCAAGTTTGATATATTTACCATATGATTTAAATAAAATTGTAGCAGAAACGACTTCAACGGGTATGGCGGCTGGCTTTACATTAGAGGAATGTATACAGAGTGGATTGTTAGAATTAATAGAAAGAGATGCTTTAATGATTAATTTTATGCAACGTTTGAATCCACCTGAAATAAATTTAGAAACTCTAGATGAAGAAAATCTAAAATTAATAAAAATAATAAAAAAAGAATATGATATAAAGATATATAAGTTATATTCTGATATTAAAGTTCCAATTTATTTGTCTATTATTTATAAAAATGAGAAAAAACATATACATTATGGTATAGGTGCAAGTGCTAATATGAATTCGGATTATGCTATTAATAAATCATTAAAAGAATGTCTATTTACATATTTTTATTCTTTAAATATAATGGATGTCCGACAAGATGATCCTAAAAAAATTAAAACATTATACGAACACTTTTTATATTATCAGGGCAATAATTTTAAAAAATTATTATTTAAAAGTAAATCAATTAATTACAAAAAAGAGATTATATCATTTGATGATTTAATAAAAAATTTAGAATTGCAAAATATAGATGTATATTATAAAGAATTAACCACTGATGATATAAAGAAAACAGGCATTAAGGTGGTTAAAGTTATTGCTCCAAGTTTAATTGATTTAAATAAGAGTCATATATATCCAAGACTGGGAGCAGAGCGATTTTTCATTGTACCAAAGAAATTGAATTTAAAATATAATAAGAAGCTAACGGATATGCCTCATCCGTTTCCATAGAATAGGGGGTTCATAATTATGAGTGAAAAGGATAAATTAGACATTTTAATATACAATGCATATAGTGATATATGTGATGATAGTAGTCATATTCATAAACTAGAATCAATTGCAAGTTATTACAATGTTAGCTTAGATTATTTACATAACAGATATTTATGGTTAATAAGCATGGAAATTAATCCTAATTTTTGCCATTTGGATGAAAATCATAATTGGGTATATAAGATATTTGATGAATATAATAAGATGCTTAATGAAAATAATATTGAGTACTATTATACTAGTGGTATTCTTGCGTACTTGTTAGTTGATAAAAATTTAGAAAGATATCATCATGATTTAGATATTTTTATAAATATGGATTGTTTGGAGAGGCTAGAGCATATTTGCAATAATTATAATTTTTCTTTTGAGCGAAAAATTGGTGATCGTGGTGGTGGGACAAAAAGAGTTATGTTAAAAATGTATTATCGAGATATGATTGATATACCAATAACTATTTTTATGTATGTTAAGCAAAAAGATGGATCAATTACTCAAAAAGATTATTTTTGGGATGAATATAACAAGGAATTTGTTGAATACATTCATAATTCTCCACTCATTAGTAAATTAAGTTTTTCTGAATCTCCGAGAATTCATAATAATATTCAATATTATTCTATTACACCAGAGGCATTATTTCTATGTAAAGTAGGAAATAGACCAAAAGATATATATGATTGCACAATTTTCAGTGACATTATAGATAGAGACAAACTTGAAAAATTAGAAGATGCATTTAAATATAATCTTCCTAATAATGTTGTTAATGCTGAAAATGATGTATTCTATAATTATGTTTTTAAAAATAGAATGAATAAAAAGGTGCTGATAAAATATGATTGATTATAGCTTGTATTTGTGTACTAATAGTGAAATAAATAGTAATTATCCACTTGAATATTGTGTAGAGCAAGCAGTTATTGGTGGTGTTACAATGGTTCAAATTAGAGAAAAAGGAAAAGACTATAACGAATTTTTTAAAATTGCGTCTAGAATAAAAAAAGTAACAGATAAATATAATATACCATTAATCATAAATGATAATATTGAAATTGCAATAAATATAGAAGCTGATGGATTACATATTGGACAAAATGATATATCTTGTTTAGAAGCAAGAAAACTCCTAGGTTATAAAAAGATAATAGGTGTAACTGTAACTAATCTTAGTGAAGCAAAAATGGCTATTGATGATGGCGCATCATATTTGGGTGTTGGTGCTATTTATGAATCAACAACTAAAAAAGATGCAATAGTTGTTGGGGTTGATGAATTAAAAAAAATAGTTGATTATTCTTCGATACCGGTAGTAGTTATAGGTGGTATTAATAAGAATACAATTCCAATGTTAAAAAATATAAAAATAGACGGATATGCCATGATTAGGCCAATACTAGCAGAAGATAATATTGTGGAATCTACTAAGCAATTGAAGAAAATAATTAAACATAATAAAAATTATTAGAAAACTAAAAAAATTGATAATTAAAATTTTATTATTTTCCAATGTGCAGCAAAATGGAATTAACTTATAATAAAAACAGAGATTTCAGATATACAATGCATTGCAATATTAGGAGTTATCGATACCTTTTTGAGTGGTCTAACTGATGAAGGTGCTTAAATAATAGTATAATTTGCATGTAATAAAGTAAAAAAGCTCAAATGAAAAGACAAATTTCACTTTGAAAGGATAAATTCTATCTTCTGTCTGAAAAATTAATAAAACAGTATCCACCAGAATTTTTAATTTTATAATGATTTTTAACTTCTTTAGAAATAATTGGACAATCTTTATTAATTTACCAATATATTTAAATGATTTACCTAAACTAAGTTGACTTTCAATGATTAATCTATCATTGAAAGATAGATGCTTATTTATGCACATAAATAAGCATCACCGATGTGTTATTATAATATTTTGAATATTTAAATTCCACCTAATTTTTTGGAAACTTAAATTCTACTTAAGGATGGAATTTACTTTTACAAGTGAGTTCTTAAACAAACAATGTGATAAAGTAAATATTATTGATATTACAAAAGAATATGACATTCAATAGAGAATACAAATTTAATTGTAATTTCAGTAATTATAAAAATTTAGAATTAATGTTAAAAAAACAAATAAATATGCAAGAGACAGTCAAAACTTTAAAAATAGAAGGAAGGTAGGTTATGTATAGTATTTTATTAAGTGACTATGAAAAAGGAATAAAACTAGTTAAAACTAAATTACAAAATATGATAAAAAATAATTATAAAGCAGTAATTATATCATGGACATTTCCAAGTGAAATAGATTTTAGAACATTTAATGAAGAGTGGTTTCCTAAAAATGGTCGTAGATATAAAAAGTATGTTGGTTCATTAATAGAATTAGGAATAGATGAAAAAAATATTTATATATTAAATTGTTATGATAAGAAAAATTTAACCAATTTTAAAAATATAATTGAAGAAAGTGATATTTTAGTGATTACTGGTGGTAATCCCGAAATGTTATATAGTAAAGTTGTTCAAGAAACAGAACTTCTTTATACTATAAAACATTATAAAGGAATAATTATTGGTTTTAGTGCGGGTGCAGAATTGCAATTAAAAAGATATTTTATTACTGCAAAGAATAATTATTATAAATATTTTGCTTTTTATGATGGATTTGGTATATTAGATGACCCATTTTATATGGATGTTCATTCTATAAAAAATAGGAGATATTTAGAGAAGTTACAAAATGTAGCAAATGAAAAAAGGAAAAAAGTATATGCTATTTTTAATGATGGTGCTATGATTTATGATAGAATGAATGATAAATTAGAAACTTTTGGTAATGTAATTTGCTTTGATATCAATGATTGATTTGTTATATATGGAAGGTTAGGTTTTAAGATGAAATTGCTAGTGTCGGATTATGATAATACTATTGAACTTCATTACAATTATACAGATAATTTGGGGATTTTAAAAAGAAATATTATTGCTTTAAACAAATTTATGAGGAATAATATATTATGCATTGCAACTGGAAGACATTTTGATGCTATTAATACTACATTGCAAGAAAATAAAATAAGTTTTAGTTATTTATGTTCGAATAATGGCACAGAATTATATGATTAAAACTATAGTTTGTTATGTTGCCTTCCAATTGATGATTATGACTTAAAAAATTTAAGCAATTTAGAAAGAATGATAATTTTTAGGCATCCTTATAATAATGATTCAATAATAACTTCTATATATTGATGAATTTGAAAAATTTATTGAAATAAAGAATTATTTGAATTTAAACTTAAAATATTCAAAAATTGAATATAAATTTCCAAAAATAAAAATATTAAATAAACAATGTGATAAAGTAAATATTATTGATATTACAAAAGAATGTGATATAATATAACATAATATAATATAATATAACATAATATAATTATTTAATTTATAAATGTTGATTAATGAATAGTAAAGTATATCATTTTAAATTTAGAGAGTTTATGTTTGGTGAAAATAGACAAAATGATATAGTTGAAATACACATTATGAGTTTAAAGGTTGCTACTTTATAGCTTATTGAGTGTATGAATTTCTATTCATAAAGTAAGGTGGTACCGCGATAAATCGTCCTTATGAGGATTGTTTATTGTGTTTTTTTTGTTAAGGAGGAATAAAATGACAAAAGAGGAAAAAATTGAATTAATACTGAGAAGAGCAGTTGATATTCATAATAAAGAAACATTATTAAAAAAATTAAATAGTGGCAAGAAATTGGTTGTAAAGTTTGGCGCTGATCCATCTAGACCAGATTTACATTTAGGACATACAGTACCACTTAGAGCATTAAAAATATTGCAAGAATTAGGACATGACATAGTTTTTGTTATAGGGGATTTTACAGCAATGATTGGAGATCCATCTGGAAAATCTAAAACTAGACCATCATTATCATTTGAAGAAACAAGAAAAAATGGTGAAACTTATTTTAAACAGGTTTCTAAAATATTAGATTCTAAAAAAATAAGAATTGTGTATAATTCAGAGTGGTTAGGAAGAATGTCATTTGAAGATGTTATTAAATTAACTGGAAAATATACAGTAGCTAGAATTCTTGAAAGAGATGACTTTAAAAATAGATTTAATAATAATATTCCAATTGGTATTCATGAATTTTTATATCCATTAATGCAAGGATATGATTCAGTTGCATTACATGCTGATATAGAAGTAGGTGGAACGGATCAAACATTTAATTTGTTAGTTGGTAGAGAGTTACAAAGAGATTATGATCAAGAGTCACAAGATGTAATGTGTTTTCCTTTATTAGTAGGATTAGATGGAAAAGAAAAAATGTCTAAATCATTAGGAAATTATATTGGAGTAGATGAATCACCTGAAAAAATGTATGAAAAAGCTATGAGAATACCTGATGATGTATTATTAGATTATTTTAAACTTACTACAGATTTAGACATGAAAGATGTAGAAAAGTGGATGAGTGATAATATACTAATTGCACATAGGAAATATGCAGAAGAAATAATTAAAATGTATCATGGAGAGGAATTTATTAATCAAGCTCAAGAAAGGTATAATACAGTAGCTAATGGTGGTATACCTGAAAATATTGAAATATTTGAAATAAAAGAAAATATGTTAGAAAGTGGAATGTTATTAACTGACTTATTAAATTTATCAAATATTGTTTCTTCAAAATCTGAAGGAAGAAGAATGATTGAGCAAAACGGGATAAGTGTAAACGGAATAAAAGAAAATGATGTTAATAAATTAATTACTACAACTGATTTTAATAATGGTGAATTAATTATTCAAAAAGGTAAAAAACAATTTAAGAAAATTGTTTTGATTAAATAATAAGATATACCAACATTATTGTATATATATAATCTATAATGTGAATTTAAAAAGATAAAGATCTATTTTATAGGTTATATTTAAATTTATCTTTAATTTTTAACATATTCTCAATTTGTAAAAAATGGTGATATATTTTTATTTATCTTTGACTAAATGATATTTATGTAGATTAGACAATATTGCTTATATTTAGTATAATAATGATGGTGATAAAAATGGAAATGATGATGATAATTGTAATAATTGCTTTTGTAATTGGGACTACAACATTATTGCTTACTATGTCAAATAAACAAGATAATAATAATCAAAAACATATAGAATATAGTAATGATATATTACTTGAATTAAGTATTAAACAAGAACTTGGGAATAGATATGAAATCATTCCATGCATAATTAGAATATATAGAAATAAAAATGTTGAATTAATTATGGAAAATAATATCATTGGTACATATTTATTAGATGATGAAAAATATAATAACTTAGTTACTAATATTGATTTAGATAAAATAAATAAAATGGTTATTAAAAGTAATTATAGTATAAAGAAAGGCTTTGAATACTTTATTATTTTATTTGATAAGGATAATTATACAGTAAATAGAATAGGCGGTTATGAACCAACAGATATAGATTTTAATAATTATAAAAATATGATATTATCTTGTTTACCAAGTGGTTTTCTTGATGGAAAAAGAAATAATTATATTGAAAGACTAAAAGGAAATAAATAATTTTATAAAAAAATCAGTAAAAATTGGTACTTTTTAAAATTTGTATGTTATAATCAGTACAACTTCTTATTTAGAGTGATGGAGGGACTAGCCCTAAGATATCACACCAACCTATTAAGTTAGGTGGTAATGCTAGATCAATAAGATAACTTTTTAACACTTAAGGGTTATCTTAGGTGTTTTTCTTTTTAAGAAGTAAGGAAAGGACTGATTATATGTTAATAAGAGAAATTGAAAAGGAAGGATTTATTAAATTTGAAGACAAAAACAAGAACAAAGAAATATCTAAAGAAGAATATGATATGATAATCCATGAGGCCTATATAAATAATTTAAGGTATGGGAATGGTAAAGTAAACCCTGTGTTAAAAGAAAGGTTTGAACAATTAAAATATCGAACAAAACTAGTACATAATATTAAAACTGTTGCACTAGTAGAAAGTGCTAAACTAATGAGAAGATATATATTTGGAAGTAATGATAATTTTTTAATTATTAAAGATGAAAGAGGATTATGCTTATTATATAATTTAACTGATGGTGAAGATAATAGTTTTGACTTTAATAAAGAATTGATTTTTGATGAAAATAAAACAAAAATAATGTATCTTTATAATGAAAATAAAGAAGATTATCAAGAAAAAATAGACATTGGTTATATGGATAATATTATTTTATATAAGAGTGTTAAGTTAATAAATATTATATCTAATAGTCAACTAATACTATCTGATATATTAGTTTTAAGTGATAGAATTGGAAATAAAATATATGTAGATATTATTAATAATCATATATATACAAGACAAAACAACTATGAGATAAAAAAAGAAGCGTATACAAAAGAAATAACTATTTATACCTTTAATAAAAAGAGCAATACTAAAATAACAGGGAAAATATTTACAAAATTAAATCTAATTAATATAATTAATAACTTTATTAAATATGATTGATATAAAATTAATGTAAACAATACAAATATATATTTAAAAATTAAACTATTTTTTGTATAATTAAATTAGAATAAAGGGCTAGTAGAGACTTTAATGTTTTTACTTGCTCTTTTTTAAGAGGTGGATTTATGGATGTTAAAGATGTATTAAAAAAATTTAGTTTATTTTTAGATGGTAAAAAGTATATTGGTTTAAAACAGTATGATGAGTTTATTTCAAAATATAAATGTTTACTAGATAATATAGATAGTATTAATTGTGAATTAGAAGATAAGGATAAGATAAAAAGAATATTTAATGATAAAAATAAATTATTAAAAAATAATAATTTAAAATATTTGGATACTAAAACAAAAGAATATAAAAACTATTTTGACCATTTATTTGATAAGATTGATCCTAATATTAAACTTGATGATAATCAAAGACAGGCAATTATTGCTGAAGAAGATAATCTTATTATTGTAGCAGGAGCAGGGTCAGGCAAGACAACTACAATGGCTGCTAAAGTAAAATATTTAGTTGATAAATGTCATGTTAGACAATCAGAAATAGTCGTTATATCTTTTACTAATAAGGCAGCAAATGAGATAAGAACAAGAATACATGATGGATTTGGTCTTAAAAATGTTGATGTTTATACTTTTCATAGTCTAGGGGTAAAAATTATAAATCAGGCAACAAAACTTAAATATTCTATAATTGATGATAAGGGTAAATATAAAGTTATTTCTAATTATATTAAAAATGTTTTATTTAGAGATAAAGAACTATTTAATAAGTTTATTAAATGCTTTAAGAGTAAAACACGTTTTAGTGATGAATGGGTAAAATTTGATAACTTTGAAGAGTATCATAATTTTGAATATAATAAAAAGTTAAAAAATACTAATTTTAATGTTAAAAGGTATGTTGATTATGAAATATCTAGAAGAAGAAATTATTATAAGTCTATAAATGGAGAATATTTAAGAAGTCATGAAGAGGTAGATATTGCTAACTTCTTATATAAAAATGGTATTGATTATGAATATGAAAAACCATACAATAAGAATTATTCTAATAATAGACAATATCAACCAGACTTTTATATTTCACAACTGGAAAATTATAATTATATAGAACATTTTGGAATAGATCAAAATAGTAAAAATACTATGTATGATGATAAAACTTTAAATTCATATGTAAATAATATGAAATTTAAAATACACTATCATGCCAAATGTGATAATTCTCGAGATCTAATTAAAACCTTTTCTAAATCAAAAGATGGAAGAAGTTATTTAGAACATTTAAAAGAACAATTAGAAAATAATGGTTATAGTTTAATACCTAAAAGTGATATTGAAATATTTAATCGATTAAAAGAAACATCACAAGATGGTTATTTTAATGATTTTATTGATACATTAGTCGTACCATTTATTTCTCTTTTTAAATCACAAAATTATGTAAGAGAAGATTTTGATAAATTAATAGGTGAGGAATGTGATGATTTATTAAAAGATGAGCTTCAAATAATGAAAAATATTTATATTTATTATGAAGATTATTTAGCTAAAAACTATAAGATTGATTTTGATGATATGATAAATAAAGCATATAGACTAATTAAAAAGGTAAAAGAAGAAGATATGGGCATTGATTATAATTATATAATTATCGATGAGTATCAAGATATATCTTGTCAAAGATATAATTTAACTAAACGATTATCAGAATTATTTGATGCTAAAATATTTGCTGTAGGTGATGATTGGCAATCTATCTTTGGTTTTGCAGGCTCTGATATTAATTTATTTACTAATTTTAAAGAATATTTATATGGCGCAAAAATGATACCAATTAATAATACATACCGAAATAGTCAAGAATTAATTGATATAGCTCATGATTTTATTTTGAAAAATAAAAATCAAATCGATAAAAATTTGTTTTCTATGAAACATTTAGATAATCCAGTTGAAATATTAAGGTATGAAGATAAATCAAAATATAAAAAATTTGGTGCTAAAGAAGAGGCATTAATAGAGGCTATAGAACAAATTTATAAAGATAATCCTAAGGGTAATATATTAATCCTTGGTAGATATAATAGTGATAGGAATTTTATATTAAATAGTTCAAAATTTTCGAAAAGAAATGATGAACAAATTAAATATAAAAAGTATCCTCATCTTCGTATTACTTTTCTAACTATTCATAAATCTAAAGGTCTTGGTTTTGATAATTGTATTTTAGTAAATGCTGATGATAGTAGGTATGGTTTCCCATCTAAAATAGAGGATGATCCACTTATTAAATTAATTAAACCATCATCTAAAGAAATAATTGATTATCCAGAAGAGAGAAGATTACTTTATGTTGCTTTAACGAGAACTAAAAATAAACTTTATATAATTGTACCAAATAGTAAATGTTCGAGTTTTGTTATAGAACTAAAAGATTATAAAAATGTCCGTGTATCTAAAGAAGTAATAAAGAATAGTGATAATTATAATAAAAAAAGATTAGAAAGTTATTTAACAAAATAGGACTGTTTATGAGTAAGTATTATTATAAAAAAGAAGATGTATTTAGTTGTTCTTACTAATAATGATAATTATATAAGATATAAAAGTAGTAATAAAAGCATTAGGGAAAAAGTTCTTAAAAATGATAAATTAATATCTTATATAAAGAAAAATAATCAAAATAAAATATATTTTATCAAAGAAGAGAAGATTAAAAGAATTAGTGATTCTATTTTAGAATATACAAAATAATTATTAAGTATTGATATTTTACAATTTATGTGTTATTGTGTTTTTATCTAAAGAGGTGATTTGATGAAAGAGCCAACTATTAGGGTAGGATTTATTATAGTAAATCCTAATTGGAAAAGTGAATTGAAATGGGAAAATGGACATCGTAGAACTGCTCATTTATGGATAAAGGAACATAAATTAGAAGATTTATATAATAATGTATGTGGAACTAATAATATATATGATGAAGAAGATTTTTTAATTAACTATATAGGTGCAATAAAACTATATGTCACTGGCGGAAAATATTATTGTTATATTCCAAGGGGAATAAACCCAGATAAAAGTTATGTAAAACATTATTTTGAACAATTAGGGTATATTGCTACAGGAATGTATACTAGTGAAGAAAAGAATGAAAATATTAAGGTAAAAAAATTTGATTACCCATATAATCAAACTTTAATAAATAAAGATAATAAATATTATTATAATCCATATAGAGATGGTGACTAATAAGTAAAATATGAAATATTGTTAATTGATATTTCTTTTTTATTGGCAATCATCTTATATTTGTTATATAATTAGTTAGGTGGTATTATGAGAATATTATTTATTTCTGATATTCATGGTATTTCTAATAATTTGAAATATATAAAAAAAATAGATGAAGACAATGATTTTGATAAAATAGTAGTATTAGGAGATTTATATTATAATGATAAGTATGAAACTGATAATAATGCTGTTAGAGATTTTTTAGATGAAAAGAGTAAAAAAATTATTTGTCTTTCTGGTAATTGTGATACTGCTAAAGATATATTGCAATCGAATTTTCCAATTATTGATTTTGGTTTAATAAATGTTGATGGTATAGATATCTATTTAAATCATGGTGATATGTATAGTTATAATAAATCTTCTAAATTAAATAAAAAAGGAGTTCTTATATATGGTCATGAACATACACCTTATATTAAGAAAAAAGATGATATGACATTTGTATGTGTTGGTTCTATATCACTTCCTCGGGATGACTTTGGTGCAAGTTATGGTATATATGAGAATAAAAAAATAACCATTTATAACTTGGAAGGTTTAGTAATTGCTGAAAGTTATATTGGTGACTAAATGAATAGTATAGTAAAAAGCGTATATATACATATACCATTTTGTCATAATATTTGTTCGTATTGTGATTTCTGCAAAATCTTTTATAATGAAAAAATAGTAAATGATTATTTGGATTCACTTAATAGAGAAATTATAGCTAATTATAACGGAGAAGTAATTGATACAATTTATATAGGTGGAGGAACACCTAGTAGTTTGAATATAAACCAGTTGAATAAATTATTTGAGATAATTAAAATATTTAAATTAAGCAAAACTTATGAATTCACATTTGAATGTAATGTTGATGATATTAATGATGAAATGGCAAAAATTTTATATGATAATGGGGTAAATAGAATTAGCGTTGGAGTTCAAACATTTAATAGGAATTTACTAAGTGTTTTAAATCGTTATCATGATAAAAAAGAGATTATAAAAAATATTAATTTATTAAAGAAATATTTTAATAATATAAATGTTGATTTTATATATGCTATTCCAGGTGAGAAATTCTCTGATGTTAAAAATGATATAGATAGTTTTTTAAAACTTGATATTAATCATATTTCGACATATTCATTTATTTTAGAACCTAATACTATTTTAGGAATAAATAATAAAGAGACAATAAATGAAGAAATGGATGCTAAAATGTATAATTATATATGTAGTATGTTATCTAATAATGGTTTCAAGCACTATGAAATAAGTAATTTTGCCAAAGATGGGTATGAATCAAAACATAATTTAACATATTGGAATAATTTGGAATATTATGGATTTGGTTTAGGAGCATCAGGTTATATAAAGGATATTAGGTATACAAATACGAAAAGTCTTAAGCATTATATTAACAATAGTAATTTGCACATAGAAGAGCATTTATTATCTAAAAAAGAGAAGATGGAAAATGAAATGATATTAGGTCTTAGAAAAATATCTGGAGTTAATAAAAGGGATTTTTATTATAAATATGGTATAGATATATATGATGTATTTAATATTGATTATTTAATAAGTAAGAAACTATTATTTGATAATGGGGAAAATATTTATATTCCTAGTGAATATTTATATGTTCAAAATAGTATTTTGATAAATTTTTTGGAGGTAAAATAAATGAAGTATGAAGTTTTTATGAAAGAGATAAGTTATGTTAAAAGTGATAAATATAAGGATATTTTAAAAAAAATAATTAATATTTTACCAGATTATTTTTTTGAAGTTCCTGCTAGTTCAACAGGAAAGTATCATCCGGCATTTACTTTAGGTGATGGTGGGCTTGTTAGACATACTAAAGTTGCTGTTAGAATTGGTTATGAAATGCTTTATAATGATTCAATAGGAAATATATTTACAGAAAGAGAAAAAGATTTAATTTTAATCTCACTACTTATTCATGATGGATTAAAATCTGGAATAGAGAAAGAGAGGTATACAAGATTTGATCATCCACTATTGATTTCTAAATTTATTCGTGATAATAATGAAAAAATAGGGTTTGATGTTGATGATTTAAATTTTGTTTGTCTTTGTGTTGAAAGTCATATGGGACAATGGAATACTGATTATAATGGTAATGAAATTTTACCTTTACCTAAAAATCGTTATCAAAAATTTGTCCATATGTGTGATTTTTTAGCAAGCCGTAAATTCTTGAATGTTGAATTTAATGGTAATGATATAAATGGGTAGGTATATTATCAAATGTCCTATAAAAATTAATTTATTTCTAAATATTACAGGAAGAATTGATAATTTACACTATAAATCAAAGTATATCATTATTTAATAGTAAAGAAAACCAATTCTGATAGTATAGTGTAATTGGTGAAAGTACATAACTATTTTAAAGAAAATTATAATACCTATATAGCACAGACATGTGATGGTATTAAGATACTGAAAAAAGACCATTAGGTCTTTTTAATTATTCGTTTACTTCAGTAACTTTCTTAATAGTTCTTAACTCTCTAGCACTAATTCTGATTGTTTCACCATTATCTAGAGTAACTTTTTGTAAATTTGGCTTTTGTGCATGTTTAGTAGCATTGCAAGCATGTGAACGTTTATTTCCAAAAAGTGGTTTTTTACTTGTTATTTTTGTAGCCATTATAATTCTCCTTCCACAATTTTTTCTTCCGCCTTATAACTTTACCATATTATTTTTAATAAGTCAATATTTATAACACTTTTATGTGATATAAAGATATATTTTTTTAAAATTATAGTGTATAATAAATATGGAAATAGGGTGATAATATGAAATATGTACCATTAAATATTAAAACAAATAATTCTTTACTTAAGAGTATGATAAAATTAAATGAACTTATTAGTAAAGCTAAGGAATTAGGTTTTGATGCACTTACAATTACTGATGATAATATGTATGGTTGTATGGATTTTTATCACATTTGCATAAAAAATAATATTAAGCCTATTATAGGTTTAACCCTTTATATTGATAATGAATTTGTTGTATATGCAAAGAATGATTTTGGATATAGAAATTTACTTAAATTAACAACTTTGTCTTCTTCTAATGACTTAGATTATGATCAACTCAAGAAATATAGTAATGATCTTATATGTATAGTACCTAATGGTTCACTTAATATATATGATAATTTAAGAAAAATATTTTTAGATGAAATTTTTATTGGTTATAATTCTATAGAAGATAGAAATAAGTTAACTGGTAATAATTTAGTTTTTTTTAATGAAGTATTATATTTAAATAAGGAAGATGAAAAATATATTAAATATTTATACGCAATTAAAGATGGAGTTTTGTTAGATAATGTAGAATTTAGTAAAAAAAATAATTATTTAATTAGTTATGAAGAGTATACATCAAAATATGGTGCAGACTTAGATAATAATAATTATATATATGAAAATTGTAATTTAAAAATAACTACTAATGAGAATTTAATACCAATATATAATTGCCCTAATAATATGGATAGTTTTACATATCTTAAGTTTTTGTGTAAAGAGGGAATGCTTAAGAAAATAGGAATAGTAGTACCTAAAGCATACATTGAAAGATTAAAATATGAACTTGATGTTATTAATAAAATGGGTTTTTGCAACTATTTTTTAATTGTATGGGATTATGTAAAGTTTGCCAAAGATAATGGCATATTAGTTGGTCCAGGTCGTGGTAGTGCAGCCGCTTCACTTGTTTCTTATTTGTTAAACATTACTACTATTGATCCTATAAAATATGATTTATTATTTGAGAGATTCCTAAATCCAGAAAGAATAACAATGCCTGATATTGATATTGATTTTGAAGATGTAAAAAGAGAAGAAATTATAAAGTATTGTATACAAAAATATGGTGATAAAAATGTTGCTCCTATTATTACATTTGGAACGATGGCTGCTAAACAAGCACTTCGTGATGTAGGAAGAGTCATGGATGTTGATCTGGTAAAGGTAGATTCTGTTTGTAAACATATTAATTCTTCATTATCTTTAAGAGAAAATTATCAAAGTGATGAAAAGTTGAGACAGATTGTTAATATTGATGAAGAAAATAAAAAATTATTTTTTGTGGCATCTAAATTTGAAGGTATAAAAAGACATACATCTATTCATGCTGCAGGGATAGTTATGTGTAATAGAAAACTTGATGAGATAATTCCATTAGAAAAAGATGGAGATATTTTTATAACTGGTATTTCTATGACATACTTAGAGGAATTAGGATTACTTAAAATGGATTTTTTAGCTTTAAGAAATTTAACTTTGATAAATGATTGTTTAAAGGATATTGGGAATATTAGTTTTGATGATATTCCAATAGGAGATAGTTTAGCAATGAAAGTCTTTTATGATGCGTCAACCATTGGTATTTTTCAGTTTGAATCATCTGGGATGATGAACTTTATAAGAAAACTTAAACCAAGTAATTTTGATGATTTAGTTGCTGCTCTTGCCTTATTTAGACCAGGTCCTATGCAGAATATAGATTCTTATATAAATAGAAAAAATGGTAAAGAAAAAATTGATTATTTGCACGATGATCTTGTTAGTATTTTAAAGCCAACTTATGGTATTATTATATATCAGGAGCAGATAATGAAAATATCTAATATACTTGCTGGTTATAGTTATGGAGAAGCCGATGTGTTAAGAAGGGCAATGAGTAAAAAAAATGAAGATATTCTGCTTAGTTTAAAGGATGACTTTATAAATAGGAGTATAGCTAGAGGATACAGCAAGGAATTAAGTTCAAAAGTTTATGCATTAATATTAAAATTTGCATCTTATGGATTTAATAAAGCACATTCTGTATCTTATGCATTTATTGCTTATAAAATGGCTTATTTAAAAGCCCATTACCCTCTTTATTTTATGAAACAATTACTTAATAATAGTATAGGTAGTGATACTAAGACCAAGGATTATATTTATGAATGTAAGAAAAATAATATAGAAATAATGTGTCCAAATATATTTGATAGTAGTGATAAATATATAATAAAAGATAATAAATTATTGTGTCCTTTAACTATTATTAAAGGAATGGGATTAAATGCTACTACAAAAATAATAGAGGAAAGCCAAAAAGAAAAGTTCAAAGATATTTTTGATTTTATATTAAGAATATATGGTAAGGTAGTAAATAGAAAAATTATTGAAAATATGATTGATGGTGGAGTTTTAGATAGATTTGGATATAATAGAAGAACATTAAAAGAAAACCTTGATATAATTATAAATTATAGTGAAATAGGTGATTTACTTGACGATGAAAATTTGAAACCAGAACTATCTCTTTATGATGAGTATGATAAGAAAGAACTTATGAATTTAGAGTTTAAAGTATATGGATTATATCTTAGTAAGCATCCAGTTACTGATTTTAAGCTTAAACATCAAAATATAGTTGATCTTAATAATATACCTCTATATTTTGATAAGAGTATTAATATTTGTATATATGTAGACTATATTAGAGAGATAAGTACAAAAAATGGAAAAAATATGGGTTTTATTGATGGTAGTGACGAAGCAAGTACTATAGATGTGGTTCTATTTTCTAACCTTTATGAAAAGAATAAAGATATAAAAAAAGGTGATATTTTGTTTATTACTGGTTTAGTTGAGAAAAGACATGATAAGTATCAAGTGGTAGCAAGTAAGATAGAAAGGGAAGAAAAATGAGTAATTTTCAGGAATGTAAGAATATAAAAGAAATTGTTCAAAATATATCTTATGATGTATGTTTTAAAATCTCTTTCTATTCTATTTTAGTTTATTTTTTAATACCTTTATTAAGTATGGTTACGAATATATTTATTAAAGGAAGTTCTACTATGTATTTATATGTTGGTTTATTTTTATTTGGTTTTATAGGCTTATTAAATGGTAGTATTTATTTTTTTAAGAAGTATTATGAAGGTAAAATTAATAGTAGGGTGTTAGTACCAATTATTATTATTTTAATATTTTTTATATGGAGTTTTATATCTTCATTATTATCCTCTAATAAATTATTTGCTTTTATTGGGACTTGGTATAGACATGATGGATATATTAGTTACGTATTTTATTTGGGGTTTTTTATTCATGGTTTTATTGTTAGTCATGATAAAACCTATTTAAAGACTTTGTTAAACATTTTGTTAATTAGTTCTACTATTATGTGCTTTTTGATTTTAATAAATAATAAACTTACTGATATATTTGTAGTAGGTATTAATGATTTTAGTTATAATCCCTATACTGGATTTGCTTATAATACTAATCATTTTGCTTATTATTTATCACTAACTATTGTTGCTAGTGTAGGTGCTTTTTTAAATTGTACTGGAATAAAAAAAATATTTTATTTCTTTTGCTATGTTGTAGAATTGTTGGTTTTAATTGAAAATCGTACATTTGGCTCTTTTTTTGCTATTTTTATAACAATTATTTTATTATTTATTTATAGTTTGTTAGTAAAGAAGAATATAATATATACCTTGCTAATACTAATTTCTATATTATTATCTTCGTTAGTATTTAAAAACGTTAGAGACGATTTTAATAAATTTTACTATGAATTGTTTAAAATAAGTACAAATTTTAGTAATCTAAGTGTCCCATCTATTGATGATGAAAATGTAAATAATAATAGTAATTTAATAATATGTTCTGGGAATAGTCGTCTGGATTTATGGCTTAAAGGAATTGAATTAATAAAGAACAAACCCATTTTTGGTTATGGAATTGAAAATTTAGAAAAACCTTATTTTGACATAGTAATGTGTGATCGTACCGATAGACCTCATAATATATTTATTCAGCTTGGGGCAAATATAGGAATTATGGGAATTGTTTTATATGTATCATTTTTGGGTATTATATTTATTAATTTACTTAAAAAAATTAAATATATTGATCCAATTATTATGTGTTTTGCATTTATGAGTATAGGCTATATAGTATCATCAATGTTTGGTAACTCAATGTTTTATACAACACCATATTATATGGTTAGTTTAGGAGTAATTATGAGTGTATATTTTTTTAGAAGGGATGAAGTAAATGATAGATAGATATAATGAATTAATAGATTTAATTAATAAGGCAAGTTATGAGTATTATGTTCTTGATAATCCTACTATTACTGATCAAGAGTATGATGATTATTATAATGAGTTACTTCGTATTGAAAGTAATTATCCTGACTTAAAAAGAGAAGATTCTCCAACTAATAGGGTAGGAGGAAAGGTTTTAGATAAATTTGAAAAGGTTAGACATGAAACACCTATGCTTTCTTTTGATGATATATTTAATGAAGAGGAAATTATATTATTTGATGATAGAATAAGAAAGGTTATAACTAATCCTATTTATACCGTTGAACCTAAAATGGATGGATTATCAGGCTCACTAGTGTATAAAAATGGTCTTTTAGTTAGAGGTGCTACCCGTGGTGATGGAATAATAGGAGAGGATATTACTGAAAATATTAAAACTATAAAAAGTATTCCATTAAGACTCAATAAGAACATCGATATAGAGGTTCGTGGGGAAATCTACATGAGTAAAAATTCTTTTGAAAGAGCAAACTTTGAAAGATCTAAAAATGGAGAGAATTTATTTGCAAACCCTCGTAATGCAGCTGCTGGCTCAGTAAGACAATTAGACAGCAAAATTGCTGCTTCTCGAAATTTAGATTTTATGGCATATTTTATACCAAATCCAGAAAATTATGGATTAGTTTCACAATCTCAAAGTTTAGCATTTTTAAGGGAACTGGGTTTTGTCACTAATCATAAATTAAATAAACTAGTAAGAAGTGTAAATGAGATAATTCAACATATAGATTATCTAGGAAGTATAAGAAGTGATTTACCATATGAAATAGATGGAGTTGTCTTAAAGGTTGATAATTTAAGTGATGAAGAAAAATTAGGATTTACATCAAGAGTTCCAAGATGGGGAATTGCGTACAAGTTTCCTGCAACAGAAGTATTAACTAATTTAAAAGAAATAAAATTCACAGTAGGTAGAACTGGTAAAGTAACTCCAAATGCTATTTTTCATCCTGTTCATGTTGCGGGATCATTAGTATCAAAAGCAACCCTTCATAATGAAGATTATTGTATCTTAAAAGATGTAAGGGTTGGGGATATTATTTCAATTAGGAAAGCTGGAGATGTTATACCTGAGGTAGTAGAAGTAAAGTTAGATAGAAGAAGGGAGAATAGTGTACCATTTTCTATGATTACTAATTGTCCTATGTGTAATAGTGTTCTTGTAAAGAAAGATGCTAATCATTATTGTATTAATAATTCTTGTCCTGCTCGTAATATTGAGAAATTGATTCATTTTGTAAGTAGAAAATCTATGAATATAGATGGTCTTGGGGATAGAATAATTGAAGATTTTTATAACATGGGTTATCTTAAGAATTTTTCTGATATTTATAAATTAGAAAAATATAAATATGAATTAATGAATCTTGAAGGATTTGGTGAAAAAAGTATAAATAATTTACTTGAGGCAATAGATAATTCAAAAGCAAATTCTTTAGAAAGACTTATATTTGCTCTTGGTATTAGATATGTTGGAGATAAAACTGCTAAAATACTTGCAAAAAGATTATTAACTATGGATAATTTAATAAATGCATCTTATGATGAATTAGTAGCAATCGATGATATTGGTGAAAAAATTGCTAAAAGTATAGTTGACTACTTTAATAATAGTGACAACATTGATGAGATAAATAGATTAAAATCTTGTAATATAAATATGAAATACTTAGGTGGAGTTAGCTTTAGTACTTATGAAGGTAAGACATTTGTTTTAACAGGAACATTATCTACCATGACCAGAGATGAAGCCAAATTACTTATAGAAGATAATGGTGGAAATGTAAGTGGATCTGTTAGTAAAAAAACAGATTATGTAGTTGTTGGGGAAAATGCTGGTAGTAAATATGATAAGGCTATAGAGCTTGGTATAAAAGTTTTAAATGAAGATGAATTTAGCAGTATGTTTCAAAAAAATATTGATTAATTTTCCAAAAAAATGTTATAATAAGACGAATTTTGAGGTGGTAATATGAAAAAACCTGTTGTGGCACTAGTAGGAAGACCAAATGTAGGAAAATCTACAGTCTTTAATAGATTAGTTGGTAAAAAGATATCTATTATAGAGGATACGCCTGGTATTACAAGAGATCGTGTATATGGAAATGTTTCATTTGATGGCTATATGTTTCATCTAATTGACACTGGAGGTATCGATTTAGGAAATGATAGTTTTCAAGATGAAATTAATATGCAAGTTGATCTTGCAATTGATGAAGCTGACATTGTAGTATTTGTTGTTGATGGAAAAGATGGAGTTACTTCTACAGATAGATTAATAAGACAAAAATTAATTAAATTTAATAAACCGGTTATATTAGCTATAAATAAAGTGGATAGTAAATTATTTGGTGATCATTTGTATGACTTTTATGAACTAGGGTTTGATAAAATGGTTGAAATAAGTGGTGAACAAAATATAGGTATTTATGAATTACTTAAAGTAATTACTGAAAGTATTACTCCTTATTCTGAAGATATTAATGATGATTATTTAAGATTTTGCGTTATAGGAAGACCAAATGTAGGAAAGAGTAGTTTGGTAAATGCTATTCTTAATGAAGATAGAGCCATAGTGTCAAATGTTGCTGGTACTACTAGGGATTCAGTTGATACACCTTTTGTATATCATGGTCAAAATATGATGGTTATTGATACAGCAGGTATGCGTAAAAAAGGTAAAGTGTATGAAAATATAGAAAAGTATAGTGTATTAAGAGCACTAAAAGCAATTGATAGATCTAATGTATGTTTGATAGTTATTAATGCCCAGGAAGGTATTATTGAACATGATAAACATATTGCTGGTTATGCTATAGAAGCTGGTAAAGCAGTTGTTCTTGTTGTTAATAAATGGGATACAATAACTGATGACAAAGATATGGCAATGAAGAAATTTAAAGAAGATGTTCGTAATAACTTTCAATTTATGCCTTATGCACCAATCGTGTTTTTATCAGCACTTACAAAAAAAAGAATTCATACATTGCTTCCTGAGGTTATAAAAGCATATGAGAATTCTAAAAAAGAAATCAAAACAAGTTTACTTAATGATTGTATAAATGAAGCTTACTTACTTAATTTACCACCTTCATATAAGGGAAAACGATTAAAAATATATTTTGCAAATCAAGTTAGAAATTGTCCTCCAACATTTAATATAGAAGTAAATAATAAGGGTTTAGTGCATTTTTCTTATGAAAGATATTTAGAAAATAAAATAAGAGAATCCTTTGATTTAGAAGGTACACCAATTGTTATACAATTTAAGAATAAAGGAGAAAAAGAATTTTAATCTATCGTTATGATAGATTTTCTTTTTTCTTCATAAATTTTAATCTAATTACAATTATTAGGGGAATTAAGAAATCAATTATAAGTAAAAATATATATAGTTTATTGTTAATAAATTTTTCAGAGACAGTATTGTTTGGAAATATAAAGTTAGATAATATTGTTACAACAATAGCAATTATTATTATAGTTATGTTGGTTTTATTATCATTTTTTATATTAAATGTATCTTTTATAAAAAATTTTACAAATGTTAAACACATTGTTATAATTATAAAAAGATAAAATATCCATCTGATAGATAAAGTGCTTTCCATTCTTTCAAGAAATCCAATTAAAGATACCTTTTTTAATAATGTATATTCTGGATATTGGTAAATATTTGCAAGTGGAACACCTAAAATTGTTACAACAAAAAACATAAATATGAGCATTAATAATATAGCTATAGTATATCCTAAAAACATTCTTTTCTTTAAGTTTTTTTTGTCCATAATACTATTTAAGGGAATTATGGTTAGAAGAATAAGTGATAGAGAGTTATAGGCAACTTGTTGAATACTATTTTTTAAAGGGGGAGCTATACCATCTTTTAATATAGGTAATAAATTAGTTAGATTGATTTGCCAGAATAATCCTAGAATTGTTAAAACTATAAGAATTAAACTTAAAATAAATAATATAAAAGTGGTTCTACATAGTACTTTAAAATCTTTTGTTAATAGGTAAATAAGTGGTACCATAAATGTTAATGCAACGGCAAATTTAGGTGTTTCACTCAAATATTGTGAGGTTATGAAGTCAATTAAATCCCAAAAGCAAACTATAGCCATATAAAATATTGAGATAGTAATAATTGTATTAATAATTACTCCAAGTTTATTACCAAAAATCTTTTTATTTTTTTCAAATAAATTTAAATCAGGATATTTCTTCATAATAAATATATTCATAAAAAAGGGTATTAGTCCTATAAAATATCCTATTATTATAGCAATACAAGTATCTTCTTTAGCATTTGATAACAACAGATGTGAGGTTATACCCATACCAGCTGCTATTACGATAAAGTAAGTTAACGACATAATTTGTAATGATGATATTTTACATTTCATCTTTTTCAACCTCCAGTGATTGTTCAAGTGAACCTTTGTTATTTATTTCAATACTTATATTTACTTTAAAGTTTATATTAGGAAAAAATTTATCGTTCCAATCTTTATTAATACTTTCCCATAGTTTAGGCTTTTTTTTATAAATAAGATTACCAATTCCAATAATGTCACTTTTAAAATCTTTTTGGATTCTATCAATTCCTTCATTGATAATTTTCTTAAATTTTTTATTTGTTTTCTTTTCTATTTCATATATTTGCTTATCATCTTCTAAATCAATTTTACAATTGGTTTCAATAATACTTGCACTACCTTTAACATCAATATAAACATTTATATCATTCTGGTTATTGATTTCTAATGTCTTTTTTGCACTTAAATTTGTGATACTAGTTGTTACTTTTTTGTTATCATCACATTCAACTTCAATAAAAATTCTTGATACTTTATTATTTATAGTGTTTATTCCTTGTGTTTCATCATCAGATAGCCATCCAAGTAGTTTATCATTTTTGAAAACACCTAATTCTTTAAGTTTGATATTAGCAGCAGGTGTAGTTTTTCCTAAGGATTTTTCATCAGAACCTTTATCCACATCTCCTAAAACAGTGACTGCATTTAAAACTGGTTCAATTCCGCTACTTAAAAATTTAGATATAAAATCATTATAACTTATTTCATAAACCATAGCTGAGTCATTTTTTATGCTTTCAATATCAGATGCAATTGTATTAGATGGAAAACTATCAAGTGGTGATAATACTTGTAAAATATCTTTAGCTTTACTATCTTTACTTAAAATAAGATAAAAGTTTTTTCTTGATTCAGCAGCTCTTAACATTAAATCTAGTACATCATCAATTCCGTCTTTAGCAACATCCTCTGAAACAATAACTACTAGTAGATGTCCATGATAGGGATGCATTGGCATCTTAAGTGCAATATCTTGATTAGCTGCAACAAGTGTTTTACCCTTTCCAGAATACGATGTAACACCAGCTTGTCCTTCTTTATAGCTAGTTTCTTGTTTAGGTGCATTTGATATCAGATATGTTACTTCATATCCATCATCTGTTTTATCAATTGCCATACCTGTACAGATGGCAATTTCATTTAATTCATAGTAGTTCCAGCAACCACTGGTGCTAAATAATAGAATAATTATTATTAATAATTTAATTTTTCTCATTTTATATCACCTGTTTTAGTATTATCTTTATCCTTTAAGAAGAAAGGTCTTTTTTTTATTTTATTTTGGGGAAATTTTATGATAGCGTCTTTTTGAGAGTCTAAGTTAAATGGACTAAAAGAAGATGTGTAAGGTGTTCCTAGGCATTCAATACTAGAAAGTTTAGTAATAAATATAATTCCCATAACAACAATACCAATTAGTCCCATAAATGTAGCTGCCAAAATAAAAATTATTCTCCATAATCTGATGGCATTTACAACATCAATATCGGTGTATAATAACCCACTAACACTAGTTGCTGCTACTATAATTAGAACAATAGGTGAAACTATTCCTGCAGATACGGCAGCTTCACCTAAAACTAATGCTCCAACAATACTAACCGCAGCACCCATTTGATTGGGAAGTCTAGCATCACTTTCTCTTAGTATTTCAAATGTGGTAAGTAAAAGCAATACTTCAATTCCAGTTGGGAAGGGAACACCTTGCCTTTGTACTGCTATGGAGATTAATAAATTATTTGGAACTATTTCAAAGTTAAATGTAGTTAGAGCAATATATAATGCTGGTGTTAAAATGGTAATTAAAAAACCTAAAAGTCTAAGCGCTCTTGTTATTGTTACATTAAATGGCTGTTGATAGTAATCTTCTGGAATATGAAAAATATCAATCATAATTCCTGGTATAATTAAAGCAATAGGACTATTTTCAACTAAAATAACTATTCTTCCATCGAGTAGATGTTGGCAACAATTATCTGGCCTTTCGGTACTAATAATTTTAGGAAAATTTGATTTATTCTTTCCGCAAAGATAAGTTTTAAGTACACCACTATCTAGAATACCATCAATATCTATTTTTTTTAGTTTTTCATTTATCTTATCTATTTTTTCTTTTTTAACAATATCATTTATATATGCAACAGAAACCTTTGTCTGAGTTCTTTTACCAATTTTAATTTCTTCAAAAACTAAATTTATATCTTTAATTCTTTTTCTAATTAATCCAATATTAATCATATGATTTTCCGTAAAACTATCTTTTGGACCACGGACGATTGATTCTATTGAAGTTTCACTTACTCCACGATCTAATTTAGACTTTGTTTCAACTGCAATAATTTTATCTTCATTTTCTATTAATATACAAGTAAAACCAGATGTTAAATAATAGAATATCTCATCTTCAGTTATGCTTTTAATTTTGCTATTGCATATAGAGTTTTCAAGTTCATGAAATAAGTCATTAAAAAGACTTTTTTTTAAATCTTTATTTAAACTCTTTACTAAATAATCACTTATTTTATCATCACTACTAACACTTTCTAAAAAAATATATCCTATTTTTTTATTTTTTACATTGATAATTCTTGAATTAAAATCACAACTATTATTATTACTATTTTTAATTTTATTAATTCTTTCTTCTAATAACATAAAATCACCTTAATCTATGGTTATTATTGCCAACTTTACAAAAAATATGTACTTATTTTAAATTATGTATAATCTTTAAAAATAAAGGGAAAAATAATAGTGAACTTTTTTTTGGTAAAAAAGTTGTAAACATAATTTGATATTTATTGACATTCGTTTTAGGTCATGATATCATAGTAGTGTACAAAATAGAGGAGGAAAGAAGTATGAAAAAAAATACTAAAGGTTTTACTTTAATCGAATTATTAGCTGTTATCGTAATTTTAGCAATCATTGCTTTAATTGCAACACCAATCGTATTAAACTTAATTGAAAAAGCTAGAAAGGGTGCTGCTCAAGACTCAGCATATGGAGTTAGAAAAACAGCTCAATACTATTATCAAAGTACTTTAATTGATAATCCAGAAGGATTAACTAAGGCAGTTACATTCACTTTTGCTTCTGATGGAAAAGTTACTATTGAAAATGGTGTAAAAGATGAAGATGGTAACGATCTTCCATT
Organism: uncultured Bacilli bacterium; assembly: GCA_934120015.1. Lineage (GTDB taxonomy): Bacteria > Bacillota_I > Bacilli_A > RF39 > UBA660 > UMGS1045. Next base: position 91,254 of record CAKOTD010000003.1, read on the forward strand.
TGAATTAGATGGTACTAAACCAACAGGTGGTTCAGTTTCACTTTCTGTAGATGGAAAAGTAAGTGGAACAGTAACTATTAATGGATACAGCTGTCCAATTACAGAATCTGGTAAAATCGTTTGTTCAAAAAGCTAATATTAAAGTAAAATAAATTTGTATACTAAAAAGCATTTTAATAATGCTTTTTTTTTGATATAATTATTTAGGTGGTTTTATGAAACAGGAAAATATTCGTAATTTTTCTATTATAGCTCATATTGATCATGGTAAAAGTACACTTGCTGATTGCATTTTAGATATTACTGGTGCAGTTAGTGCTAGAGAGAAGCAAGCACAACTTTTGGATAATATGGATATTGAGCGTGAAAGAGGTATTACTATTAAGTTAAATGCTGTGCAACTTCATTATAATTATAAAGGAGAAGACTATCTTCTTCATTTAATAGATACACCTGGTCATGTTGACTTTACCTATGAAGTATCAAGAAGTTTAGCAGCATGTGAAGGTGCAATATTAGTTGTGGATGCAGCACAGGGAATAGAGGCTCAAACACTTGCTAATTTATATCAAGCATTAGATAACAATTTAACAATTATTCCAGTTATAAATAAGATAGATTTGCCAAATGCTAATCCTGAAAAGGTAAAAAAAGAACTTATGGATACTTTGGGTTTTGATGAAAATGAATTTATTTTTACAAGTGCAAAAAATGGAATAGGTATTAAAGAATTAGTTGAAGCAATAATTGAAAGGATTCCTGCTCCTAAAGGTAATAAGAATGAACCATTGCAGGCTTTAATTTTTGATAGTTATTTTGATGCATATAGAGGCATTGTTGCTTTAATTAGAGTAGTAAATGGTTGTATAAAGGTTGGAGATAAAATTAAAATGATGGCAACTGGTGCAACTTATGATGTTGTAGAGGTAGGTATAAGAAACCCGAAAGAGGTTAAAAAGAACAAATTAGAAGTTGGTGAAGTTGGTTTTATTGCCGCAAGTATTAAAGATATTGGTGATGTTAAAGTTGGGGATACTATTACAAGTATGAGTAATCCGGCAAAAGATGCCTTACCAGGGTATAAACCAATGAAACCAATGGTATTTTGTGGATTATATCCTATAGAATCATCTAAGTTTCCTGATTTGCGTGAAGCTCTTGAAAAATTGAAACTTAATGATGCAGCACTTGAGTTTGAACCAGAAACTTCAAAGGCCTTGGGATTTGGTTTTAGATGTGGTTTTTTAGGCCTTTTACATATGGAAATTATAGAGGAGAGAATAGAAAGAGAATTTAATATAGAGTTAATAGCAACCTCTCCATCTGTTATTTATGAAATTGATCTTACTGATAAAACTAAGATAATGATAGATAGTCCTGTTAAGATGCCAGATAGACAAAGAATTGAATGTATAAAAGAACCATATATAAGGACAAGTATCTTTGTTCCAAGTAATTATATTGGACCTATTATGGAACTATGTCAGGATAAAAGAGGTATATATATATCTATGGAATATATTGATGAGCAACGTGTTAATATTCATTATGAAATACCTCTATCAGAAATAGTTTATGATTTCTTTGATCGTTTAAAGAGCGCAACTAAAGGTTATGCTTCCTTTGATTATGAATTAATAGGATATAAGGAGAGTAACTTAGTTAAAATGGATATTTTACTCAATGGTGAAGTCGTAGATGCACTTAGTATAATTGTTCATAAGGATTTTGCATATAAAAGAGGAAGATCCATTGTTCAGTCTCTTCAAAAATTAATACCAAGACAATTATTTGAAGTTCCAATTCAGGCGTGCATTGGTAATAAGGCAATAGCTCGTGAAACAGTTAAAGCTATGAGAAAAGATGTTCTTGCTAAATGCTATGGTGGAGATGTATCGAGAAAGAGAAAACTTCTTGAAAAACAAAAAGAAGGTAAGAAAAGAATGAAAATGGTTGGTAGTGTTGAAATACCACAGGAAGCATTTTTAAGTGTATTATCAATGGATGGTGAAGATTAAGTGATTACAGATGATGAAAGAGAAAAAAGAGTAGAATTAGTAGGAAAATATTTTGAAGAAAATCCTAATACTTCTACGAGAAAAGCAGCTGATTATTTTACAAACAATTTTTTTAAGATAAGCAATTATACTATTCATGATTATCTTCAAAGATATAGAAAAAAAGATAAGGAAAAAGCTGAAAATATAGATAAAATAATGTTTTCAAATAAATCTGATAGTATTAATAAAAAAGAAGTATTAGAACGAGTAAAAGTTGTTTGTAAGATGTATTTATTTGAAAAAAAGAATGTAGATACTATAGCACATGAGTTAGGAGTTAGTTTTTGGACTATTTATAATGATTTAGTATGTAGAAGTAAGAGAATTGATGAAAAATTATATTTAGAAATATCTAAAGAAATGGAAAATAGGAGTAACTCTAATTTAAAGAATGCAAAGAAATTGTCTTGACAAAGATAATTTTTTTTGTTAACATACTCTCTAAAAGAAGGGGAGAAGAGATATGAAATATTATGAAACAAAAAATCATTTAAGTCTATTAACTGAAAAACTTATTTTGGACTACTATATTAAGTTATACAATAATGTTGAAAGAAAGCGTCTCTACCAAATTTGTGATGACTTGGATATAAGTGATACTACTTTAAATAGATTTTTAAGATTATATATGAATGATCCTGATATGTATGGAAATTATAGCAGATCAACTATCATTATTTCTTGTTCTACTATATTTAGTAAAGAAAGCCCATATTATGAATATAATAAAGCTTTTGAAAAGGTTATTAAAAAAAGAGAATTAATCAAGATAGTTAGACAAAAAGCTAATGAAAGAAATTCTAAAAAAGTTATGCATAAATAACTTTTTTTGTTTAATTTAATAACTTTTTTACATATTATTAAATGGTGATAATATGAAAGATTATAAAAAATTAATATTAATTATTATTTTTACCATTTTAATAGGAAGTTTTTTTAGTTTCTTTACTGGATCTAGTGTTTATAATGAAATAATAAGGCCAAAACTTAGTCCGCCTGGAGTTGTATTTCCGATAGCTTGGTTTATTCTTTATATACTTATGGGTATATCATTTTATATTGTTCTAAAGAATAGTTCAGATATAAGTAATGTGAAAATATATTTGTTACAATTATTTGTTAATTCTATATGGACTCTTATATTTTTTGGATTTAAGAATTTCCTTTTAGGATTTATTTGGATTATTTTACTAATTATTTTAGTTGTTATAATGATAATAAAATTTTATAAAGAAAATAAAGTAGCTGGTTTATTACAAATACCTTACTTATTATGGCTTCTATTTGCCCTATACTTGAATACTTCTATATACTTTCTTAACAAATAGCAACTTTTTTGTTACTAAATAATTAATTGTGAACTATTAGAGTATTTAATTGCTATAATGTTATTAACATTTTGATAACGAAGGAGTAAATATGATAGTAGGAAGTAAAATTAAAGAAAAAAGATTACAATTAGGTTTATCACAAGAAGAGCTTGGACAGAAATTAGGAGTTACAAAAGTATCAATATGTGGATATGAAAAGGGAACAAGAACACCAACTTTAGATACATTTATGGATTTAATAGATGTTCTTGGATTTACACCAGATGAATTACTTGGTAGAGAAGTTAAAGTAGTTTCTGAGGGTGAAGAAGAGTATACTACATATATGTCAAAGGATGATTTAGCTCTTTTAAAAGCTATTAAATCACATAAAGCATTGTATACAAAAATTATTAAAGAACCAAAAAGAGCTGTAGAACTGATTGATAGATTATATAAGTAGAATTGTAAACTAGTTCAACATATGTTGGACTAGTTTTTTCTTTCAATTTTGTCACAATTGTTTTCTAAATTTTATATTTAATATATAATATATAATATATAATGTTTGTAGGTGAAAATTATGGATAAAATACTAATTATTGAAGATGATGAAACGATATGTTTAGGCCTTAAATATTATTTGGAACAAGAAGGATTTAAAGTAATTACCACTTATAAAAAGGATGAAGTATTAGAAATTATTAAAGATACAAGTATCGTTCTTTTAGATATTAATTTACCTAATATAAATGGTTTTGATTTATTTAAAGAAATAAAGAAGGTAAAAGATGTTCCTATTATCTTTTTAACAGCAAACGACTTAGAAGTATCTATTGTCAGAGGATTAGATATGGGAGCAGATGACTATATTACTAAACCATTTAAAACAAGGGAATTACTATCGAGAATTAAAAATGTTTTAAGAAGGAATAAAAGTAATAGTAATATTATAAATATAGGAAATATTGTTATTGATTTAAATCAAGCTAAAGTATTTAAAAATGGTATTGATACACTTCTTACATCACTTGAATATAAAATTTTATTAACACTTGCTCTTAATCCAGATACTATTTTTTCTCGTGAAAAATTACTTGCTGATATATGGGATGTAAATGAAGAATATGTGTATGATAATACACTTACTGTTTATATTAAAAGAATTCGTGATAAGATAGAAGATAATCCTAATAATCCTAAAATTATTTTAACTATAAGAGGTATAGGATATAAGGTAGGTAGTTATGAAACAAAATAAGAAATATATAATACTAAGTATCATGGTCTTTGTAATTATTATGACTACTAATATCATTATTTCTTTAAATATTTATGATAATTATAATAAAAAAGAAACTAATGATAAATATCTAGTTATAGGTAATATAATAAATAGTAATAATGATAAAGATAAATTAATACTTGGCTATCTTCATAATCAAAATATTGATATTGGTAAGGACTATTTAAATGATAATATAACACTAAATATAAATAATCAAATATATAATCATAATTTAAAAAGAAATTTAATTATTTATTCTGCATCTAGTACCTTTATTTGTTATATACTTTTCATGTTATTAATTATTTTATATAAAAAGTCACAAGATAAAAAGATAAACGAAATAAGTAATTATATGAATAGTGTTTTAAATGGAAACTATAGTCTTGATATTAGAAGTTATGAAGAAGGAAGATTAAGTATTTTAAAAAATGATATTTATAAAATAACGGTAAAATTAAAAGAGCAAACGGATATGGCTATAAATGAAAAAAATAATTTAGAAATGATTTTATCTGATATCTCCCATCAAATTAAAACACCTCTTACAAGTATGTATGTAATTAATGATTTACTCAAAAGTGATAAGTTAAGTAAAAAAGAAAAAATAGAGTTTTTAAATAAAAATGAATCTCAATTAGAAAGAATTGAATGGCTTGTTACTTCACTTTTAAAGTTATCTAGATTGGATAATGGTTTTGTTAAATTAAAGAAAGAAAAAGTTGAGGTAGCAAAATTAATTGATAACTGTTTAAATCCTCTTTTAATACCCATAGAGTTAAAAAATCAAAATGTTGTTAAGCAAATAGATAATTTTGAAATAGATATTGATTTTAATTGGTTTAGTGAGGCTATAATAAATATACTTAAAAATGCTCATGAACATACAAATGCTTATGGGACAATAAAAGTAGAAGCCAGTGATAATTCAATGTATTCTAGTATTATTATTTCAGATAATGGAACGGGTATTTCTAAACAGGATTTACCTCATATATTTGAAAGGTTTTATAAAGGTGATAATCAAAAAGAAAGCATAGGAATTGGTCTTAATATGGCAAAGAAAATAATTGATTTATCAGGTGGGGAAATTAATGTTTTAAGTACATCAAGTGAAGGAACTACTTTTATAATTAAAATATATAAAAACATAATATGACGAAATTGTAATTTAATGTGACAAAATAGTCATATTTTTTGTTATTAATATATTGTATAATGAATCTAAGAGGTGAACTAAGTGGGATTAATATCAAAACTGACTATTAGAAATTTAAATAAAAATAAAAAAAGAACTTTTGTATCTCTACTAGCAATTATTATTACATCAACACTTTTATTTTCTATAGGCTTTATTTTTAGTTCTTATAGGGAACATGAAATAAATGAGAAAATTAAAAATAAAGATTACGATAGTATACTTTATGAAATACCCTATAGTAATCATTTAATATTAGATAGTAATAAGGATATTAAATACTATATATCATATACATTTAATGGAAATTATAATGTTTTAAGTCAAAGCAATTTAAGTTTTTATTCCGTAAATGATTTTCATAAAATAAAATTAATTCGAGGTACTTATCCTAGAGATAATGGAGATGTTTTGTTATCAAAAAAAGTTGCTGATAAACTTGATCTAAATCTTTTAGATACATTTAATATAGAAGATAAAATATATAAAGTAGTTGGATTATATGATAATTTTTATATACCATATACTGATAATTGGTATAATTACGTATTTACTATAGATACTAAAGAAAATAACAATAATACTTACTTTTATATATATTTAAAAAATAAGAAAGATGCTTATACTAAGTTATATAATCTTGCTTATTCATTAAATTTAAAAGAAAATATTGATAAAACTTATGAAAATATGTATATAAATGATGAATTATTAGGATTATATGGTAATTATAGTGATAGTTCAAAACAAGCAGTTATTTATTTAACTCTTATGCTTATTATGTTTATTTTATCAGTATGTTCCTTTTTTATAATTTATAATTCATTTGCGATTTGTCTTTCTGAAAGAAAGAAACAATATGGTATATTAAAAAGTGTAGGAATGACAAATAAGCAAATAAGGAAAATGATTTTTTGTGAAGCTATGTACTTATCTGTTATTGGCTTACCAATTGGTTTATTAATAAGTTTTATTATGTGTAAAATAGTTACTATTATTATAAATAATATAGGCGTATATAATTATGTAATAACCATTTATCCATCATATTTAATTGTCTGTTTAATATTTGTCTTACTTACTATTTTTTACTCGGCATTATTTCCGGCTATGAGGGCAAGTGAGGTTACACCAATTGAAGCAATAAGAAAAGTTAAGGATATTAAAAGAAAAAAAGTAAATCCAACCATAAGAAAAATATTTGGTGTAGATGGTAGTATAACTTATTATAATATGAAACGAAATAAGAAAATTTATCACGTTTCTATTATAAGTATTATTATTAGTATTTTATTATTTACCTTTGTTACAGCATATATCAATTTTTTTAATAAAATTGCTAGTTTAAATAATTTAGAAACAGGCATTTATATTGATTTATATGGTAATGATGATAAGCAAGAAATAATAAAGCAAATTAAAGACTTAAATGGAATAAAGGATTTTGTATATTACTATAGTGGGGATAATATAATGTTTGATAATATTACAGGTGATATGTATACTTTAGAATATAGAAAAACAAATGATATTTACAATATTACAAGGTTTATTAAACTTGATGATGAAACATTATCAAAAATTAAGCGTGATTATCATATTACAAATAATGAACCTATATTTTTAAATTACTATAGTAAAGAAAAAATAGAAGATGGATATATAACTGGTTATGATAAAGGAAATATTTTAAAAGATAGTTATGATTTAGGATTATGTCATTATACATATGATGTATCAAATGATGCTTATTATAAAGAAAATTGTACAAAAACTTATAAATTTAATCTTATTAATAAAGTACCTAAATATTTAAAAGAATATAATCTTGGTAATTTACTTATTGTAGATGATACATTATTTAATAAATTAAATGATAATAATGAAGATGATATACATATTTATATGCTTGCTGATGATTATATAAAAATGGATGATGAATTAAAAAATATTTTATCAAAAACAAGTGATTATATATATATGAATTATGGTAAAGAAAATCTTACTAATTATACTAATTTTATAATTATTAAAATAGTTGTATATTCACTAATTAGTTTATTTGGATTAATATCCATTATTAGTGTTATAAATGTAGTAGGGGCAAATTTAAAATTTAGAAGAAGAGAGTTTGCTATTTTAAAAAGTATTGGGATGAATAATAAGGGATTAAATAAAATGCTTATTTTAGAGGGAATCCTGGTATGTATAAAAGCCTTTATATATGCAACTCCGCTTAGTATATTACTTGTCTTTTTAAGTAGTTCTATTTTAAAAATAGATAATAATAAAGTATTATTTAAAGATTTGTTTCCAACTAGTTATTTAATTATTTTTTTAATAATAGTTTTTATATTAATATTGCTAGTCACAATATTGGTTGCAAATAAATATAAAAAAGTAAACTTAATTGATGAAATAAAAAGAGAAAATATATAATATGACGAAATTGTAATTTAATGTGACAAAATAGTCATCAAAAATTAAAGATTAAAGATGTATAATGTAAAAGTGAAAGGAAAAGATTTATGGAGATTTTAAAAGTAGAAAATTTAGTAAAACAATATGGTAAAGGAGATACAATGGTTAAGGCTGTTGATAATATTTCTTTTACGGTTGAAAAGGGGGAATTTGTCGCCATAGTTGGAAGTAGCGGTAGTGGTAAAAGTACCTTACTTCATATTATTGGTGGTGTTGATAGACCTACAAGTGGAAAGGTTTATGTAGATGGAGAAGATGTCTTTAAATTAAATGAAAATAATCTTGCTATTTTTAGAAGAAGACAAGTTGGTTTAATATATCAATTTTATAATTTAATACCTATTTTAAATGTAAAAGAAAATATTACATTACCTATTTTACTTGATGGTAAAAAGGTTGATGAGGTATATTTAAATGAACTTGTTGATACACTTGGATTATCTAAAAGAGTAAATCATTTACCTAATGAATTATCAGGAGGAGAACAACAGAGAGTAAGTATTGGTAGAGCACTTATGAATAGACCGTCTATATTACTTGCAGACGAGCCAACAGGAAATCTTGATAGTAAAAATTCTAAGGAGATAGTTGATTTACTTAGACTTTCCAATAAAAAATATAAACAAACAATAATTATGATTACTCATGATCAAAAACTTGCTTTAAATGCTGACCGTATTATAACAATAAAAGATGGAAAAATAGTGAGTGATGAAAAAAGATGAAAATATTAAATAAACTTACTATAAAGCATTTAACATTAAATAAAAAAAGAACAATTACAACTATCATAGGAATATGTTTATCAACGGCTCTTATGGTAGGTATAGGTCTTTTATGTTCGACGGTTCGTGATAGTCTAATTAAAGAATGTATTAAAAATGATGGTAGATATACTGTTGTATATAATATTCCAACATCTAAATTAAAAATAATAGAAAGTGATAATGATGTAAAAGATTATTATTATTACCAACATATTGGTTATCATAAATTAGAAAATGTTACTAATAAAAATAAACCATATATTGATTTAGTTGGAGTAGATAAAAATTTCTTAAATGAATTTACCTTGTTGGAAGGTAGATTACCTCGTGATAATACTGAAGTTGTTGTATCTGAGACACTAACAGGTAATAATGAACATAAAATAAAGGTAGGAGATAAATTAACCTTAAATATAGGAGATTATCCTACATACTATACAGAAGAAGAGGTAAATGTCGAGACTACTAAAAAAGAATATACAGTTGTAGGTATTAATGAAAGACATGCAACGGAAGGTCAGTATGCATATTATGCTGGTTACCAAGTTTATACATTAGATATACCTAGTCCTGATGCAAATGTCGTTGTTTTTGTTAATTTCAAGAGTTTTAAAAATGCATATAAAAAGTGTGATAAACTTACCAAAGAACTTGGGTTGGATGCTCTTGATAATAATAATAGTATTTCAGATGTTAGGAATGGAAGTAGTAGTGTAGCATATAACGATTATCTTATTTCTATGTATGGAGAAAGCAGATATGAAAATATTATTGGCAGTATTTCCGGAGTGCTTGCTATTATATTATCTTTAATTTCAATTGGATGTATTATGGTTATTTATAATTCTTTTGCTATTTCAGTAATGGAGAGGAAAAAACAATTTGGTCTTTTCGCAAGCATTGGAACAACTAGAAAACAATTAAGACATACTGTTTTCTTTGAAGCATTAATAGTAGGTACAATTGGTATTATTTTAGGTATCATTAGTGCTTATATTGGGATTGGAACTGTTATATTAATTGTTAATAACCTATTAAAGAATGCTATTAACATACCACTTGAATTATGTACATATCCTCTTTTCATTATTATTCCTGTAATATTTATGATTATAACTATTATTTTATCAGCATTCATACCAGCAAGAAGAGCAAGCCGAGTATCACCAATTAGAGCCATAAAGCAAAATGATGATATAAAAATAAAAGGTAAAAAAGTTAAAACGAATAAATTAGTTAGAAAAATATTTGGTATGGAAGGGGAACTTGCTTTAAAAAATATTAAGAGAAATAAGAAAAAGTATCGTATAACAATTGTATCTTTATTTATAAGTATAGTTTTATTTATATCTTTTTCTTCAATATTAAAATATGTTTTTGGCGGAGTTGTTAGTTATACAGATTATCCTGATTATAAATATATTATTAATTATACTAGTAATAGTTATGAAAATGGAATTAAGAAACTAAATGCTTATCGTAATTATGATGGTGTAAAAGAAAGTGTTATTTCTTTAAGAAGTCTTTCTTATCCTGTTAAAATAAACAGAAATGTTCTTGATAAGAATTATATAAAAAATACTGAATATGAAAAAGATAATGATAAGTTAGTTGCTACATTTGTTTCTATATCTGATCTTGATTATAATAATTTACTTAAAAAATATAATAAAAAAGATGGAACAATATTTGTTGTTAATAATTATTCTTTAGTTAAATATACAAATAATTCAAGAAAAAAATATCAAGGTAAAATATTTAATACTAATAACTTAGATTTAAAGCTTTGTGATTATACGATAGAAAATTGTGATTATGATCTTGATAATATAGTAGTTTTAAATGAAATACCATTTGGTGTTGATTATTTTACACAAAGTGATAGTTTTCCTGTTGTAGTATCACAAGAATTATTTAAAAAAATAGAAAGTAATTTTACGGATATTACTTATTATGACGATGAAGATGCTTATAATACTGTAACAATGCTTATGAATGCTAAATCAAAAGATTTAGAAGATACATTAAAGAAAGCATCAGAAGATGGAACTAGTTTAAATTATATTAATGTTGATGAGCAGTTAAAACTAATGAGAAATCTTATCTTAGTTATTAAAATCTTATTATATGGTTTTATTAGTTTAGTTACTTTAATTGGGGTAACAAGTGTCTTTAATACAATAAATACAAGTATTAATTTAAGAAGAAAAGAATTTGCTATGCTTCGTAGTGTAGGTTTATCACCAAGAGGATTTAATAAAATATTATCATTTGAAAGTATTTTCTTTGGACTTAAATCATTACTTTATTCTATACCTGTGTCTATTGCTGTTAGTTATTTAATATATAAAAATATATTAGGTATAGTAGATATGGAATTTAAACTTCCAATAAAACCAATTATAATTTCCGTTTTAGCAGTCTTTATTATTGTCTTTATAACAATGAGATATTCTGCAAGAAAAATAAAAAAAGAAAATATATTAGAAGCTATAAGAGAAGAAAATATATAAGCTACTTATAGCTTTTTTAATTACAAAATAATTTTGAATGTTAATAAAATATAGGGAAGGGATTGATCATATGGAAAAGTCATTTGAAACAGAAGTGCTTACTAGGTTAGCTGTTATAGAAAATAAAATTGATGATTATAAAGATATAAAGGATAAGGCAGAATTTGCTTATAATATGGGAAAGAGTAATAAAGAAGAAATAGAAGTTTTAAAGGAAAAGAATAAATGGCTTTTTAGAACCATTGCAGGTGCTTTTTTAACAGGAATAATTGGATCAATTTTATTATTAGTTTAAAAGGATATTATTATCCTTTTTTTCATATACTAGGATAAATACATTTGCACTATATATTAGTAAAGTTCTTTAAAATCGAATAACAAGTATAATTTTCAGATAAAAGATATAAAATGACAAAATTTAGTAATTAAATAATGTTTTTAAGAAGGAAAGAAATTTAGATAAAACAGATGATAATAAATATTATGTAAGCGTTTTATATGAATAAGATATAAAAAGGTATCAAAAATTACTAAGCAAAAAAAGAAATAATAATTGTTATAAATTGAAACTCTGTGGAGCAAGTGGGAAGTAAATGCAATGAATCAGAAAAATCTAGGTATGAACCTAGATATTCAAAGTTTGTTTTGATTTTTATCCTAATTAATTATCTTGAATAAGATTATAGAATCTGTTATTATATTAACAGGGGGACTTATTATGATTGTTAGATTTGATAATTTTACAGAAATGCTGAGAATCTCTATTGACAATGATATTGATATGCTTCACACTAAATATAATGATGAAGAACTAGATGAGATGATTATTAGATATTTTAAAAATATGAAAAAAAGAAACTCTAATAGGTACTCTCAAATAGTAGGACTTATGGCTTGTGATCAATACAAAAATTTTTTAATTCAGCAAAAAGGATCTAATTTAGAAGACTACCAGATTGAAAGAATAAATGCTTATGAAGAATTATATTCACATGATGATGTTTTAAAATTTATTGAAGATGATCCAAATAATTATATTTCACTATGCTGTGAAATGAGTGAGTTTAATAATTTAGATTATTTTCTTAAAAGAAGTGTGCTTCTTGGTTGTAAAGATAATATAGCAACATTAAATAAGCTAAGTTTTTTAAATGTATTAGATTATGGATATTATTGTCAAAAATATACAGTTGATATGTTTAAATATTTATATGATGAAGAGATAAAGAAAAATTTTAATACTAATGATACAATATTATCTTTAAATGAAACACTTGAAAATTTGTTTTTATTTGATACTCAGAATTATAAAGAGTTGATAGCGGATTTATTGGTTAAATATTATGTGTTAGTAAAAAGCCTATTAAGAGAAAGATTTAATATTAGTGGTTATTCTTTATATATATTATCTATGTTAGAAAAATGTGATGATATTGATATATTAAATAATGTTTCAAAAGAAACTATGGCTTGTGAAATTTTAGAAAAATGTCTTGAATCTAATAAAAATTTTTCAATTGATGGTTTTCAAGATGAAAATAGTCAAAAAACAATCAAAAAAATATTAGCAATAAAGGAGATTTAAATGAAAGAAAAAATATTTTTGGTTTTAAAAGGTTTTTTAATAGGGGTTGCCAATATAATACCGGGTGTAAGTGGAGGAACACTTGCTATTACTCTTGGTATATATGAGAAATTGATTAATACAATCAGCCATTTCTTTAAAAATTTAAAAGAAAATATTAAATTTATTATACCAATAGGAATAGGTGCTGTTTTATCAATTATTTTACTTAGTAGGGTAATTAGTTTTTGTCTTAAAGAGTATACACTTGCTACAATATTATTTTTTATTGGTTTAATATTAGGAGGAATTCCTTTATTAAATAAAAAGATAAAAGGACATTATAAAAACTTTTCAAATATAGTTATCTTTTTAATAACATTCGGTTTGGTGTTATTACTATCAATATTAAAGGGAGAAAATATTGTAAGTTTTGCAAATATGACCTTTGTTAACTATATATGGTTATTCTTAGTTGGAGTAATTGCTGCAGCTACAATGATAATTCCTGGTGTAAGTGGTTCTTTTGTACTTATGCTTTTAGGATATTATCAACCAATAATTGATACAATAAGCTCTTTAACTAAATTTCAAAATATATGGGGTAGTATGTTGATATTAATTCCTTTTGGTATAGGAGTATTAGTTGGTATAGTTGCTATTTCAAAACTACTAGAGTTTTTGTTTAAAAAGTTTGAGGTAAAAACATATTTTGGAGTAATGGGATTTATATTTGCTTCTATTATTACAATATTTACAGGAGCAGAAGGTTTAATATTTTCAGTGCCACAATTATTGATAGGAATTTTACTTTTTGGTATAGGCTTTATAGTTGCATATAAATTAGGTGAATAGATAAAATATGTTAATGTAAAAATTAACATGTTTTTAATATTGCTAAAAGTAATATTAAAAGTTATAATGTATTTAAATAGAAAGTAGAGGAGTAGAGATGAAAGAAAAAAGGAGAGGATTTACATTAATAGAATTACTAGCCGTTATAGTGATATTAGCAATAATAGCTCTAGTAGCAACCCCAATAGTATTAAACTTAGTTGAAAAAGCAAGAAAAGGGGCATTTGCCAGAAGTGCAGAATGGGTAGTAAAGAGTGCTAAAACATATTATACTAGTAATTTAATAAGTGAAGAAGTACCAAATAAAATAGTATTTAATTGTGATAATATAGAATGTAAGTCATCAGATTTAGATGAAGATAATAATCCAATAAAACTTGATGTAGAAGGCAATATGGGTTTAGGTAGTGTAATTATTACAAGAGAGGGGAAAATATCAATTTTACTTACAAATAATAAGTATTGTGCAGTAAAATATGAAACAGCTGAAAAGATAAAAGTTACAAAAGGTAATTGTAGT